>NZ_JBEPLY010000008.1:0-180306 GCF_040545495.1 Martelella mangrovi
CTGTTCTTCCGTGAACCGTGAACGCTTCATGCCGTCCGTCTCCGTGTCGTGACAGACTCTACCAGAATCTGGAGGAAGTTCAGGGGCTCAGGTCAAGAAGCCAGTGTCAGCACGAGATATATAAAACGCCGTAGCCGCAAAGCATCGCCTGTCTGAATGCACCATGTCAGGCGGGCAAATATTGTCTGAAGGCTGAAGGTCATTATAGGGTGATCGTCACTGAGTGGCGTTTATGACGTAAGCCTCCGGTGAAGGCCGTCTTGCGAGATTGGCGTGAACATTGGAAGTCCTAGTGCAAACACCAGGAGTAGTCCTATGACCAAGCATTCGATTGAAGTGATCACGTCTGTCGGGCGCCGTCGGCGCTGGTCTCGCGAGGACAAGGAGCGGCTGGTTGCCGCCTGCCTTGAGCCTGGTGCGGTTCTTTCCGAAATTGCGCGATCGGCCGGCATCCACGTGAGCCAGCTCTTTCGGTGGCGCAAGGAATTCTGCCGGATCGAGGAGCCGTCGACGCCGGGATCGAGCACCTTGGTACCCGTGATCGTTTCGGAGGCCGCGTCGGCAGCCCAGCCTTCCGCCTCAGAAGCGCCGGCCTCATCGCATCCCCGCCGGAAACGCAGCGATGTCACGATTGATCTGGGCCGCGGTCGTCGTGTCCGCGTGGGTAGCGACATCGACACGGAGGCACTTGGCCGCATTCTCGATTGTGTGCTGGGTCGGCGATGATCCTGGTTCCTGCTGGTGTGAAGGTCTGGCTGGCGACAGGCCACACGGACATGCGCAAGGGCTTTCCCGGTTTGTCGTTGATGGTGCAGGAGACGCTGAAGCGCGATCCTATGTGTGGACACCTGTTCGTCTTCCGCGGTCGTGGCGGCGGCCTGATCAAGGTCATCTGGCATGATGGCCAGGGAGCGTGCCTGTTCACGAAGAAGCTGGAGCGGGGACGCTTCATATGGCCGTCGGCGGCCGATGGAACGGTGGTGATTACACCTGCGCAGCTCGGATATCTGCTGGAAGGGATCGACTGGCGGATGCCGCAAAAAACCTGGCGGCCGACCTCGGTCGGGTAAGTAAAAATGCTGGAATGACGGGAGCGAATATGATTCCATCACTCCATGAACGACGCGGCCCAACAGCTTCCTAAGGATCTTGCCAGTGCACTTGCTGTTCTGGCGCAAGAGCGAGCGCGCCGTGTTGCGGCCGAGGCCGAAGCGACGATAGCGAAGGCGGAAGCTGCCAGTGCAAAGGCGCTCGTGTCGCATTCCGAGGCGCTGATCGCCCGGCTGAAGCTGGAGATCGAGAAGGTTCGCCGCGAGCTTTACGGCAGCCGCTCGGAGCGCAAGGCACGGCTTCTCGAACAGATGGAACTGCAGCTCGAAGAACTCGAAGCTGATGCCGGCGAAGATGAACTGGCAGCAGAGATCGCAGCCAGTGCCTCAATCGTCAGGGCCTTCGAACGTAAGCGTCCGTCACGCAAGCCCTTTCCTGAACATCTGCCGCGCGAACGTGTCGTTATCGCCGCCCCAGTCAGTTGTCCCTGCTGTGGATCGGCCAAGCTGTCAAAGCTCGGCGAGGATGTCACCGAGACTTTGGAGGTCATTCCGCGTCAGTGGAAGGTCATTCAGACAGTGCGGGAGAAGTTCTCCTGTCGTGAATGCGAGAAGATCACGCAGGCTCCGGCACCTTTCCATGTGACACCGCGCGGCTTTGCGGGGCCGAACCTTCTGGCGATGATCCTGTTTGAGAAGTTCGCCCAGCATCAACCGCTCAACCGTCAAAGCGAACGCTATTGCCATGAGGGGATCGATCTCAGCCTTTCGACACTGGCTGACCAGGTTGGCGCGTGTGCCGCGGCCCTCAGGCCCATCCATTCGCTAATCGAGGCCCATGTTCTGGCGGCCGAACGACTGCATGGTGATGACACGACTGTGCCGATCCTGGCGAAAGGAAAGACCGATACGGGCAGCATCTGGACCTATGTCAGGGATGACCGGCCATTCGGCGGACAGTCACCGCCCGCCGCCCTCTACTATGCCTCACGAGACCGGCGACAGGAGCATCCCGAGCGCCACCTGAAGACCTACACCGGCATTCTGCAGGCAGATGCCTATGGCGGCTACAATCCGCTGTTCAAAGCAGATCGCGATCCCGCGCCTCTGTGCCAGGCACTCTGCTGGGCACATTCGCGTCGCAAGTTCTTCGTGCTGGCCGACATCGCCACGAACGCCAAACGTGGTGGCAAAGCCGCGCCGATCTCGCCTATTGCGCTGGACGCCGTCAAACGGATCGATCGCCTGTTCGACATCGAACGGGAGATCAACGGTCTTGCCGCCGACCAACGCCTGGAGCGCCGCCACCAAGACAGCCAACCAATCGTCGAAGAACTGCATGGTTGGCTCCAAACCGAGCGGGCAAAGCTGTCGCGCAGTTCTCCGGTCGCCGAGGCAATCGACTACATGCTCAAGCGCTGGGTTGGCTTCACATCCTTCCTCGACGACGGCCGGATCTGTCTCACGAACAACGCCGCCGAGCGCGCGCTCAGAGGCTTCGCACTCGGCAGAAAGTCATGGCTCTTCGCCGGATCGGATCGCGGTGCTGATCGCGCCGCCTTCATGGCCACGCTCATCATGAGCGCCAAGCTCAATGACATCGGACCCGCAGGCTTGGCTCGCCGACGTTCTCGCTAACATTGCCGACACGCCGATCAGCAGGCTGGAGCAATTGCTTCCCTGGAACTGGACACCCCAGTCGCTGAGCGCTCAGGCGGCCTGAACCGCGGTCCTCGCCGGAGGTTTACTTTATGACCGTGAATCAGTTTGAACTATTCTCAGGCTCGTTGCCTGATCGGATATTTTAATGTGCGTTGGAAAGCTGTGAACGCTCAGCGAACACTCAATATCCTAGGCTGCACCTTGAAATGCACCTCAATCAATCCTGGAAATAAAACCATGATCTTGGGAGAAGGTAATGGCGGACAGAGAGGGATTCGAACCCTCGATACGGTTGCCCGTATACACGCGTTCCAGGCGTGCGCCTTCGACCACTCGGCCACCTGTCCATCCTGCACCAGCTTCGGAAAAACCGAAGGGCGGGATCGGCGCGATATATACCGATGCGGCGGCGATGATCAACCCGATTCTGACAGATTTTTGAATTGTTTCGCCTCGTATTCACCGCCAATTGCTTTACCGGGACGAAATGCGCGGCCGATATGCGTCCCTGAAGCTGATCGGACATGAATGGCGTGACATCGGCAACCCGCCTTGCCGCAACGCCTTTCGATACTTATCTTGACGATGATCGCGTTTTGGAGTGCGGACGTTGGTGACCGCCTTCGCCGTTTGCGCTCAGCCCAAAGGAGATCCCGATGTTTCTTTCCACACTCAAGAAGGAAAAGACCGTAATGCCGTCGCCCGATACGGCCCTGCCGGGACGTTCGGCGCCGATCCCCACGGCTGAAAGGCACTTTGTCAACGGCCGTCCGCTTGCCCCGCCCTATCCGGCCGGCATGAAGGAAGTGCAGCTTGGCATGGGGTGCTTCTGGGGCGCGGAGAGACTGCTCTGGCAGACGCCCGGTGTTTATGTGACCGTTGCAGGCTATGCCGGCGGCCTGACCCCCAACCCGACCTATGAAGAAACCTGCACCGGCCTGACCGGTCATGCCGAGGTTGTGCGGGTCATCTATGATCCGGCAGAGGTCAGCCTTGAAAGCCTGCTCCGGCTGTTTTTCGAGGCGCATGATCCGACCCAGGGCATGCGTCAGGGCAACGATATCGGCACCACCTATCGCTCGGCCATCTATCTCGACAACGCGGATGATCTGAAACTGGCCGAAACGGTACGTGACCGCTTCCAGCAGGCACTGACCGACAATGGCCGCAGCGACCGGATCACCACCGAGATCGCACCGGCCGGCGCGTTTTATCCGGCCGAAGACTACCATCAGCAGTATCTGGCCAAGAACCCGGCCGGCTATTGCGGCCTGAAAGGCACCGGCGTTTCCTGCCCGATCGGCTGAGCGTCGGCCCGCAAAGACACAAAGAAAGCGCTCTTGCGCTCCCCAGACACTCGACGAGCCTCCGGCTTTTGGCCGGAGGTTTTATTGCATGGCCCGGCGTTTTATTTGCCCGGTATATTGCACTCAGCACCTGTTCTGAACGCACGCACTGTTCAGCCATCGCATTGTGTGCAGGAACATATCCCCTTCCCCATCCATTTGAGAATCGTTGGATCTGATCGCAGGTCCAACACCCGGATCTGAGGGAACGCCACACGATGCAGCAGCTCGCTGAAAATTTCTGGACTTTCCGTGGCGATTTTAAAGTCGCCAAGGTGATCAACCTCGGCACCCACATGTCGCTTGTGCGACAGGCGAACGGCAGGTTCCTGCTTCTCGACAGCTATGACCTCAAGGAAGACGACCGCAACGCCCTGCTTTCCATGACAGATGGGGGGCGGGCAATCGAAGCCATCATCAACGTCCACCCGTTCCACACGCTTCATTGCGCCGCTGTTCATGCGCTTGTTCCGCAGGCCCGCCTTATCGGAACACGACGCCATCACGAGCAGGCACCGGATTTACCCTGGGAACCGGGGCTGATCGAGGACCCCGAGACCCAGGATGCGTTTGCCGCAGACCTTGCATTCTCGGCCCCGCAGGGCGTCGATTTCATCAGTCACGACGAGAGCGTCCATGTTGCCTCGGTTCTCGTTCGCCACCGGCAGAGCGGCATTGTCCACGTCGATGACACACTCAATGTGCTGGCCGCACCGGGACTTCTAGGCAAGATGCTGCCGCAATCGAAACTGAAATTCCATCCGCAGCTTTCCAAGGCGCTGCAAAAGCGTGCGGGCGCTGCCGACGATTACGCGCGATGGGCACGAAACCTCGCCGAAGCCTGGTCCGGCACGCCGATCGTGTGTGCGGCCCACTCATCCATCCGCAAATTGCCGGAGGACGGCTGGCAACGTGAGATGACCGATGCGCTGGCCGCGGTCGAGAAGACACTGTCCAGACATCGCGCCGCCCACGGCTGATGTTCCGGCCAAACGAAAAACAGAAACACGAGGAAACCCTTTCACATGACCAACTCCCTGAAGACCATCAACCCGTTGACCGAAGAGGAACTCAAATCCTATCCGCAGATGTCGGATGCGGAAGCGACGGCTGTCGTCGAGGCCAGTCACAATGCCTTCCTCGAATGGCGCCTGAGAAGCCTTGAAGAGCGTGCCAAAGTGATCGCGGCAATTGCCGAGGAAATGCGCAAGTCGAAGGACGCGTTCGCCCAGTTGATGACCGACGAAGTCGGCAAGCTGCTGAAGGACAGTCGTGACGAAGTGGAGCTCTGCGCAGCCATCTGCGACTACACGGCGAAGATCGGTCCCGATGCATTGGCAGACGACGAACGCGAGGTCGAAGGCGGCAAGGGCTATGTTACCCACTCTCCGATCGGCGTGATCTATGGCATCCAGCCGTGGAACTTCCCCGCCTATCAGGCCGTGCGATATTCGATCGCCAGCCTGATGGCCGGCAATGGCGTATTGCTGAAACATGCCTCGGCCTGCACCGGAAGCGGTCTTTTCCTGCGCGATCTCTACGAGCGCGCCGGTCTGCCCAAGGGGCTCTTCGGCGTGCTGGTGATCTCGCACGATCAGTCGGACAGGATCATCGAAGACGAACGCGTGCGCGGCGTGACGCTGACGGGCAGCGACAAGGCCGGCCGCGCCGTCGGCGCCAAGGCTGCCGGGCTGGTCAAGAAGACCGTACTCGAGCTGGGCTCCAACGACGCCTATCTGGTGCTCGACGATGCCGATCTGGACCTTGCCGTGAAGACCTGTGTCCAGGGCCGCCTTTACAATAATGGCCAGACCTGCGTGAACGCCAAGCGGTTCATCGTTACCGAGAAGAACTACGATGCCTTCGTCAAGGCCTATGCAGAGGCTTTCGAAGAGATCAGGCTCGGTGACCCATCCGACGAGAACACCGACCTCGGGCCGATGGTGACGGAGAAGCAACGCGACACGCTGCACGAACAGGTGCAGGAGAGCATCGACAAGGGCGCGCGGCTTGTGGTCGGCGGCAAGGTTCCGGACCGCACAGGCTGGTTCTATCCGGCGACCGTTCTTGCCGATGTAGCGCCCGGACAGCCTGCCTATGAGGACGAGATGTTCGGTCCGGCGGCATCCATCATTCGCGCGAAGAACGATGAGGATGCCATGCGGATTGCAAACAGCAGCCGCTACGGTCTTGGCGGCGGCATCTTCAGCCGGGATGTCGAACGCGCCCGCAAGCTGGCGGCAGATCACTTCGACACCGGCATGGTATTCATCAACACCTTCGACGTCGCCTATCCCACCCTGCCCTTCGGCGGCGTCAAGACGTCCGGCTATGGCCGTGAACACGGACCGGAAGGTTTGAAGGAATTCGTCAACATCAAGTCGATCCGGATCGGCTGAGGGGTAGAGATATCACACGAGAATGGGCCGGGTAACCGGCCTATTCTTTAGGCTAACCAATCATGCGCCTGCACTTTCGGGAAAATGGTAACGGAGGGAGCGGTTAAGCGTGCAAGGCAGGCATCGCAAGAACTAGCGCCGGTCATCATTGCACGCCCTTCACCGCAACCGCATTTCACGTGCGAGCGTTGCCATCAACTCTGCTGCGGGCATGGCACGCGCGAGCGGAGCTCCCTGTCCTGCCCATTGCGCACCGTAGCCGCTTTCGCCGCAGGCTTTGGCGGCAGCGTGCAGCGCCTTTCCGGCGTCGTAGGCAATGGGATAGTCGGGCGGCGTGGTTTCGCGAAGTGCGGCCTCCGCCAGTTCCGTGAACCGGTTGGCAAGCGCGCGCGCCGGCCGTCCGGAAATCGCGGCCGTCAGCCGCGTGTGAAGGGCACCCGGCCCCTTCAACGCCGCGCGATAGGCATCATCGGCGGCTGTCTCTGGACAGGCGATGAAGGCTGTGCCGAGCTGCGCGGCGCTCGCGCCGAGATCGCGGGCGGCGGCAATGCCTGCGCCATCCATGATCCCGCCTGCCGCGATGACGGGAATGCCGGTCTTCCTGACCAGAAGTCGCGTCAGCGCAAATGTGCCAAGGCCGACATCGGGTGCAAGCGGATCGAACACACCACGGTGCCCGCCGGCTTCAATGCCCTGCGCGATGACGGCATCGAGCCCGGCAGCCTCAACGGCTTCAGCCTCGGCAAGGTTCGTCGCCGTTGCAAAAAGCCGGATTCCCGCATCCTTCAAGGCAGCTAGCGTTTCAGCCGGCGGCAGGCCGAAATGAAAGCTGACGACCGCCGGTTTTTTCTCGACCAGAAGAGACAGCATCTCCGGATCATCCGTAAAACTCTTATAGATGACGCGCAGCCCGGCCGGCGGCGCGGCGCCGAATTCGGCGAAGGCCGGCTTGAGAGCCGCAATCCATGCCGCCTCCCGCTCCAGGTTCTGGACGGCAGGGCCATGCACGAAGACGTTGACGTTGAAGGGCCGGTCCGTTCGGGCGAAGGTCTCGTCGATCATCTTGCGGGCACCGGCGACGTCGCTCGCGCCAATGCCGATCGAGCCGAGCCCGCCGGCGTTTGATACCGCCGCCGCCAGCGCCGGCGTCGAAACGCCGGCCATCGGCGCCTGAATGATTGGCAGCGTCATTCCGATTTTTTCCAGCACGTCGCCATCTCCCTTCGCTCTTCGGGGCATACATCTGCCGGGCCAGCGCAAATCCTCGGCAAGAGAATTGGCTCTGGCGTGTATTTCCACTTAACGAATATATATTCCCGCTCGTTTTGTAATTGAAAATTCCAGATGGACCTTGCCGCACTCGCCGTCTTCAGGGCCGACGCCAGGAAGGAGAGCATCACCCGAGCCGCCGCGCTGCCTGGTCGCGTGCCGTCGAACGCCACCACCGGATCCGGCAACTGGAAGCGGAAATCGGCGTGGCGCTTTTCATCTACGAGACGCGACGCTTGGTGCTGACAAGCAAGGCGAAACCTATCTCGATTATGCCGAACGCATCCTGGTCGGACCGAAGGGGCATCGCAGGTGGTCACGCGGGGTAACCACGGCATTGAGCCTCATTGCGAACATCCAGCTTTGCCTGGATGCCCGCAATGATCGTGGAACAGTGCTCAGATGGACTGGCCGCCAGAAACCTCGATGCGCTGCGCCGTTACCCAGCGGTTTCCATCATCCAGCAGGTTGGCGATCATCATGCCGACGTCGTCGGGAAGCCCGACGCGGCCCAGGGCTGTCATCTGCGCGAACTGGGCATTGACATCTGCGTTGTCGCGCACCAGTCCCCCGCCGAAATCGGTCTCGATCGCACCTGGAGCGACGGTATTGACCGCAATGCCGCGCGCGCCGAATTCGCGCGCCATATAGACCGTCAGCATTTCGACCGCCGCCTTGGCCGCCGAATATGCCGCAAAGCCGGGATAGGAGACGCGCGTGAGACCAGACGAGAAGTTCACGATCCGTCCCTGGTCGGCCACGAGCGGCAGAAGCGCCTGCACGAGGAAGAAGACGCCCTTGACATGAACCTGGAACAGCCCGTCGAATTGGGCTTCAGTGGTCTCCTCGATCAGCGCGAACTCGCCATGCCCGGCGTTGTTGACGAGATGGTCGAAGCTGTCGCGGCCCCAGACTTCTTTGAGGCGGTCGCGCAGGGTCGCGGCGAAGGCCGGGAAGCTTGCCGTTTCCGCCATGTCGAGTTTCAGAGTCACCGCACGGCGGCCCATCCCACGGATCTCGGCGGCAACCTCTTCGGCCTGCGTCTCGTCCGAACGATAGGTGAGGATGACATCTCCGCCGGCCCGGGCAATGGCGAGAGCGGTATTGCGACCCAGGCCGCGATTGGCTCCGGTGACGAGAGTGATCTTGCTCATGGGTATGTCCTTTCAGGTTTTGTGATATCCGGGATATAGAGATGGCCGGCAGGGCCGTGTTGCCCGATGCCCTCCACTTCTTGCCTATTCCCGCTCATCACTTTCAATTTCTCCCGAAACAGGGCATTTTCTCTGCATGACTGTTGCTCAAACCAATCACGATTTTGCTGCGCTGCTTGCGTATTGCCGCCGCTTCGCCGATGCGCATGCCACGCCGGACGGTTCCGCGCCAACATCTGTGCGCGGCCTTTCGGTGGTGCGGGCCCTTGATCCGGGCGCGCTGCAGGTTGCGGTCCAGAGACCCGTGATCGCCATGCTGTTGCAGGGCCGCAAGCGCGTGACCACGCCGGGCGCGAGCTTTGAATATGTCGCGGGAGAAGCGATGGTGGTCTCGGCGGATATTCCAACGGTCAGCCAGATTACCCGCGCGAGTGCGGCGGCGCCCTATTATGCCCTTGTGATGGAACTCGACCCGGCCATCCTGCGTGAGCTGATCCATGTGGTTGCGGATCGGCCGAGGGAGGCGCGGACCGTGAGGGTGGAGCCGATCGCTGCCGAAGTGACCGACGCCGCCTTGCGTCTCGTTCGGCTGCTTGATCAACCCGAAGCCCTGGCGGTGCTGGGCGAAGGCCTTTTGCGGGAGTTGCACTACTGGCTCCTCACCGGGGTTCATGGACCGGCGATCAGCGCTCTGGGCGTGGTCGACAGCCATGCGGAAAGGATCGGGCGCGCGATCGAAATCCTCCGCCGCGAATTCAGGCGCAGGATACAGGTGGACGAACTGGCCAAATCCGCCGGAATGAGCGAGGCGGCGTTTCACAGGCATTTCCGCGCGCTCACGACCCTGTCGCCGCTGCAATTCCAGAAGCAGCTGCGGCTGATCGAAGCCAGACGGCTGATGCTGAGCGAGGGCGCGGAGATTATGCAGGCGGCTCACGCGGTCGGATATGCCAGCGTCCCGCAGTTCACCCGGGAGTATGGCCGCATGTTCGACGTTTCGCCGGGCAGAGACATCCGCTATCAAGGCGCTGGTCTCGACAGTCATGACGATGAGCTGGCCGGATAAAACCTTTGGCGATCTTCGGCGTGCCGCTCATGAGGGAAAGCGCCCGCCGATAAACCGAGAGGGTGTGCCGTGGCTCGCCCCTACGGCCCGCGACCGATCAGACCATCGAGCATTGTATCCAGGAGGAAGAGGACGCGCTGCTGCCAGTCCTCCTGATCGAATTCGTAGCACAGTGCGACCAGAACCCTCAGCAGATCTTGCGGCTCCATGCGCGGCCGTCCGGCCTGTCCGGGAACCGCGCGTTCAAGCAGGTGCCCGACGGCGATCGTCAGATGATCGCTGGAATAGGCGGTCAGATCATCGGGCACCCGGGCCGACCATCTGAGCGCTTCGGCCATGCCCTTTTTAGTCGAGACGAAATCGACCGTGGCCGCCAACCATGTCCGCAGTGCCTGGACGGGGTCGAGATCGTCACCGAGCGCGGCGGCGAGATCGACGAGTTCGTCCACCTCGCGATGGTAAACGGCGGCCGCCAGCGCATCGCGTGAGCCGAAATGCCGATAAAGCGTGGCGATCCCGACGCCGGCCTTGCGGGCGACCGCTTCGAGGCTGATTGCCTTGTGTCCTTCAACGAATTCTGCACGGGCCGCTTCGATGATGCGGGCCTTGTTCGCAGCGGCATCCGCGCGCATCGCAGTTTCAACTTTCGAGGTTCGCACACCGGTTCCCTTGCATAAACGGAGGCCCCTCCATATATAGACCGGACCGCACCTGACAGCCTGATTACTGGAGAAAGCATATGGTTCAACATAATAACGCAGCTCATCAAACGGATGAGGAGCGCATCAATCAAGTGCTGCAAACTATCGCGAATGCCTTCAAGAGTCAGCTTCGTGCCCCGATCCTGCGCACGCCCGCCGATGTCGGCCTGCAATTCGAGGATGTCGTGTTTCCGGCGCTCGACGGGGTGCCAATCGAAGCCTGGTTCATTCCCAGGGCGGGGTCGAACCGCCTGGTGATCGTCAATCATCCGCGCGGCTTCAACCGCTACGGTTCGCCTTCCCATCTTGAGCCATGGAAATCGACGCTGTCGGCGGCAGGAAACGACATCGAGGTCGATTTCACGCAGGACTATCGCATCCTCCACGACGCGGGCTACAACGTGCTGACCTACGACCTGCGCCATCACGGTCTCAGCGGGATCGGCAACGGTATCGTCACCAGCGGCCGGTTCGAATCGCGGGACGTCGTGGGTGCCCAGCGCTACGTCCGGTCGCGTGAGGATCTGCGCGATATGTCGGTTGGGCTGTTGAGCCGGTGCCTGGGCTGCAATTCGACGATGTTCGCCATGTCGTTCTACCCGGACGAATTCGAGGGGGTGCGCTGCCTGGTTGGGGCGCAGCCGCTGTCTCCGAGATTTTACTACGAAGGTCAGCTCGCCGTGTCCGGCATTCCCGCCGACCGGATCGAGACCCTCGATCACTTCGTCAAAATGGCGACCGGCTTCAGCTTCGATCAGCTCTCGCCGGTGGAGCCGGCGAAGGACGTGACCCTGCCGACGTTCCTCTATCAGGTCCGCAATGATTCCATGAGCAAGCCCGTGGACGTGCAGACGATCTTCGACAGCCTGGGCGCAGCCGACAAGGATCTGTTCTGGATCGAGGGCACGACGCGGCGTTGGGACGGCTACAACTATTTCTCGCGCAACCCGCAGCCGATGCTCGACTGGTTCGACAGGCACATGGAGTAAGCCCTGGGGCCGGACGGGAGCAATGCCGCGCGCCGACAGCACGGCTACGAGATCGAAGGTCTCCGTGAGAGTGTCTGCCCATATGGGGCAGCCCGTTCCTGACCTTGCCAAGCGTGGCCGGATCGGTAACGTTGGCAGTTGATACAATCACGGGACCTTGAGTGCGATGATCTCGATTTATGCTTTGGTGTGGCTGGGCGTTCTGGCCACTCAGATTTCTCCGGGGCCAAATCTGGCAGCCGTTGCCTCGGTTGGCCTGGCGCATGGCAGGCGCCCGGCTCTGTTTGTCGTGACGGGCATTGCTTCGGGTATGCTCGTCTGGTCGATGGCGACGGCTCTCGGTCTTGGCGTTCTCATCGAAGCATTCCCGATGTCACTGCTTGTGCTGAAGTTCCTGGGGGGAGGATACCTCCTTTTCCTGGGTCTGAAGGCGGCGCGTGCGACCTTGCGAGGGGGCGCGGCGCAAACAATTATACCCGGTGCGCGCGTTTTGAGCGATGGGCAGGCGTGGCGGCACGGCATCCTCGTTTTGCTCACCAATCCCAAAGCCGCGCTCATGTGGGCTGCAGTCGCGTCCTTCCTCTTCGGCCATGGGTTGAATGCATGGTATGTTCTGGCGTTCGGTCCGATGGGCGCTCTTTCGGGGCTGGTTATCTACGGAACCTATGCATGGCTGTTCTCAACCGGTGCCGCCATGCGTGGCTATACGCGTTTCGCACGGTGGTTCGAAGGCGTTTTCGCGGCTGCCTTCGGATTGATGGGGGCAAGTCTGCTCTGGGCGGCCCTGCGCGAAGCACGCAGATGACGGCATTCAACGGGATCTGTCGCTCACAAGCTTAGAGTGGTTCAGGCCGAAATGCCGGCCGCAATCTCCTGACGGCCACGATTGTCTGTTGGACGGCATGGAATTCGACCGGATTGCAGCACAGCAGATCGCCGACGGGGACCATATCGACCGAAGCCTGTTTTCTTGTCTTTCTTCGCCCGGGCAGGACGACGTTCAATTCAGCTCTTCATGATGAGTTCCCGTCCGACCCGCTTTGCGGGTTCGCTGCGCAGCACGATCGCCGTGGTGACCGAACCATAACGGGCAATGGCATCGACGATGCCTTCCAGTTCGGCTGGCGAGGGAACGATCACTTTCAGATGGAAACAGTCTTCTCCCGTCAGTCTCAGAACCTCGATCACCTGAGGCATGCCGGAAAACTGCTTCAGGCAAGCCTCGATATGTTCATGCGTGGTGCGCAGACGGATAATTGCCATCATCCCAAGACCGACCGAGGCTGGATCGATGACAGCCCTGTAGCCATTGATGATGCCGCGTTCTTCAAGTCGCTTCAGACGTTCCGACGTTGCCGGCTGAGAAAGCCCGACCCTTCTTCCCAGTTCGGAAACGCTGATGCGCCCGTCATCCTGTAACGTTTCGATTATGGAGATGTCCGTTGGATCGAGTGCGGGGCGTTGATCGGCGTGTTTCATAGTGACCTTGAATCCATCGGCTGTCGGGCTTGTTTTCCGATGAATGTCTATTTTTCCCACTCTTGTAAATGGGCATAACGGCAGCAGAAAAACGAAGAGACGAGACATGACCGAGATCATTCATCTGCCGGGTATCGGCAATTCCGGCAAAACCCACTGGCAAACGCTTTGGGAGGATGCCGATCCCGCCATACGTCGTTTTGCTCCGGCAAGCTGGAACAAGCCGGATCTTTCCGACTGGATTGCGGCACTGGAAAAAGCCATACGCACCGCGCAAACACCACCCGTTCTTGTGGCCCACAGTCTGGCCTGCCTGCTTGTTGCGCATTGGCATCAGGTTTCCGATCTGCCGATCAAGGAGGCAATGCTGGTCGCCGTGCCTGATCCGCGCTCTCAGGCCTTTCCGTTGCTGGCGGCCGGTTTCGCAGATGCACCGCAGACGAAATTCAGATTCCCCTCTCTGATTGTGGCAAGCACCGACGATCCCTATGGCTCGCTGCCTTACGTCCGCTCGCAAGCCGAAAAGTGGGGGAGCGATCTGGCGGTCATCGGCGCAGTTGGTCATATCAACGATCAAAGCCAGCTGGGCGGCTGGCCGGAAGGCAAGGCGCTTCTCGAGGACTTCGTGAGCCGCGTGTAACCCACATTGCATTTGAACCGCGGTTTTCCGGGTTCTTCTACTCAGCGGAATAGGATTTGAGGGGGCGCGGCGGATAGCCGAAGTGCAACGGTATACCGATGCAGCAATGCGCGAGAGCTTAGCTGACTCGGCTTGCGAGAAGCTGATCTCTCGACCAAACCGAGAACAAACTGTGGTGAACCTTCAGTCTAGGTTCGCCAAAAATAATATTAAGGTGCTGAAATAAAATACGAAATTAGAATTTTTGGTGGGCCTGGAGGGACTCGAACCCCCAACCAAGCGGTTATGAGCCGCCGGCTCTAACCATTGAGCTACAGGCCCATCCGGCATCAGGCAGCTTTCAGCCGGCGCCGCGCTGGCAATGGCTCCTTGCGCGGTCATTCCGACTACCCCAAAATCAAAAGCACGGCAAGCCTTGCCGCATTGGCTTCACAATTGGCCGTCAAGACAATGTGAAACATTTTCAAGGAGGGACTTTCATGACCAATCTACCGGTTCGCATCGCAGCCGCCGGGCTTCTGTTTGCCGCGCCGTTCGCGGGCCAGACAGCATTTGCCCAGTCTGCGGACACCCCGGCGACCATTTCCATTTCCGCCGAAGGCGATGCAACGCTGGTGCCGGATATGGCGACCGTTTCGCTTGCCGTCGTATCCCAGGCCGACGACACCGCCACCGCCATGGCCGAAAACTCCGCCGCCATGCAGAAGGTGATGGCCGCGCTGATGGAAGACGGCATTGCCGAAAAGGATATCCAGACCGCCAATTTCTCCGTCAATCCGCGCTACCGGCAGGTCAAGGCATCCGACGGTTCTACCGGGAGCGAGATCGCTGGCTACGAGGTGCGCAACGCGCTCAATGTGAAAGTCCGCGACCTTACAAAGCTCGGCGCCGTGCTGGACCGCGCGGTCGCACTCGGGGTCAATTCCGGTGGCGGCATCGCGCTTTCAAACAGTGATCCGCATGCCGCCGAAAACGAAGCGCGCCGCGAGGCCGTCGCCAACGCGCTCGCCAAGGCCGAAACCCTTGCAGAAGCGGCCGGCGTTTCTCTCGGCGATGTGCTGTCCATCTCCGAACAGAGTTCGATGCCGGGGCCTGTGATGTTCGCCCGGTCCGACATGATGATGGCAAAGGCATCGGGCGCACCGCCGATTGCCGCCGGTGAAAACACCTATACCATCACCGTCAACATGACCCTGGCAATCGAGCAGGACTAGAGCCCTGAAGAATTTTGCCAGTTTCCGGGGTGAGGCTGTTCATACGGGTAGTCCGCCCCGCGCCTTTTTATGCATTCAAACAGTCCTGAACCGTTCCGGTCGCGAAAATAGCGAAAGCGCGCAGCAAATCACCCCACAGCCAACTCACCCGGCTATCCGGCGGAGCGCCACAGGGCAGAATTCGCCATGCCGCTTTTACCGTTACGGGGAAAGATGCAGCACGATTTCGCGGTGGTGCGGGCGGTCGCGGTGCTCGAAGAGATAAAGCCCCTGCCAGGTGCCGAGCAGTGGTCTGCCGTCTGCCACCGGCACCGAAAGCGAAACCTGTGTCAGCGCGGTCTTGATATGGGCGGGCATATCGTCCGGGCCTTCCAGCCGGTGAACCAGATAGTGCATCGCAGGGTCATCGGCGCGCGGTACAAGTCTGGAGAAATAGGCCGACAGGTCCCGCTTCACATCGGGATCGGCATTTTCCTGGATCAGCAGCGAGCAGGACGTGTGCCGCACGAACACGGTCAGCAGCCCCTCCCCGTCCGTATTGCCGCGCACGAAACGGCACGCCTCGTCGGTGAGTTCATAAAGCCCCTGTCCACGGGTCTGAATGGTCAGACGGGTCTGCGGCATGGTGTCCTTTCCTTGCCGCACCGGCCTCTTTTTTAAAAGAGGCCGGTGCAGTGCGCATCACAGCGCCTTTTCAAGTTCCGGCAGGATCTCGAACAGATCGCCGACAAGGCCGTAATCGGCCACCTGGAAGATCGGGGCTTCCTCGTCCTTGTTGATGGCGACGATCACCTTCGAATCCTTCATGCCCGCCAGATGCTGGATGGCACCGGAAATGCCGCAGGCAATGTAGAGTTCAGGCGCCACCACCTTGCCGGTCTGGCCCACCTGCCAGTCGTTCGGCGCGTAGCCGGCATCGACGGCGGCGCGCGAAGCGCCAACGGCGGCTCCAAGCCTGTCGGCCACCGGCAGGATGACCTCCTGGAATTTTTCCGAGGACCCCAGCGCACGTCCGCCGGAAATGATGATCTTCGCCGAGGTCAGTTCCGGGCGTTCCGATTTGGCAATCTCGTTCTTCACGAAAGTCGAGAGGCCGGGATCGTCTGCGGCACCCACCGTCTCGACTGCGGCCGAACCGGTCATGCCGGCGGCGGCAAAACCGGCGGTGCGTACGGAAATCACCTTCCTGGCGTCGTGGGATTTGACGGTCTCGATCGCGTTTCCGGCATAGGTCGGGCGCTTGAAGGTGTCGGGCGCAACGACTTCGGTGATCTCGGAAATCTGCATCACATCCAGAAGCGCGGCCACGCGCGGCAGCACATTCTTGCCGGTGGAGGTGGCCGCCGCCATGATCACGTCATAGGCGTCGGCAAGGCCGAGAATGGTGGCGGAAAGCGGTTCGGCCAGGCTTTCGGCAAGGGCGTCGCTTTCAGCCAGCAGCACCTTGGAAACGCCGTCGATCTTTGCCGCGTCGTCGGCTGCTGCCGCGCAGGCCTTGCCGGCGACCAGCACATGGATATCGCCGCCGATGGCGGCAGCCGCGGTTGCGGCCTTGGCGGTCTGTTCGGAAACGGCCGCGCCGTTGTGTTCTGCAACGAGAAGAATGGTCATGGTCTCGATATCTCCTTACAGCACGCCGGCTTCGTTCTTCAGCTTGTCGACCAGTTCGGCGGCATTGGCCACCTTGATACCGGCCTTGCGGGCTTCCGGCTCCTCGGTCTTCAGCACTTCCAGACGACGGGCGATGTCAACGCCGAAATCAGCCGGTGTCTTCTTGTCGACCGGCTTTTTCTTCGCCTTCATGATGTTCGGCAGCGAAGCGTAACGCGGCTCGTTGAGGCGCAGGTCCGTGGTGATGATGGCCGGCAGCTTGACGGTGATGGTCTGCAGCCCGCCATCGATCTCGCGGATCACGGTCGCTTCGCTCTCCCCGACTTCAAGCTTGGAGGCATAGGTCGCCTGGCTCCAGCCGAGAAGGGCCGACAGCATCTGGCCCGTCTGGTTGCTGTCGTCGTCAATCGCCTGCTTGCCGAGAATGACGAGGCCGGGCTCTTCCGCCGCGGCAACTTCCTTGAGAAGCTTGGCAACGGCAAGCGGCTCGACGGTTTCGTCGGTGGCAATCAGGATGCCGCGGTCAGCACCCATGGCAAGGGCGGTGCGGATGGTTTCTTCCGCCTTGGCCGGGCCGATGGAAACCGCAATCACTTCGGTGGCGATGCCGGCTTCCTTCAGCCTGAGGGCTTCTTCCACCGCGATCTCGTCGAACGGGTTCATCGACATTTTCACATTGGCGAGTTCAACGCCGGTGCCATCCGGTTTCACACGAATCTTGACGTTGTAATCGACAACCCGCTTTACCGGGACCAGAACCTTCATCTTCTACCTCCTGGATCAGGGCCTCACGGCCTCAATCGAGACATTTGGGCCGGAACGGACATTCCGGCGTGGGTGAGATTGCGGCCTTTCGACCGCGCTCGCTTGCCAATGGGCGACATGAATAATTTCATTTGCCTGCTTTGACAAAGAATCATTGCCTCAAAACAGGCATTTTTCGATAAATCATCGGTTTTTCCCCGGCACCCACAAAATGTCGGCGCGGCCATCGTCGTTGGCATGGCGGGCGGCCACGAACAGGTAATCGGAAAGCCGGTTGATATAGGAAAGCGCAGGTTTGCCGACCGCTTCTTCCGCCCCAAGCGCCACCATGGTCCGTTCCGCCCGGCGGCAGACGGTGCGCGCCATGTGCAGCCCGCTGGCCAGCCGGCTACCGCCGGGCAGGATGAAGGAGGTGAGCGGCGAAAGCGCCGCATTCAGCCGGTCGATCTCGCTTTCGAGCCATTCGACCTGCGTGGTGACGATCCGCAGCGGCTCATAGGAAAGCGCATCACCGGTTTCCGGCGTTGCCAGATCGGCGCCGAGATCAAAAAGATCGTTCTGAATGCGTTTCAGCCCGCCGGCAAGCGCGCCTTCGCCATCGATTTCAAGCCGCACCAGACCGAGCGCGGCATTGGTTTCGTCCACATCGCCGATGGCGTGGAGCCGGAGATCGGATTTCTTGCGGCGCGGACCAGTGGCAAGCCCGGTCGTGCCGCCATCGCCGGTGCGCGTATAGATCTTGTTGAGTTTGACCATGCCTGAAAATCAGTGTCCGGACTGGATGAGCCAGAGTGTGAACATGATGAGGACGATTGCGATTGCCTGAAAGGCAATGCGCCCCTGCATCATCTTGTTGGAAAATTGAGGGCTGCCGCCCTTCATCATGTTTATGAGGCCGCGCACCAGAAAGAACACGACCAGCATCATCGCAATGATTGTCACGAATATGAAAAAGCTGGACATGGGGCGGTACCGTCTCCTCCGTTGTTCCCACCTGCGCAGGAAAGCTGCATCAGACGATAAATTGCACAAGCATGCAAGGGCAGCGGATGTTCATGCTGCAAACGCTGCGGCAACGGCCGCCTCCAGAAGGGCCTCCATGCCGCCGTCAAATGCCACCAGATAGACAGCGGTGATGACAGGCAGAGCCGAGGCCATATCTATGATCGTCGTGGCCGCAATTGTTGCGGCCTTGTTCGCCGGAAAACCGTAAACGCCGGTCGAAATGGCCGGAAAGGCGATCGTGCGGCAACCGTTTTCCGCCGCCAGATTCAGGGAATTGCGATAGCAGCTTTCAAGACATTCAGCCTCGTTATGCGATCCTCCCTTCCAGACGGGGCCGACCGTGTGAATCACATGACGCGCCGGCAGATCGTATCCGGCGGTGATCCGCGCTTCGCCGGTGGGACAGCCTCCAAGCGTGCGGCATTCGGCCAGAAGGCCGGGACCGGCTGCCCTGTGAATGGCGCCGTCGACCCCTCCCCCGCCCAGAAGCGAGGTATTGGCGGCATTGACGACAACATCGACGTCAAGCCTGGTGATGTCGGCCCTGATGACGGAAATTTCGGTCATTGTGTTCTCCTCGGTCACCTCAGCTCATCCGGCCCATCAGGCGGTAGAACCAGTCGGCCGGCATCGCCCGCTTCAGGATGGCGCCCTGTTTGGCCGGCGTTGTCACGAGATAATGCGGCTTTGGCCGTTTCGCCGTCAACGCCTTCAGCAAGACAGCATGGACGGCGTCGGGGGCGAGCTTGTGACGGTTGGCCGGACCCGAACCATCGAGACGGGCCAGCTGTCGGCGGTAGTCTTCGGCATGCACCGAGCCTTCGAGGTCGATATTGGCCCTGATATGTTTCAGCGCATTGGCGGTGAATTTCGAGGCAATCGGCCCCGGCTCGATCAGGCTGACGAAAATGCCGGTTCCCTCAAGCTCCATGCGCAATGTCAGCGACAGGGCTTCGAGCGCATATTTCGATGCCGAATACGGCCCGCGATAGCGATAGGGCAAGAGGCCCAGGATCGAGGAACACTGCACGATGCGGCCGTGCCCCTGAGCCCGCATGACCGGCACGATCTGCCGCGTCAGCTCATGCCAGCCGAAGACATTGGCCTCGAACTGGGCGCGCAGAACATCGGTTGCGACATCCTCCACCGCGCCGGTCTGGCCGTAGGCGCCATTGTTGAACAGCGCATCGAGCTTGCCGCCGGTGCGCTGCAGAACGGTTTCGACCAGCGCGGCAATCGAGGCATTGTCGGTATAATCCAGATAAAGCGCCTCGAGCCCGTCTGCGGCCAGCGCTGCAAGATCGTCTTCACGGCGCGCGGTGGCGAACACCCGCCATCCATCGGCATGCAGCGCGCGGGCACAGAAAGCACCGATGCCGCTTGAACAGCCGGTGACGATAATCGTGGATTTTTCAGTCAATTGTCTCTCTCCGGTACATCAAACCGATCACTATCCTATATAAGGTTACAGATACGCCACAAACGGTTCCCCCGCTGCAACCGCCATTGGGAGAGAGTATGAAGACGCCGGTCCGGATGACGTTGAAGGTCGCCTATGACGCGCTCTATCATTTCAGTGAGGATGACGGCTGGGCCATGGCAAGCCATGTGGCACTCTCGACATTGCTGGCGCTGTTTCCCTTCCTGATCTTCGGCACAACGCTTGCCGGTTTTCTCGGCGCCGATGAATTTGCCAATGTCGCCATCAATTTCATCGTCGGCGCCTGGCCGGAGGCCATTGCCGAACCCGTTTCCAACCAGATCCGCGAGGTTCTGACGGTTCCGCGGGGCGGGTTGCTGACCGTATCGGTTCTGGCGGCGGCCTATTTTGCCTCCAACGGCGTGGAAGCCGTCCGCCTTTCGCTCAACCGCGCCTACAGGGTGGAAGAAACGCGCACCTGGTGGTGGCTGAGGATCCGCAGTCTGGGCTTCGTGCTGCTGGCGGCGATCATCTTCGCCTTTCTCAGCATCATGTTCGTGGTGGTGCCGCTGGCGCTGCATTTCGCCGAACGCTGGTTCCCCTGGCTGGAAGACGCGCTCAACCTGCTTTCCAATGCCCGTCTGCTCGGCACGTTTCTGCTTTTGCTGTTCGGGCTGGTGATCGCCCACCTGTTTCTGGCCTCCGGACGCCGCCGGCTGGTCGATGTGCTGCCGGGGATCATTCTGACGCTTGTCGTCTGGTCGCTGTTCGCGTCGGGCTTTGCCTATTATCTCGGCACGTTCGCGCAATACAGCGCCACCTATGCCGGTCTTGCGACCCCGATGATCCTGCTGGTGTTTCTCTATTCGATCGGTGTGATCCTGCTTCTGGGGGCCGAGGTCAACGCCGCTCTCCTGAAATACAAGGTCATCAAGCACGCCCCATGGAGCCGTCACCGCGCCCGCAAGGCAAAGCATTCAGAACCCGCACATGACCCGAATATCGGCGGGTGACACACCTTTGGCCCGCAATTCTTCCAATGCCGTATCCTGATTGGATTTGGAAAGCTTGCACCCGTCCGCGCCCAATATCAGCCGGTGGTGATGATAGACCGGCGTAGGCAGTCCCAGCAGCTCCTGCAACAGCCTGTGAACGGACGTCGCATGGTAGAGGTCCATGCCGCGCACGACATGGGTCACGTGCTGGGCCGCGTCATCGGTGACGACCGAGAGATGATAGCTCGACGGTGCATCCGAGCGCGACAGCACGATATCGCCCCATGCCCCGGGGTCCGCCGGCGTCTCGACGATGCCGTCATCGGTATCCTCCAGCCAGAAAAGCGGCTTGCCAACGGCCTCTATCGCCGCCGCCATATCGAGCCGCCAGGCATGCCGCACGCCGCTCTCCAGCCGCTCCCAGCGTTCTTCAAGAGACAGGCTGCGGTCATCGCCGGGATAGTGCGGCGCGCCGTCCGGATCGCGTGGCCACGTCTTCCCCTGTTCTTCGTGTTCGGCGACATGTCTTTTCACCGCGCCGCGGGTCATGAAGGCCGGATAGGCAAGGCCGCGATCAATCAGGCTTAGCAGCATGGCCTGATAGTCGGCAAAATGCGCCGACTGGCGGAAGACCGGCCCATCGAAGTCGATACCGAGCCAGGCCAGGTCGTCGATGATCTGCGCTTCCAGTTCGGGCGTGCAGCGGGCGCGGTCGATATCCTCGATCCGCAGCAACAGCCGTCCGTCGGCGGCATGTGCCCTCCGCTGGTTTTCAAGCGCCGACAACGCATGGCCCAGATGAAGCCGGCCGTTCGGGCTCGGCGCGAAGCGGAAAACGGGTCGAGCGATGTTCAAATTCATGCGATGACAGTCCGCGTTCAAAATTCATGGAAAGGGGTAAGGCCGATGCAGCGTCTGCGCAATGCCGCCGATCTCGACACGGCGGTGCACAACTTATGCAAAAGCGTGACCGCTATGGCAAGAATTGCGGCCGTCAGCGGCGAAATCCCGCTCAGGCTGCGGCCGGGCGGGTTTGAGGGGCTTGCCGAGGTCGTGGTCGGGCAGTTGATCTCCAAACAGGCCGCAGCCGCAATCTTCGCGCGGCTGAAGGCCGCCTGCCCGCTGCTGACGGCGGAAACCTTTCTTGCGCTCTCGCCACAGACACGCGCCGGTCTCGGGCTCACGCGCGCCAAACAGGCAAGCCTTGAGACGGTCGCACAGGCCGTTATGCACGGCAGTCTCGATCTTGACCGCCTTGCCGATCAGCCAAGCGAGACCGCGATTGCCGAACTGACCGCCCATCGCGGCATCGGACCGTGGACGGCAGAGGTCTATCTGATGTTTTCCGCCGGACATATCGACATTTTCCCGGCAGGCGATCTGGCACTCAGGGCAGCTGCCGCACACGCATTCGGGCTTGCGACGCGGCCGGAACAAAAGGTGCTGCGCGCACACGCTGAAGACTGGCGCCCGTATCGCGCAGTCGCGGCGCGCATTCTCTGGGCCTATTATGCCACCGTGATGAAAAAAGAAGTTCTTCCGGTCGGCTGAAGAATTGCAGCGACTTTATCCCCCTTATTCATGCACTCGTTTTATCAGGCTTCACAATGCTGTAACAACAAGCCTAATATACAGAGAAAGGATGCCGAATCGATCAGGAGAGCAACTTGACGATTGCAGTCTCGCCTCAGGCCTTGCCGGCGCTTGTGCTGAATGCCGACTACAGGCCCCTGAGTTATTACCCCTTGTCGCTATGGTCCTGGCAGGACGCGATCAAGGCCGTCTTTCTCGACCGTGTGAACATCATCGCCGAGTATGATCAGGCCGTGTCTTCGCCCAGCTTTTCCATGCGGCTGCCGAGTGTCGTCTGTCTCAAGACTTACATCAAACCCTCGCGCAACCCGGCCTTTACCCGCTTCAATGTTTTCCTTCGCGACCGTTTCCAGTGCCAGTATTGCGGTAGCCATGACGAACTGACCTTCGATCATGTCATCCCGCGCTGCAAGGGCGGCGAGACGACGTGGGAAAATGTGGTAGCGGCCTGTTCGCCGTGCAATCTGAAAAAGGGATCCAGACTGCCGAAACAGGCTGGCATGATCCCTTGGCAGAAGCCTTACCGCCCGACGGTGCAAGACCTGCACAACAACGGCCGCCGCTTCCCGCCAAACTATCTCCACGAAAGCTGGCTCGACTACCTCTACTGGGACAGCGAACTGGAGCCGTGACGGCCACTATGCCCGGCATGAAGTGCTGCGGGACACGCGCCCGGAATGGCACGGATATTCCCAGCAAGACGGCAGCAACGAAAAACGGCGCCGGTTTCCCGACGCCGCTCAGTGATTTCAGGATAAAATGTCTTGATCAGGCCGTAGCGTGCGACTTGATCAGATTGCGCTCGACCAGCAATTCGGCGATCTGGACGGCATTGAGGGCTGCCCCCTTGCGCAGATTGTCGGAAACCACCCACAGGGCCAGACCGTTTTCGACCGTCGCGTCCTCGCGGATACGCGAAATATAGGTGACGTCCTCACCGGCGCATTCGACCGGGGTGACGTAACCGCCATCCTCATGCTTGTCGACAACCAGGCAACCCGGCGCCTCGCGCAGGATATCGCGCGCTTCGTCGGCCGTGATTTCCTTTTCGAATTCCAGGTTCACGGCTTCGCCATGGCCGACGAACACCGGCACGCGCACAGCGGTGCAGGTGACCTTGATCTTCGGGTCCAGCATCTTCTTGGTCTCGGCCAGAACCTTCCATTCCTCCTTGGTGTATCCGTCTTCCATGAAGACGTCGATATGGGGAATGACATTGAAGGCGATGCGCTTGGTGAACTTTTTGTTTTCGATCGGATCGGCAACAAACACGGCGCGGGTCTGGTTGAACAGCTCGTCCATGCCATCCTTGCCGGCGCCGGAAACCGACTGATAGGTGGAGACCACGACGCGCTTGATGGTTGCGGCATCATGCAGCGGCTTCAGCGCGACAACCAGCTGGGCCGTCGAGCAGTTCGGATTGGCGATGATATTGCGCTTGGTAAAGCCCTCGACAGCATCCGGGTTGACTTCCGGCACAATCAGCGGAACCTCGGAATCGTAACGCCAGGCCGACGAATTATCGATCACCACGCAGCCCTGCGCTCCGATCTTCGGCGACCACTTCTGCGAAATCGAACCGCCTGCAGACATCAGGCAGATATCGGTATCGGAGAAATCGTAGTTCTCCAGGTTCTTGACCTTCAGGGTCTTGTCGCCGAAGGAAACCTCCTTGCCGACGGACCGGCTGGAAGCGAGCGCCACGACCTCATCGGCCGGGAAACCGCGCTCTGCGAGGATGGAAAGCATTTCGCGCCCGACATTGCCGGTAGCGCCAGCGACTGCAATCTTGAAACCCATGATGATATTGCTCTCTTTCGTTTCTCTCCTCATGTGGTCGGGAGCGGAAGAGCGGCCGTCAGGCCCCTTCCAGTCCCCGGCCAGACCGGGGAGAGAGCGGCAGGGCCAGAGACATCAGACGATTTTTGTCGTCGTTTTCTTGGCCGTTTTGATGAGAATTCCGGATGCACAGACCCTGCTGCCGGCGCGGGGCGCCAGGCTAACATCGCCAGATACGGGACGCAGAAGCTTCAGCATGAATTTGTGTCCTTTAACCGCGAAGGCTAATGGCCTTTTTGAGCCCGCAAGTCAAGGTCTGTTTCCCCGGAAGCCTGAGCATGGTGGCTGCGCATGAAGGCCGGTTTGAGTGCCTTGATACTGTTGCGCGGCACCGGCTTGCCGGTTTCGTCGATCCGAAAAACCATGCGGTAGCGTGAAAAGAAGATCGCCACGAAATAGGTGCACCAGGTCCCGAAGGCGAGCCCGACGATGACGTCACTTGGATAATGAGCGCTGACAATCGTGCGACACATGGCAATCAACACCGCAAGACTGAAGAACAGCATGCGATGACGCGGCATGAAAAACGCGGCACAGGTAAACATCGCCGCGATCGTCGTTGAGTGCCCGGATGGAAAGCTCGCAAAATCAGGATTGAAGTTCATCGGGCTGAACGAGAACGGTCCGATCTCCCGGGAAAAAAGCAAATAGGGGCGTGGCCGACCAACCAGGTTCTTGACGATCGCAACAGCGATGCCTGAAGAGGCGATCGACGCAAAGACAAAACCGGACGCCTGGGCAAAGAACACACCTTTGGCCCGGGTGCGCCGATCCCCCGTGCCGGCTGCCCCCAGTCCAATGACAACAGCGAGAAAGCTGGCGAACAGAATCCAGTCGGATTTACCGAAATGCGTCAGAAGTTCACCGTAATGAACCATCGTCGGATGGAAATTCCGGCTCATGAAACCGACCGGATAATCCAGAACCGCAAACGCCACCAGAACCAGCGCAAGGGTTCCGATCAGAAAGCCTCGCCAATGATTGCATGGCCACTTTCTGGACTTCATTTTTCGCCGCTGGCTGAACCAGCGATAAGGTACTGTCATTATGTCCCCGCACAACCCTTACCCGAACGTCTGCCCGGGTGCACGATGGCCAGAGCCTAAATGAAAAATACCGCGATCACAACGTAACGCACTTTCTAAAACACGAATGCTTCAACATCTGACACCATATCGACGCGATTTTCCACATCAACGGCAGCAATCCTGTGACCTCAGACCAGCGGAGCACGCCGCCTAAAAACCGATAGCCTGCAACAGCAGGAAACATCCGGCAGACAGGAAGGCTGCGGCCGGCACGGTGATGACCCAGGCCGCGATGATGGTCATGAAATGCGAGCGGCGCACCAGCTTGCGGCGGGCGCGCTCCTGCCCCGGAATGCGGCGGGCAACCGGCCGTTCCATCTCGATGCGACGGGCGCGCCGTTCCATGTACCATTCACGGAAGAAGCCGACGCCGAATACTCCGCCGACCGCAATATGGGTGGAGCTGACCGGCAGGCCGAGCCATGAGGCGGCAATCACCGTCACAGCGGCCGAAAGCGCCACACAATAGGCCCGCATCGGGTTGAGCTTGGTGATCTGGCTGCCGACCATGCCGATCAGCTTCGGCCCGAACAGCACGAGGCCGAACGAAATGCCGAGTGCACCGATCAACATCACCCACAGCGGAATGGCGACCTGACCGGCAACCGCTGCGGATTTCTGCACATAGGCAATGGCTGCCAGCGGCCCCACCGCATTGGCCACATCATTGGCGCCGTGGGCAAAGGAAAGCAGTGCCGCGGAGACCACGAGCGGCAGACGAAACAATGTCTTCAGCGAGCGGTTGCGGTTTTCCAGCCCTTCGGACTGGCGCCGGATAAAGGGCACCGAAACAAAACCGAGGATAACGCCAGCCACCGCGCCGATGATCAGGGCCGTGCCGAAATCGATGGCGACGATTTTCTTCAATCCCTTCAGCGCAAGATAGGCCGCAAAGGCGGCGCTCATCACCCCGATCAGCACCGGCACCCAGGTGCGCGCAGCGGCAATCTTGTCCTCGACATAGATCACCCGCCATTTGATGAAGGCGAGCATGGCCGCCGCGATGACGCCGCCCAGCAGCGGCGAGATCACCCAGCTTGCCGCAATCGCCCCCATGGTCGACCAGTGCACGGAGGCAAAGCCCGCCGCCAGAATGCCGGCGCCCATGACGCCGCCGACCATGGCATGCGTGGTGGAGACCGGCGCGCCGATCCAGGTCGCAACATTGACCCAGACCGAGGCCGCCAGCAGTGCCGCCATCATCGCGCGCACGAAAACCGCCGTGCTGGAAAGCGCCGAGGGATCGATGATGCCCTTCGAAATCGTCGAGACCACGTCACCGCCGGCCAGCAGCGCACCGGCGCTTTCGCACACGGCGGCAATGGCAATGGCGCCGAGCAGCGACAATGCCTTGGCCCCCACGGCCGGCCCCATATTGTTGGCAACGTCATTGGCGCCGATATTGAGCGCCATATAGGCCCCGAAGGCCGCCGCCACGATGACCGCAAGGCTTTGCGGCTCACCGCCGGTGAAAATCGCGGCCGCGACCACGGTCAGGGTCACGAACACGAGACTGACGCCGACGCCCACCAGAGGGCGGGCGGCATACATGGTCGCCTCTTCCAGACGCGTCAGACGGTTCAGGTCCTTGTCGAGCGTCTTCCACTGCGGCGTGGCGTCTTCTGTCACTTTGAATGTCCTTGAAAATCCGGAAGCCGGTCAGCCATGCCAAACGGCACTCAGCGGCGACGCGCGTCTTCGATGCGTTTGGGGAAATCCTTCAGGATTGCCTTGAGTTCAGGCTCATCAACAGCACGCGCCGCGTCTTCCGGGCTCATCCATGCCCGCTCGCGCTCGGCCATTTCCGGAAAACTGTCCAGCAGCGCCTCGACCTTGACCGCATAGACATAAACATCGGTCGGCACCGGCAAGCCGCCATTGACGATCTTGTTGTAGCGATAGCGTCCGATCCGGATACGGTCAGTGTCGGCGGGTTTGACACCGGCTTCCTCCCAGGCCTCCTGCAGCGCCGTGCCGGCACCATCGGTCCCGGCCACCGGCCATCCCTTGGGAATGATCCAGCGCCGCGTCGTTCGCGAGGTGATCAGCAGGACTTCGGGACCATCAGCTCCGTCGCGATGGCAAAGGGCGGCGAGCTGCACACGCGCAGGCCGGCCAAGCAGCGGAGCGAGGTAGTTATTCCAGATCCGGGAAAACATTCATAAAACCGTCATAAAGCGGACAAGTGGGTGTTTGTTTAGTGAAAAACGGTTCGTTTCTCAAGTCACAATGGAAACACGGCCACGCATGGCTGCATCACGCGGCATCCGTAACCAGGGCGGAAAACTCAACGGATCCGCTTTTCGAGCCTGTCGATCACCGTCTTGCCAAGCGTCTGCGGCTTGACCGCAAGCGCCGGATCGTCCCGTTTCAAACGCTCCGCCATATTCTGCAACCCGAAGGCGGCGGCCGATTTCAGGTCCTTCAGCTCGTCCCAAGCGACAGGGGTAGCGACCGGGGCGCCGGAGCGAGCGCGCACCGAATAGGGCAGGATTGCGGTCGCGCCGCGCTCATTGCGCAGCCAGTCGATGAAGATGCGCCCCTTGCGCTTTTCCTTCGACATGGTGGCGGTGAAACGGTCGGGTTGCGCATCGGCCATCAGATGGGCAAACGTCCTGGCGAAGGTTGTGAACGCTTCCCAGCCGACCGTGCGCCTGATCGGCACGACAGCGTGAATGCCCTTGCCGCCGGTCACCATCGCATAGGCCTCAAGCCCGATATCCGAAAGCAGGGATTTCAGGTCGAAGGCTGCCTTCTTCGTTTCGGCAAAGCCGAGGCCCTCGTCGGGATCGAGATCGAACACCATCCGGTCCGGCCGCTCCAGCCGGTCGGCGCGCGCTGCCCAGCCGTGAAACTCGATTGTGCCCATCTGGGCCGCGGCGATGTAGCCTTGAGGGCCCGCGACATAGAAATACTCCCCGGTCTCGCCGTCCTTTTCCGCGATGTCGATCCGGGCGAGCGCTTCCGGAAAGCCCTTGCCCGCATGTTTCTGGAAAAAACATTCGCCATCAATACCGGCTGGACAGCGCAGAAGCGAGACGGGACGCGCGCCCGAGACAACGCTCATGCGCGCGCCGACACGGCCGTAGTGACGGGCAATATCGATCTTCCGCACCCCGGCCTTCGGGAAAAGTTCGCGGTCCGGGTGGGTAATGACAATGCCTTCGACCGTATCGTCATCACCGGCTCGTTGTTCGGGGCGCCTCCCTTTCTCTGACATCACGTCCTCTGCCTCCCTATCCTGGTGCAGATCGAGACAGGCGCCGTTGCGCACATGTCCCCTCACCTCACCACGGCGTCTTGCCGTCCGGTTCGAAGAAGCCGCCGGACTCTTCCCCCTCAAGCGCAAAGCGGGCGGGAAGCCGTGCACCTTCTTCCGGCGTCATCGCGCCAAAACCGGTTAGATCCGTCTTCGCAAAACCCGGGCTCACCGAATTGACGACAATTCTGCTGCCGCGCAACGCCTCATGCAGTTGCACCGTCAGCATGTTCAACGCCGCCTTGGAGGCATTATATCCGATGAACTGCGAGGCGTAATAGGGCGACGTCGGATCGCCGTTGAGCGTCAGGGAACCGAGTGAGCTTGAGATATTGATGATCCGTCCCTTCTCCGCCTTTCGCAAGAGGGGTAGCATGGCCTGCGTGACGGCAAGAGTTCCGATGAAATTCGTCTCCATGACCCGGCGGACGGCGCTGATTGCGGCGGTATCCGGAGGACCGTCGGAAAAATCGAAAATGCCGGCATTGTTGACGAGCACGTCCAGCCTGCCGTGTCTTTCCTCGATCCATGCTGCCGCTGCGGCAATCGTTTCACTGTCATCGATATCAATGTGAACCGACTGGACGACAAGCCCCTCGGCACCAAGGTCGTCCACTGCTTTTTGAGCGCGGCTGTCATCGCGCGCGCCGATGATCACCTGCATGCCCGCGGCGGCAAGTTTGCGGGCGATCTCCAGCCCGATCCCCTTGTTGGCGCCGGTGACGAGGACCGCTTTCTGTTCAGACATTCATCAAATCCTTTCCAAAGATCGCATTCCGAGCCTAATATATGAAGCATTATTCATCTTTTGGATTCGCTTTTGCCCAGCCCCGCCCGCCCTTCTCTGACACCCCGGAAACAGCCGCGTCAGGCGCGTGCCGAAGCCACCGTGGACGCCATTTTCGAGGCGACCATTCAGCTTTTAACCCGACCGGGCGCGGAAAACCTGACGACCACGCGCGTGGCCGAACGCGCCGGCGTTTCGGTCGGCACGCTCTATCAATATTTTCCAAACAAGCAGGCGCTGATCTACGCCCTGAACGCGCGCTATCTCGAAGCGCTTGCGGAAAGGATCGAAGCGACTTGCCGGGCACAGGAGGGTCAAACCGCAAAGAACATGCTTAAGGCCCTGATCGACACCTATTGGCAGGCCAAGACCGAAAGGCCGGAGGTCACACGGGCGCTTTATCGCTCTGTCGCCGATCTCGATAACACCGCGCTCATCGAAACATTCGCACACCGGGTCGACGCGGCAACCACCGCCATGTTTTCGAGTGCCAGCGATACGGAGTTCGCCAACCTCGCAGAAGTGAACCTGACGCTTGTGACCGTCATCTTCGGCACGGTGCGCAACGCCTTCGAGCGCGGCCTGGACACTGACGCGGCCGACGGGCTGCATGGTCAGTTGCTGCTGATGTGCGAGGCCTATCTGTCTGCATTGGCAAACGCATAAATCACGCGAGCGGGCAGCCTGAAGGCCCGCTTGATCGCGCAAGCGCATCAGCTGTTCGCGCGCCGGCGCAAACAATCGCCCCCAATTTCGCCATATTTTGCACCGCAAACCTTGCCCCGTCGCGCCCAAGTCCGTATTGACTGTCGTCAATGAACCCCGGACCCGGTGAAAACCCGGGTGGCTCTTCCGGCCGCCGATCCGCCGGACAACCATTGAAACTGTTTTCATGATTTTCCGGCCCGCATTCCGCCTGCCGGCCGCAAACAGACTTTCAGGGACCATTGATGAACACCAGACATTTCTCACTCGCCCAGTACCGGCAGGAGTGGTTCGGCAATGTGCGCGCCGACACGCTTTCCGGCCTTGTGGTTGCCATGGCGCTCATTCCCGAAGCCATCGCCTTTTCGATCATCGCCGGCGTCGACCCCAAGGTCGGCCTGTTCGCCTCCTTCTCGATTGCCGTGATCATTTCCTTTGTCGGCGGCCGGCCCGGCATGATTTCTGCTGCAACGGCGGCAACCGCCGTGCTGATGACCCCGCTGGTCGCCGGCCACGGGCTGGAATACCTGCTGGCCGCCACGGTGCTTGCCGGCATCATTCAGGTGATCTTCGGCCTGTTGAAACTCGGTGCGCTGATGCGTTTCGTTTCACGCTCGGTGATGACCGGCTTCGTCAATGCGCTGGCGATCCTGATCTTCATGGCGCAATTGCCGGAGCTGACGGACGTGACCTGGATGACCTATGTGCTGGTCGCGGGCGCGCTGGCGATCATCTATCTGCTGCCGCGCGTCACCAGTGCGGTCCCCTCCCCGCTGGTCGCCATCATCGTCATCACCGCCTTGACGATGATCTTCCATTTCGACGTCCGCAATGTCGGCGACATGGGTGAACTGCCGGACGCCTTCCCGGTGCTCCACCTGCCGATGGTGCCGCTGACGCTTGAGACGCTTGTGATCATTCTGCCCTATTCGCTGGCCGTCGCCGTGGTCGGCCTGCTGGAAAGCCTGATGACCGCCCAGTTGATCGACGACCTCACCGATACCCGCTCCAACCGCAACCAGGAATGCGCCGGACAGGGCATCGCCAACTTCTTTACCGGCTTTATCGGCGGCATGGCCGGCTGCGCCATGATCGGCCAGTCGATGATCAACGTGAAATCGGGCGGCCGCGGCAGGCTTTCGACCTTTATTGCCGGCTTCGTCCTGCTGATCCTCGTTGTCGTGCTCGACCGCTGGGTTCGCCAGATCCCGATGCCCGCGCTTGTTGCGGTGATGATCATGGTCTCGATCGGGACATTCTCATGGTCTTCGATCAAGAATCTGAAGGATCATCCGCGTTCCTCTTCCGCTGTCATGCTGTCGGTGGTCGCCGTCGTGGTCGCCACCCACAATCTGGCGATCGGCGTTCTCGTCGGCGTGCTGCTGTCGGGCATCTTCTTTGCCTGGAAAATCGCCCAGCTCTTCGGCGTCCGTTCGGAACTTTCCAAAGACGGCACCGCGCGGACATACTATGTCGAAGGCCAGCTGTTCTTTGCCTCGGTGGAGGATTTCAACGCCGCCTTCGATTTCCGTGAAGCACTCGAAAAGGTCGTTATCGACGTCTCCCATGCCCACATTTGGGATATATCAAGTGTCGGAGCGCTGGATATGGTAGTCATGAAGTTCAGACGCGAGGGCGCCGACGTCGATATCGTCGGCCTCAATGAGGCAAGCGCGACCATCGTCGACCGGCTTGCCGTCCACGACAAGCCCGACGCGCTCGAAGAATTCATGAAAGAGGGGCACTAGGGAGAGAGATCATGGATAAACTGACTGCCTTTATCGACAGCTCGAACTACGCCGAAAGCGTGTGCGACCATGCCGCCTGGATTGCCGGGCAGCTTGGCCTCTCCGTCGAACTGGTTCATGTGCTGGAGCGCCCACAGGGCCATCACGCGCCGACCGATCTTTCCGGATCCATCGGGCTTGGCGCCCGCACCGCGCTTCTGGAGGAATTGGCCGAGCTTGACGCACAGAACGCAAAACTGGCGCAGAAGCGCGGCCGGCTTCTGCTCGAAGGCGCGCTGGAACGGCTTGCCGCCGAAGGGGTGACCGACGTCAATATCCGGCTGCGCAATGGCGATTTCGTCGAAGCGATCGAAGACGTTGGCGCGGATTCCCGCGTGATCGTCATCGGCAAGCGCGGCGAAGGAGCCGATATCGCCACCGGCCATCTCGGCTCCAACCTGGAACGCGCCGTGCGCTCGGCAAAGCAGCCGGTCTTCGTGGCCGCCCGCGCATTCAAGCCGATCCACAAGGTGCTGATCGCCTATGACGGCGGCCCGAGTGCCGAAAAGGCCGTGGAGCGCGTTGCGACAAGCAGCATTCTGCAGGAGACGGAGGCCACGCTTCTGACGGTCTGCAAGGATGGCGATCCTCTCGCCGGAAAGGCGGAAGCGGCGTTGAAGCGCCTGCAGGATGCCGGTGTAACGGCAAAGCTTCTGACCCGTCAGGGCCACGCCGAAAAGATCATCGAGGACACCGCCGTCGAAACCGGCGCCGACCTTCTGGTGATGGGCGCCTACGGCCATTCGCGCATCCGTACCCTCGTTATCGGTTCGACGACAACGGCCGTGCTGCGCGCCTGCAAAATCCCGGTCTTCCTGGTGCGTTGAAACGGTCGCGACCGAAAACACCGGCATATCAGGCATGAAAAAACCCTCCGGAACAGGCGTTCCGGAGGGTCTTGTTTTTCACCCGGCCGTGATGGCCGGTCCGCGCCCGGAAATCAGGCGGCGCTGAGGTTTTCAGCGGCGCTCTTGCCCGTGCGGCGATCGGCGACAACTTCGAAGTTGACCTTCTGGCCTTCGGCCAGCGTGGTCATGCCGGAGCGCTCAACAGCGGAGATATGGACGAAAACGTCCTTACTGCCGTCTTCCGGTTCGATAAAGCCATAGCCCTTGGTGGTGTTGAAAAATTTAACGGTACCGACGCTCATAACGATTTCCTTTCAAATCGTGCGTTCCAAATTCACATGATATACACCATGCAGTGTCGTTCGATTTTGATAGGAAGACCGTTTCCAGCGCTTTCACGCAGACGTAACTTAGCAAACAAATTCGATAGTGCATTTGTTACGCGACAATCATGACCGGAGCAAGACGCTAATTTTTTATTTTTCGGTACGGTTATACATGGCGCAAACGCCGGACAAAGTCGGTTTTCAGGTAAAAAAACACCCTCTGCCCGGGAGGAGGGACAGAGGGCGATGGGGATTTTCTGTCGCCGGAGCGCGGCGTTTTTCGCCAGTCCGCCCCGGACTTTCCGTCGGTATCGTCAACGCGGCGTCATGAAAGGAAGCCGCGGCCCCGAACGGAGCCGGGTCTTACTTTACAGCCTTGCGGGCAACCCGGCGGATGTCTTCGCGATTGATGCCGAGGTCGGCCAGTTCGCGGTTGTTCATGCGGTTCAGTTCGTTGACCGTCTGACGGTACTTCATCCAGTTGTTGAAGCTATGTGTCATGCTCATATCGTTTCTCCCTTCACCTGAAGGTCTCGGCGTCGCATCCGTGCGACGCATCCTTGCTTCTGACAATGAGGAATATAGATCCTGTCCCGGGCGTGAGGCAGAGGGTTTGCGTCAACAGTCCTATGCATTTTCTGCAATGCTTAGCGCTGTCGCGCGCCCAAACTGATCAGAAAACGTGCAACTCCGCGTCCCGAGCGGTTCTGCTTCGCTTCGTCTGCAAAAGCACAAAAAAATAGCGCTCACCGGGGGAGGAGGAATCCGGTGAGCGCCATTTGATGTGGTCAGTGACTGGGAGGAGGAGGAGTATCACCGACCTATCGAAGGGTATTTGGGAGGAGGAGGAGAATACCCTTCGAATTCTGTAAATTCTTTATGCGTCGCTTAGAACGAAGCCCGGCGTGCGATCCGGCGAATGTCTTCGCGGTTGATGCCGAGGTCGGACAGTTCGCGGCTGGACATACGATCCAGCTCGCTGACGGTGCGGCGGTATTTCATCCAGTTGCTGAGGCTGCGTGTGACGTTCATCTTCTTGTCTCTTCAATCAGGCGTCTCGCTTGAGGGACGCTCATCAATTGCTGTTGAACCCGATATAATCGTTTTGATTTGGATGAGACAGACCCTTTTCAGCAAGGCCCCTATGCAAAAAACGCAGACCTCCCCAAACAGCCTCCAGAGGATACGGATCAGGCTGCCCTCGCCCAGAATTCAAGCGACCGCTATGCGCGCGCCAACAGCCAGCGGGTCGCTGTTTCCGGCCGCCTGATCTGCCGGGGCGGTATTTCCGTTATAGGCTGAAAGAGCGGGTGGCACCGGATATCGGGACGGATATTGCAGGTTGATGTACTTGCGGCGATACAACATCTCGTTCGAGAGCCGAAAACAACTTACGGATAGTTGAACCTTTCCGTGCATAAGGGTTTTAGTGCATTCGAACCGTTCACCCCGATCCTGGTTCAAATGGCAGATTTCATTGCTTTCCGGCACAGCCTCTCGCCCACGGAATTCATGGCGTTGGCGGCCAACGGCATAGGCACCGGCAGGAGAGGAATGCAAAGCTGACGCGGTCTGACGGCCTTAACACATGAGCAGCATGCACATCCTGTTCATTCCCGGGCAGCAGCCCCGGCACCGATAATATCTATGGACTGGAGACGACCCGAATGGATGACGACATCAAGGCCGGTAACATCAGGCGATGGCTGCAAAGCCGCTCCTTGCGGGCCTGGCTTGTGTTCGGCTTTGCTCTTGCGCTGCTGCCCGTCGTCCTGCTGTCGACCGTCTGGTACACCCAGTATCGCCAGCAGGTTGCCGAGCCGTTCCGCAATGTCCTCCACACCCAGCATCGCGTGCTCGTTTCGCTGGAACGGATCCAGAGCAATCTCTGGGATATCGCTGCCTCTGTGAATGACTACGCCAACAGTGGCGAAGAACACTATCGCAGCACATTCGAGGCTGCCGAGCGAGAAGTCGCCACCCACTTGCGCGATCTGGAACAGGTCACCGGTGAACATCCCGCCTTCATCCCGATTCTTGAAGGCGTGGAGCAGCAATGGTCCGCGCTTCTCAGGGCCGCTGCCGCCGTCGAGCCTCAGGAGGGAACGGTCGATCCGACCCTGATCCGTTTTGAAAGCGCTATCGCGGAAACCGGCAAGCGCATCGAGGATATTGCCGAGACCATGCGTATCCTCAACGAGCAGAGCCATGCCCGCGCGCTTGAAGTCATGAAAAGTCTCGAGCTCTTTGCCGGACTGGCCGGATTGTTCGCCTTCCTGTTTGCCGCAGCCGGCATCTACATCATCGATCAGGCCCTGATCCGCAGCACGGACAAGCTTGTCGAAGGCGCCATGCGGGTTGCCAACGGGGAACGCGACCGGGAGATCGATGTGCGGGTTCCGCCGGAACTGGCCTCCGTCGCCCAGGCCTTCAACGCGATGATGAAGCAGATCATCCAGCAGGAAGACAAACTCGCCGCAGCCGCACGCGCCGACGGGCTGACCGGCCTCGACAATCGCCGCGAATTCGACCGGGTCCTCGATACAAGAATACAAACCGCACGCGAGACAAATCAGCCCTTTGCCCTGCTAATCATCGATGTCGATCACTTCAAGGTCTTCAACGACACCTATGGCCATCTTGCCGGTGACGACGTTTTGCGCCAGGTGGCCCAGGTCATTTCGGAAAACGCCCGCGACGGAGATCGTGCCTACCGCTATGGCGGTGAGGAATTCGTGATGATCATGCCGGGGCTGAGAGCCTATGAGGCGGCGGCAATCGCCGAGCGGGTCCGCAAGGCGATATCCGAACATACCATGGTGTTGCCGGATGGCAGCGAAAGCCAGTTGACCGTCAGCATCGGTGTATCGGTGTTCAACCCGCAGGCCAGCCAGCCCGACATCGTTGATCTGGCCGACAAGGCGCTCTACACAGCAAAGACGGAAGGGCGCAATCGGGTAAAAATCACCGCGTGAGGCCTTTTTTCAAGGGAGCATGCGATGACGCGTTCAATCCTGTGTTTCGATATCGGCGGCACATCGATCCGTGCGGCTCTGGCCATTGACGGACAGATGCCGGGCGCTGTGACCCGCTTCGACACGCCGGCACGGGACCACGCCGCGTTTCTGGACCGGCTTGCGAGCCTTGCAGCGGCCCTGCCGCAACGGCCGGATGCCATCGCCATCTCGCTTGCCGGGGTTGTCCACCCAAAAACCGGAAAACTGATCGTGGCCAATATACCGGCGATCCACGGCACCGACCTGAAAACTGATCTGCACCGCCAGATCGGCATTCCCGTGCACATTGCCAATGACGCCGACTGTTTCGCCCTTGCCGAAGCCGTTTTCGGCGCCGGCAAGGGACATGATATCGTTTTCGGCGTCATTTTCGGAACCGGGGTCGGCGGCGGCCTCGTTTCCGGCAGGCGGCTGATCAACACCGCCGGCGGCTTTGCGGGCGAATGGGGCCATGGCCCGGTCGTGCCGCTCATGGCCGGTGATACGCCGATACCGCACTTTGCCTGCGGATGCGGCCTTTCGGGCTGCCTCGATACCGTCGCCGGAGCGCCGGGCCTTGAGCGCCTCCACACCCATCTTCACGGAAAGAACGATACGGCAAGAGCCATACTGTCCGACTGGCAGGCGGGCGAAACCGGGCCTGCGCGCACGGTGGAGGTGTTTCTGCAGCTCGTCGCCGGGCCTTTGGCCATGGCGGTCAACCTCACCGGCGCGACCATCGTTCCCACCGGCGGCGGACTTGCCCGCAACCATGCGCTCGTGGCGGCAATCGACGAAGCGGTGCGCCCGCTGACCCTGTCGAAACCCGCCCATCCGCTGATCGTGCCCGCGGCAAGCGGCGAAGAGCCCGGCCTTGCCGGCGCGGCAGCGATCGGATTTCAGGCGTTTTTACCCAAGGAACGATGACACCGATCCCTCGGTTTGTTGACAAAACAGCCCTCCCTCCGGGTCGTCCTCGGGCTTGACCCGAGGATCCAGGGCTACACGCAGTATGCTTGCCAGAAACCCTTTCTTATTAAAGGGTTGAGTGGAATGGATGCTCGGATCACATCCGAGCATGACACCTGTGGGGACAGCTGACGGAGGCAACAACCCGCACGTCTTCGGATTGTCAGCGGTCTGGGGGGACCGATAATACCGATCTCTGATATTATTCGTCGTAACGGCCGAAACGGGTCAGCATCTGCTTGGTGGCAATCCCGAGCAGGACGGTCCCGATCACCAGTGCCAGCGAAAAAGACATGGTGTTGGTCGAGAACCAGTTGGTCAGCACCAGCCGGATATTGCTGATCGAAAACGGCGTATCGAAGATGAACACGGTCGATCCGATACCGACATTGTCGATCACGCCGGTATTGCGGTTGTAGGTGGTGATCCGGCCCTGCACGGCGTCCCAGTGCTGGCGTTTGGTCAGCGCCATCATGCCATTGGAGAGATTTTCGTGGGTCGGGGCGGAGATCACGGTCCAGGCGCCGTCATCGTCCGGGCTCGGCTCCTGGGCGATGATCATCGAAATCGAGTTCGGCGGCAGATAATCGTCATCCGGCCGCGGCAGGAAGCGCAGCGTCTCGAAGGAGAGATCGTAATTGCGTTTCAGGTATTTTTCGACCTCGAAGATCCAGTTGTACCACCCGGCGGTCACCGCCTCGTCCCACTCCTCGATCGTGGTTTCCGGCCCCTCCGAATAATTGGCCTCGCCGCCGACCTGCTGGGTCCACACGCTGCGGCTGGTCTGGGAAATCTTGGCCTCCCGCAATGCCTGGGCGGGCACCGTGCCGATACTGCCGAGGAAAATCGCATCGCCGTCGCCGACATCCTCGACCGCGTGCACCACATCGATGGGAATCTGTCGGCGTGCGGCATTGGCCAGTTTCGCCACGAAATCCGAGGCCGCGCTCATCGTGTCGCCGTTGAGGCTGTCCATGTAGAGAGGAATACGCTCCTCATGGCGCGAATAGGGAAACGCCGTCCCGCTTGTTGCCCACAGATTGGGAACCTGCGCCACCCGCCCGAAATTGGGCATTTCGAATTCACTTGTATCAAACACGGCAAAGCGCGGCGTGTCGTCGGCTGTCGCTCCCGGCAGACAGGCGGCATCTTCCTTGGTCAAAAGGGCAGCTTCAAGCACGATCTTGTTCACGCCCGGTTTCAGGTGACGCATGGTGAAGCGCACCGGCGTGCGCCGAAGCACGGCGCCGTTGACGGTGCTGATCGGCCATGTTGCCGCCAGTTGATCGTTGACGAAGACATGCAGCCGGCTGCCGGGCAGCACGATCGGCCCATAGGCGGCATCGAGCAAAAGCCGGGCCTCACCATAGGCATCGGCATAAAAGTCGGCAGGCAGGCCGATGGCAAATTCGGCGCGGAAGACGCGACCGGAAAACTCCTGCGAGGGAATACCGAGCTGCTCGAAGGTCAGCGTGCGATGGCCGGTCAAAAGCTGCGTATCCTGCTTGCGCCAGGAATGGGTCGAATAGGCTTCCTCTTTCTGGGCGGCACTGCGGGCGGCCGGCGTGGTGATGCCGTCGATCAGCGGACCGATCCGCTGCCAGGACGGGGCCATCAGAACGAGGACGCTCTGGCCAAGCGCGTTGGTGGAGACGAAACGGGCCGACTGGGTGGTGCCGATATCAGGCAGCGCGTCGCCCAGAAGCGGCTGCAGCTCCGCAGGCGTGCCGACATAGACCGGCAGAACGCCCGAGGCGAACCGCGCCGGTTCGGATTTCGAATAGGTGAAGAAAGTGTTCGGCATGTCCGCCAGAAGCGCAAGCCCCTGCGCCAGTTCCAGCATCGGATCGGCGGCAATCGTGTCGCTGAGGCCCGGCGCCACGATATGGAACTGAGTGCGGCCGATGGAATCGACCCCGATGGCGCGAATATCATCCGTTGTCGACATCATCCCGGCGTCGGGGTTGTCGAACAGCAGGAATGTCCGCTCCGGATCGATATCCGTCCACAGATCATAGGTCGAATCGAGATCGCAATCGGTTCTGTGGCGCTGCTTGATGTTGAAGGAAACGAGATTGTAGCCGGGCTTCAACACGCCATCGGGCACGTCGAAGCGCATGTCGGACTGTCGCTCCGAGGATGTCAGCGGCGGACGCGCAACCTCTACATTGTTTAAGGAAACCGTCAGCCGCGAGAATTCCGGCGCGACGAAAATCGAATTCTGATAGCCGATGTTGAACTTTACGGACGAGCGCGCCTGCTCTTCGGTCAGGTACACCGACCAGGAGCGTTCGACGTTTTCGCCTTCGATCCGCATCTGGTCGGCGGGAATGACATAGCGGAAAAACGGAACGCCCTCACCGGTGGCCGAAGCCGCCTGGGAGGCCGGCGATGCCGACGGCTGAGGCTGTGCCGGATCAACCGCCTGCGGCGGCGGACCGGACCCATCGGAGCCCATGTCAAACGGCGCCGCCGTCTGTGCGGCTGCCAGCTGCGGGCCTGCAATGAACACAACAAGAAAAAGCAGGATCCGTTTCATCAGCTCTTGCCCCTCGCCTTGACCGGTGCGCCGCCGGTATTCGGCTGATATTTCCCGATGAAATAGCTCATGCCGCGCCCCATCTGCCGCAGCGACATCTTGATGAACCAGAAGGTGCCGCCGAGCGTTCCGGGATCATTCTTGCGTGACTGCAAGAGCTGCTGCCAGCGATCCGAATTGGCGAACATGAGATCGGACACCACGGAATAATGCAGGCTGCTGACCGGCGCATAACGACAGCCGACCATCGCCAGTTCGCCAAGCGAACGCGCATGACGGATCATCACCGGCACTTCGCCGGGATCACCGCCTCTGTGCGGCTCGACACGCAGCAACGCATGGGTGCCGGGGCGCAGCCTGTCGAGATCGCGCACCTGCACCTGAAGCCCTGCACCATCGGTCGAGACATCCTCGATGGTTCCGCGATAAACACTGTCGCCGATCACCAGTTCGCAGCGCCGGGACATTTTCACCCGCCGCGCCTTCTGCCGTTCGCCGACCTCCGACACCACGCCGAGCGCGGCCGCCGTCAGGAACAGGTTGAGGAAGTTCCAGCCGCCCACGACCCAGGTCACCCCTGCCAGATAGGGTTCGGCATAAAGCCTGTAAACCATCATCACCATGGCGGCGACGAAGATGAAGAAGATGATGAAGAACGGCCGGCTGATTTCCGAAAGACGGCTGTGCTCGATCGATTCATCCTTCGCCGTGACCTTGAAGGACGGTTTCTTGGGATTGATGATCGCGGAAACGACGGCGGGCATCAGGTGCACCGTCTGGATATATTCATAGAGTTCGGAAATCCATGGCCACCGGAACTGACCGAAAAGATAGTTCTGAATCAGCATGTTCACGATCAGATAGGACAGCGTATAGGCCAGAAACTCGCCGCCGGACGCATCGAAGATTTGCAGGCCGAAGAACAGATAACACAGCGGCGCGATCAGGAAGGATGCGCGCGCAAACGGAAACAGCCAGAACAGATTGGACGACATGTAGCACAGGCGCTGCGGTATGGTCAGGCCGCGCAGCAGGATCGGAAACTTGAAGCGCAGGATCTGCATCATCCCCTGGGCCCAGCGGCTGCGCTGGCCGATGAAACTCGAGAAGGTCGCAGGCTGCAAACCGGCAATCAGCGGCCGGTCGATATAAACGCTGTTCCAGCCGTTGGAATGCAGCTCCACGGCCGTTTCGCAGTCTTCCGTGATCGACACACCGGAAAAGCCGTTCACGGAGGCAAGCGCCTCGCGCCGCAACACCGCGGCCGAACCGCAGAAGAAGGACGCGTTCCACTTGTCGAGGCCGCGCTGGATAATGCCGTAGAACATTTCGTTCTCGCTCGGCATCAGTTCATAAGTCCGCAGATTGCGTTCGAGCGGGTCCGGATTGATGAAAAAGTGCGGCGTCTGGGCGAGGAAGAGCTTGGGATCCTCCTGAAAATATCCGACGGTTTCCTGCAGAAAGTCGTTGGTCGGCGCATGGTCGGCATCGAACACGGCGATCAGGTCGCCGGTGGTATATTGCAGCGCATGGTTCATGTTGCCGGCCTTGGCATGCTCGTTTCGCGGCCGGGTCAGATAGCCGACGCCGAGTTCGGCACAGAGCTGCCTCAGCTCACGATGGCGCGTCTGGGCAAGGCTGGCTTCCACAAGGTTCTTGGAATTGCGCTTCTGTTCCGATCCCCCGTCATCCAGCAGGTAGACTTTCAGCTTTTCGGGCGGATAATCCATCGCCTTGGCAGCGGCCAGGGTATTGGACAGCAACGTGGCGTCCTCATTGTAGGACGGGACATAGACGTCCACATAGGGAAGATCGCCTTCAAGCTTGCCCCAACGCGGACGCACGGGAAGCGGAAAGGAGACCACGAACAGGCTGAGCGCCAGCATGCCGACCGAAAACATCTCCGCACAATAAAGCATAAGGCCGGGAATGAAGTTCTGAAGCTCGGTGATCGGCGGAAGCGTGCTCGTGGTGCGCCAGAAGACATAGCGCAGCACAATGGACGTGCCGAAAGCAAGCGCAATCAAACGCCAGTTTCCCTCAGCATGCATCTGCTTGAGCACCATCATCACCGCAACGGCAACCGCACTCACAACAATCTGCGTGCGCAGGTCGATCGGCAAGGTGACCAGACCCAGCACAAAAATCGACGTAATGATCCAGGCAATGACGATTGCGGCCCTACGCATCAGGTGAAACCCTTTCTGAAGGCTGGCATGATAGCTTTTCTAACCTATACGGAAGAAAACTAAGAATTGTTTTCCGCCAAGTCATTTTTCCGAAAAAAGTCCGGACATGGCCAAACCTGCCGGGACACATGGCCATGCGCTTGCCGTTCCAGGCGCCGGCTCTGCTACCGTGAGAATGCTGTCCGCTCAAGCTTCGCATTCCACCTTCCGTCTGACCGCCGCCGTTTTATTCTCGTCCGCTAATATGCACGGAAGCATGGCGTGCTCCAACCCGCAAATGATGGCAAACGCCATGGCGGATGGGCGGCCGGATATCGCCGCCGGCAGCGTGAGCAAAACTATTCGCAGGTGACGGTGGTCGACCCGGGCAACAGGCGGCAGGGCGGCGCGGGGATGGAGCGCGCAGCCGGCGCGGGCGCCGTTGCCGAAGAGGCGGAAGACGATGCGCTGCCGGTTCTGGCCGGTACGGGCATGCTGGTGCCCGACGGTGCTGCTGGCGATGACGGGCTGGCGGCCGGTCGTGCGGCCGGCGCCTGCTGACGCCCCGGCGTCGGGATAGATGCCCCACCGGCCGTCGCGGCACCGGCAGGTGTCATGGCGCCGGGAGCCGGCGGAATATTGGTATAGCCGCCGGATGGCAGGCTGCCGGCCGGAAGACGCACGACATCGACGCTGATCTCGTCGGCACCGGCCGTCGACGTGCTGGTGCGGGTCGTTCTGGTGCGTGTTGCCGGCGCCGGGCGAGCTGTTGAATCCGACAGGACCTTTTCGGTATTGCTGACACGTTCCGGCCGGTCATCATGGGCGCTGCGCGGATAAAGCGGCGCGCCGGACTGGCCAAGCAGCGGCGGCGGCGATGGCTGCTCACCGTAGGGGTTCCAGCCATAAGCCTCGACGGCTGCATTGATGGTATAGCCGTACATGATGCCGAGCAAATCGTCTTCGCTGGCCCCGCTTTCGCAGAAACGGACCCGGATCTGGATTGTGCCGGCCTGGCCAAAGGCCGCGCGGCTGTCCCGGCCCGGCCTGATCTGCTGCCAGCCGTAAAGGCAAAGATCGTCGCCGCGCCCGTTACCGAAGGCATAGCCAAACGGTCCGTAATTGTTCTGCACATAATAGGGCGACTGAACCATCCTGACGCCGGGAAGTTCCTCGCGCATCTCCTCTTCGACCCGCAGATCGGTAACCGAATGATAGCTGAGCGACTGTCCGTTCATCGGAGAATAGTTGCGCGTGCCGAAGAAGATCGCGTTGATATAGTTCTGCCCCGGCGTGCGGGCATCGGTGCGCAGCAGGATCCGCTGGTCGATGGCGTTGGAATACTGCGTTTCCAGCACGGAGATCATCGCAGGTCCGCCCGGCGGCGGCATCACCACGGCCTCTTCCGGCATGAGATTGCGCACATTCGAGGTATAGGGCATGAGATTGCCGGCACAGCCCGCAAGCAAGCCTACCCCAACAAGGGCCAGAGCCTTACGGCTCCCGGTCCTGATCTGATAGGCAATTGCGTTCAACATGATTGCGGCACACCTCGGCTTGGCTGCGACTGGCACTTCCGGCCTTGGTCAGCCAGGATTAGTCTCCATATTTTTCAGATTTTGGTAAACAAACAATAAACAGTCCGGCCGGGTTGCGATGACCGCCGGCGCAGCGAAACCGCGATTTTTCGCCGGAAAGGGCTGCGCTGCATGGATTTTTAACATTTCTTAACGACAATATGGGTTTGTAGTGCCCAAAGCGGTGCTCTGCGGATGGAGGATCATATCGTATACGTTCCGACCGAAAGACGTCTCCGGGACGCCACATGCGATCCTGGCAGGTCACATGGGGCGGGGTCGTGAGAAGGTGAATTCGCGGGATTGCGTGGTTTTGGAATTGGCGGCTGTGCGCCTGGCCGGAGTAAGGATGTTATGAAGCTGACTTATATTGCACTGACCGCCGGCGCGATCGCCATGATCGGTGCAATCGGCATGAGTCAATCCGGCCGGAAACTCCCTGTCTCCACGGCATCGGCGCAGCCTTCGGATGAGTTCCGGAGGGCTTACGAACAGATCGTTGACAATGACACGCCGGCCACGCCCGCAGTCGAGCAACCGCGCTTTTCCACCATCAGTGAAGCCCGGGCGCAGGAACCGAGCGAAAACCTGAGAAACCTGCCGGAAAACGCAACCGCACCGCAGCAGCCTGTCACGCAGATCACCCGCGGTCAGTCGGAAACCGCCCCTTCCCAGCAGCCCGCCACGCCGACGGTCGACGAAAGCGCGCTGCGCTATTTTGCCCAGCAGGGCGACCTGCAGCGCCTCCAGGCGGAAATCTCGCGGCTGCGGTCGCTTTATCCCAACTGGACACCGCCGGCCAATCCGCTTGCCGTCGAGGATGGTGAAGACGAACAGCTCAACGCCATGTGGGCCGCCTATGCCAAAGGCGACTATGCAACCGTTCACCAGTTGATCGAGGACCGCCGGGTGGAAGAACCCGACTGGACGCCGCCGGCCGACCTTGTCAACCGCCTTCACCTCGCCCAGACCCGCGCCAGATTGCTGAAGGCTTCGGAAGACGGCGATTATGAGGACGTTATCGACTATGCCTCCCAGGCGCCGAGCCTTCTGACCTGTGCGGAAATCAACGTCCTGTGGCAGGTCGGCGAAGCCTTTGCCAAGACCGATCGGCTTTCGCGCGCCATGGATGCCTATACCTATATCCTGAACAACTGCGACGCTCCGCAGGAACGGCTGGCCACGATGCAGAAGGCCATGGCGTTCATGCCCTATGACGACATGAAAACGCTTCTGAGCTATGAGCGCCAGAACGATGACGGCACGGCAGAGTTTCAGGAAATCCGCGATGCGCTGCTGCGCAGCCGGTTTGCCGAGGCCGGTGAAGACGAGACCATCATCATTTCGCCGGATGATCTGGCGCATATGGAAAGCCTTGCCACCGACGGCGGCGACCCCAAGGATGCGGAGCTTCTGGCGTGGTACTTCCTGGTGCGCAACAGCGATGCAGCCGCCGAAAAATGGTTCCGCGAAGCCCGCAAGGAAGGGGATTCCGCCGAAATTTCCCAGGGGCTCGCCCTGATCCTGATCGAGCAGGACAACGCGGAAGAAGCCGAGGCGGTGATGTACCCCTGGCGCAACAGTTCATCCGAAGCGATGGACACCTATCTCAACGCCGTGGTTAACATGCTCGGCCGTATCCCGCGCAAGGACTACGGACAGGACATTCTCGCACGCATGGCCGATGTCGTGACCGAGGCCCAGAGCATGACCGCCGCGCAACAGTTCGGCTGGTATTCGAACGACTACGGCCAGCCGCTGGCTGCGCTGCAATGGTTCGAAGCCGCGCTTTCGTGGGAACCCTATTACGAGCCGGCGGCCTATGGCGTGACTTTGATGCTCAACGATCTGAATTACAGGCCGGGCGTCTACCTGATGCAGAAAGTCTGGGCCCCCTATTCGGAGCGCATTGCCTGGCTCAACGATCCGAATGCGCCGGTTACCACGATCGAAAACGTGATGGCCACGGTGTTCGAGCTGACAAGCCTGAAGCAAACCGGCGGCACCACCCGCACAGTTGCCGTGCCGATTGCCGAAATCGACCTTTCCACCGGCCAGCAGACCCCGCTTGGCGCAGCTGCCGCACCGTCCTCCGGCGCGCCCGGTCAGACCGGAACGGGCGTTGCGCTGACCGCGCCGCTTAACGCCCCCGGCACACCGCAGCTTGAAGGCGAACAAGCCGAAAACACCCCGGCCAATTATGTGCCGGAATACTACCAGTACTACTATGGCAACAGCGCCACCGGTACGCCGCCGGCTGCCGGCGACAGCGAAGTGGCCTCACGCATGCGCGCGCTTGAGCGCCTGACCATTCCGCGCGACATGATCCAGACCGATCCGGTGACCGGCGTGCAGACCGTGACCGTGCTCAATACCGCACTGGAAGCAAACCGGAACCGCTACAATGTTTCGGCGGCACAGGTGCAGGCCGCCTTCTACACAACCGGCCAGCCCTCCGACCAGACCGAAATCTATCGGTTCGACGAGCAGGCCTATATCAACCGCGACTATCTGCGGCAGTTCGAGATCGCCTATTTCCTGAACCAGGAAAATGCCACCGGCAACAGTGTCACCATTTCGACGCTGCCGGCCGGCACGCCCGTGCCCGCGGGCACGCCGGTTTCCACCACCCCGGCGGCCACGTCATCTGCTTCGACGACGACGGCAAAGCGGCAGCGCAGATCTTCAACATCATCTTCGTCATCGGGCGGAAGCTGCTGGAACGGGCGTTCTTCGGACAACCTGTCGCCAAACGCAGCGCTCCGGCAGGGATGGTGCCTGATGGACCTCGAACGGCCGATGGAAGCAGCCCGCGCATTTCAGACCGCACTCGGCTCAAGCTCGGCGAAGAACCGCGAAGAAGCCGCCTACGGCCAGAGCCTTGCCTATATGCGCATGGGGCTGACGAGCAAAGCGGCGGTTGCCGCAGCCGAAGAGCCGCTCAGCCAAGAACGCCAGCTCGATATCCAGGTTCAGATCCTGACCAGCCGCGCCATCGCCGCCTATCAGGGTGGTCACTATCAAGACACCCTGCTGCTGCTAAACCAGCGCAGCCAGCTTGCGCCCGACGAAACCGGCCTGATGGTCATCCGCGGTTATGCCTATTACAATCTCGGTCGCTATTTCGATGCCCAGAAGGTGTTCGAAGCGCTGGCGGAAATGGGCAACCGCGATGGCATGGAAGGCCTTGCACTCGTCCGCGGCCAGCTCGGCCTGCCGGGCGGAAACTAGGAAACGTCAGGCGCACAACGCCGACAGGATGCGCTTGGCCGCCGCCTCGGGAGAGAGCTTCGCCGTATCGAGGCACACATCGGCCTCCCGCCAGGGCGTGTAATCGCGATCGATGACGGCCTGCCAGTCCGGTTCTGCATGCCCTTTGCCGATATCGCTCACCCGGCTTTCAATCCGGCCGCGGTGCAGGTCGGTATTCGAACAAATGATCTCGACACTCAGAAAGGCGGCAGCAGCATGCGTTGCCGCATCCGCAAACATGGCGCGCGTCAGCGGCCATGGATTGACGCAGTCGACAATGACATCCTGCCCGGTTTTCAAATTGGAAACGGCAAGGGCGGCGGCAATCTGATAGCCCAGCGGGCCGATATCGCGACGTTCGTCCTCGACGCGCAGAACAGCCTCGATCTCATCGATACGCAGAAAAACCGCCGGCCGTGCTTGCGCAACAAGCCGCGCGATCGTGGTTTTTCCGGTGCCCGGAAGTCCGGCGAGAGCGATCAGCGTGGCCAAATCAGACCTTGTCGGTCGGCAGCGCTCCAGCCTTTTTCTCGGCTTCGAAGGCGGCCGGCGCATCGACATAGGCTTCCTGCCGGGCCACGCTCCAGTAGCGCAGTTCGTCGAGCGGAATCCGCTTTCCGGTGACCGCGCAGATCACATGCGTGCCCGGTACGATCACATCGAAATCAGCATCCAGATAGCGAATTTTCGCCTCGCCCCTGCCATTGCCTTCCAGGATATTCACCGCACATTCTCCAAATTCAGGATGTTCTGCTTGCCGTTGTCAGCGTCCGAACAGGCGCTCGATGTCGGAAAGCTTCAATTCAATATAGGTCGGACGGCCGTGATTGCACTGTCCGGAGCCCGGTGTTTCTTCCATCTGCCTCAAGAGAGCATTCATTTCCTCAACGCGCAAGCGCCGGCCGGACCGCACGGAACCATGGCAGGCCATGGTCGCCGCCACGCTTTCCAGTTTTGAGCGCAGGCCGTCGGCCGTTTCCCATTCGCCCGCCTCATCGGCAAGCTGGCGGATCAGCGCCGGCGCATCGACCTCGCCCAGCATGGCCGGCGTTTCGCGCACCGCAATTGCCCCGGGTCCGAAACGCTCATAGACGAGACCGAGACGGTTCATCTCTTCGGAAAACGGCATCAGCCGGTCGCAGTCTTCTTCCGGCATGTCGACGATTTCGGGGATCAGCAGCACCTGCGAGGGCAGCCTGCGCTCGGCCAGCGCCTTGCGCAGCGCCTCGTAGACCAGACGCTCATGCGCGGCATGCTGATCGACGATCACAAGACCGGTCTGCGACTGGGCGACGATATAGTTTTCATGCACCTGTGCGCGGGCGGCGCCCAGCGGGTGCCCGCTCGCAGCATCATCCGTACGCGGCTCAAACGTTTCGGATCGCGCCGACGGCGCCTCGAAACCGGCGAACACATCGCCGCCCTGCCCTGCCCTTTCTGCAACCGTCGCATCGGCGGAAAAGCCGGGGGCCGGCGTCTCGCCAAAACCTTGAGGCCGGAAGGGCGAACGTTCCGCCGACCAGTCGACATTCGACCGCCGCACGTCGCGATTGCCAAAACCGCCGCCGAAACGCCCCGGCGATGCGCCGCCATCCTGCGGCGCCGTGCCCGGACGGAAAGCCCGCAGCATCGCATCCGCACCGGTGGATGAGGCCCGGTCGCCGCTCTTGATCAGCGCCTCGCGGATCGCCCCGACAATCAGCCCGCGCACAAGCCCCGGATCGCGAAAACGGACATCGGCCTTGGCCGGATGGACATTGACATCGACCAGCGCCGGATCGAGCGAAAACCACAGGACCGCCATCGGATACCGCCCCTTCGGCACGGTCTCGGCATAGGCCGCGCGAATTGCGCCCATCAACAGCTTGTCCTGCACCGGACGGCCATTGACGAAGGCATAAAGGTGCCCCGAATTGCCGCGATTGAAGGTCGGCACGCCGACATAGCCGGTAAGCCCGATATCCTCCCTAAGTGCATCGATTTCGATTGCGTTCGGCCGGAAATCCTTGCCCAGAACCTGCGCGATGCGGGCAAGGCGATCATCACCGGTGGCCGGCAGTTCGAGCGTCGAACGATCGGAGCCGGACAGCACGAAGCGGACGGCGGGGAAGGCAAGCGCCATGCGCTTGACCACCTCGGTGATCGCGCCCGATTCCGCCCGCTCGCTTTTCAGGAATTTCAACCGGGCCGGCGTCGCGAAGAACAGGTCGCGCACTTCGACAATGGTGCCCGGATTGACCGGTGCGGGCTGCGGTTCCGTCAGCCTGCCGCCATGCAGCTCGATACGATAGCCTTCGCCCGCGCCCTTTGTGCGGCTCGAAACGGCAAGCTTCGCCACCGAGCCGATCGACGGCAGCGCCTCGCCGCGAAAACCGAGCGTGCGGATATCGGTGAGATCTGCGGAAATCTTCGAGGTGCAATGCCGCCTGACGGCCAGCGACAGATCGTCCGGCGTCATGCCGGAACCATTGTCGGTGACCCGCAAAAGCGCCTTGCCGCCGCCGGCCGTCGCGATCTCGATGCGCGTCGCCCCGGCATCGAGCGCGTTTTCCACCAGTTCCTTGGCAGCGCTCGCCGGCCGTTCGATGACCTCGCCGGCGGCAATCTGGTTGATGACGGTTTCCGAAAGCTGTCTGATGCTCATGGCACATATCTAAAGGGATTCGCGCGATATGGAAACGCTGCGTGTCACCCGACATTGAAATGCTGTGTTTGTGCCGGAAATCGGGCTCGATCGGCTTTTACGCTGGATCGGCGCCCGCTCCGACATCTTCTTCCACCGTAGCGGCCAGAACGGCGTCATTTATCGCCGATCATCCGCTTAACCGGCAGGCCGGAGGCCCGTCTCTGTTGCCCGCATGCAACAATTGCATAACAAAAACAAAGATTCGCGTTCTTCTCGAAAACGGAAAAGGTAACCGGCATTTCCGGCGGCACATAACGATGGTTAGCGACACCTATCCTTCATACCGAACCTTGTGGACATTTGACATACACCGAAAACAGAGAGAACGGCCACAAAGACCATTAATAACAACATTCATTCATTATTAATAATATTAAAAACATAGTTTGTTAAATAATGTAAAATTTACATTAAATATTATTTATATAAATATCATAAGAAAACTTTGTTAAATTTATATAAAAATATCACATGTTGATATTTTATTATTAAAAATGAAACTCTCTTCTCCATCGTCCTATTATTGCGTGGAGGGGTTCCGTGTTCTGTCTTGAGTTCAACAAAAAGTCGACAACCGTCAGGCTTCTTTCTTCCGTTTCACTTGCCGCATCGGCCGGCTCGCTCTGGCTGCTTGGCGCCGGCATGGCCGCGGCGGACAGCGAGTGCGGATCGGCCTCCGATGGAACAGTGACCTGCGACGATGCATCCTACGCGAGCATCACCTACAACACGTCGGGCGCAGATAACCTGACGCTGAACCTCGACAACGCTGCCATGGCAATCTCCGGGCCGGTTCTTCTGCAGGACACGGATACGTCCTCGACGGCCGATCTGGTGATTGACGCCAAGTCCTTCGACACGATCACGACAACGGCGGCCAATGCACACGCAGTTGCGGCCAAGACCTCGGGGCTGGGCACCACGACAGTCAACTTTTCCAGCGGCACCATTACCACAAGCGGTGGAAATGCCTATGCTCTGGATTCCGAGATCAGCAACAGTGCCGCGACCGGCGATGCAGTGGCCAACATGACCGGCGGCACCATCACTCTGACGCAGACCACTCAGGGCACCAGAGGCATCGTCGCCTACAACAACGGGACCGGCGATGCGATTGCCACCATGTCCGGCGGGTCGATTACCAGCACAAGCATAAACGTCTATGGCGTCTATGCGCGCGCGCAGCAGGGCAATGCGCATGTCGTCATTTCAGGCACGGCATCGGTCATCAACAATTCGACAACCGATCCCACAGCCAATCAATTCGGGGTATCTGCCGACAGCTACGGCTCCGGAGAAGCATTGGTCGAAATGTCCGGCGGCCATGTCGAAGCCTGGCGCCGTCCGGTACAGGCGAACGTTCACTCCACTTCCGCTTCCTCCGATGCGGTTATCAAATTCACCGGTGGCACAGTGATTTCCGAGAGCGACTACGCCCTTACAACGGGCAATTTCGGTTCCGGTGACTCGATCGTGACCATGGACGACAGTGATGGGCCTTCGAATATCACCGTCGGCCAGAATTTCGCTCCTAGCCCAAGCGGCTGCTGCAATGCCCCCTGGGGGGTCAATGCCTCGATCAGCAATGGTGGAACCGGCAGTGCCTATGCCAGCCTTTCTGGCGGCCTCGACACAGCAACCATCGATGTCTACCAGAAAAGCGGCGAAGCCTACGGCGTTATCGCATTGGTAAATTCATCCGTGGCGACCGGCTCGGCAACGGCTGTGATGAATGGCGGTACAATTACCCTCTATGGCGACCCTGCCGGCAGTTCGGCCGTTGGCGTGGCCTCGTATAACTACGGATACGGCGACGCATCCGTTGCCGTGAATGGCGGCAAAATCATCGTTCAGGACGGCGCTACGGCTGGCGTCTATGTCACCGGCACCGCCAATGTGATTTCCACAATGACCGGTGGCGAAATTGACCTTCTGAGCGATACAGATGACGCTGGCATCGTTGCCAACCATGGATCATATGGCCTCAGAACAGCTGCATATTCCGAAGCTGGATACCAAAGCCTCGTCGAAATGACTGGCGGCACCATCAATGCATCCGGCTATGGCTCAATCGGGGTCAAGGCCTATAACTACGAAACCGGTGCCAGCGTAATCAACCTCGCCGGTGGCACGATCAATGTTACCGGCGATGGCCTGGCTGCAATTGCCATGTCGAACCGCACAGGTGGCGGGAGCGGCAACCCTGCCTATCAGCAGATCATTACGATCGGCCCGGACATGGTGATCGATGCATCAACCTCGTCCTTCGGCTACGCGCTTTGGAACGGTGACCCGAGCGGCGACAACAACGTTGTTTTGACCACAGCAGGTTCGGTTGCAGGCGATGCCATGATGGGCAGTGGCAGCTCCACCTTTACGCTTTCCGGCGGGTCGTGGACCGGCGACATCTATGGCGATTTCGACCCGAACAACCCGATTCCCGGCCTCGCAACCCCGGTGCAGGGCTCCGACAACTTCATCTGGACGGGCGGCACGCTGAACAGCGGGTTTTACGGTCAGGGCGGCAATGACACGGCAACGATATCCGTGCCGAACTCGCCGTCTTTTGCCGCGGCGATCTTCGATGGCGGCGAGGATGGCGGCGCGCCGGAAAGCGAGATTTCGTCCGATTCCGACACCATCACCTTCACCGGTAACAATGACGGCCTCATGGGCAACAATATCCGGCACTGGGAAAAGTTCACCGTCGCCAATAATGCGACGGTCGGCTTTGCCGACGGATCGATGACGCTGGATGGTTATGACGGCGGCAATGCCAATGACCTAGGCCTTGCCACGATCACGCCCGGCGCCACGCTGATGGGTGGGCTGACCAGCCCCTTCACCCTCAACGCCAATCTGGTGAACGCCGGCGCGCTGTCGATGCAGGACGGCCTCACCGGCGGCAATTTCATCATCGGCGGCGATTATCAGAGCACGGCAGGCCGGCTTGGTCTCGATGTCGATTTTTATAATCTTCAATCCGATGTGGTGACCTTCGGCGGCGCCATTGACGGCTTCAGCCGGTTCGACATCGCCGATGTGACCGGCGCCAATCGCGCCCGCTTCGGCGCCATCCTGATTGCCGATACCACCGTCGCCACGGCCATCGACCGGAACGAATTCGCCGTGGAACGCGCCGGCAAGACGGCCTCGGGCCTTTACGCCTATGCGCTTTATTACAACCTCACCGGCGATCCGAATATCGGGTCGACACCGGGCCTTTATCTTTATGCCGACCCGGATTCCATCCAGCCCTTCATCCCGCTTTACGAAGGTTATCAGTCGGCGCTTCTGGAGATGAACACACTGCCGACCATGCGCCAGCGCGTCGGCAAGCGCTACTGGCTTTATGACGACGTGGCCGTTGTTCCGATGCTGACGCCGAAGGATGAGGGTTATTATGCGCAGCCGATGACCGCCGGCGCGGACTATAAGACGACCCCGGCATTCGATGCGGTCTGGGGCCGGATCGATGGCGGTTTCGATCATATCGACCCGACGTCATCAACGCTGGATTACGATTACGACCTGTCGCAGTTTGAAGCGCAGGCCGGTGTCGACGGGTTGTTCCTCGACAATGGAAACGGCCGATTGTTTGCCGGGCTGACGGGCCATTATCGCACCGGTGAAGCGAAGTTCAGCTCGCGCTACGGCGACAGCAAGCTGTTTCCGGATGGCTGGGGCTTCGGCGGCACGCTGACCTGGCTGGGCGACAACGGCTTTTATACCGACGCCCAGGCAGAGGCGACCTGGTATTCGAGCGAGATGAAGGCCGAGGATCTTTATGACGGCATCGAAGACAGCGACGCTTTCGGATACGCGCTGTCTCTCGAGGCCGGCCAGCAGATCGGCTTCGGCGACAACAACATGCTCGTCACCCCGCAGGCCCAGTTGATGTGGTCATCGGTCGATATCGACAGCTTGACCGGCGCCTATAATGACGATGCCGCCTTCAATGACGGCGACAGCCTGACGGCCCGGCTCGGCCTTGCGCTGGAGCATGAAAGCCACTGGAAGGACGAGAGCGGCCTTTCCCGCAAGGGCAATGTCTACGGCATCGCGAATATCTATTACGACTTCGACAACAAGACCAAGGCGACGGTGGAACAGTTTTACACACTGGAAACCGAGCTTGACGCCTGGACCGGCGAGATCGGCTTCGGCGGCACCTATGACTGGGAGGGCGCAAACGAAATCAGCTACGGCATCTACGGCGAAGTCACCGCCTCCATGGGCTTCGACAGCAGTTCCTACGGCTACGGCGGCAATGTCGGCTTCCGCGTCAGGTGGTGAGAGACGCGACAGTAATGAGGCGGCGGACTGGAAGACGGCCGCCGCCCCTCGGGTTTTGACGCAGGCTGAACAGCACCCGGCGGGATCGACCGAACCGGACATCGGTTTTCGGTGTAACATGGCACGATCGAACGCCGCCGGAGCGCTGCCATGGAACATGATCCCCTGTTGCAACCCTTTCAGTTGAAGCATCTGCGTCTCAAGAACCGCCTGATGTCGACCGCGCACGAGCCGGCCTATGGCGAAGGCGGGCTGCCAACAGAGCGCTACCGGCGCTACCATGCGGAAAAGGCCAGGGGCGGAATTGCGCTGACGATGACGGCCGGTTCGGCGGTTGTGGCGCCGGATTCCCCGGCGGCCTTCGGCAACCTCCACGCCTGGCGCGACGAGATCGTTCCGCTGATGGCCCGCCTTGCCGAAGACTGTCATGAACATGGCTGCGCGGTGATGATCCAGCTCACCCATCTCGGCCGGCGCACCAGCGGCTGGAACATGGGCGACTGGCTTCCGGTGCTGTCCGCCTCGCCGACGCGGGAACCGGCCCACCGCACCATCCCGAAGGCGATGGAGGATTTCGACTTTGCCCGGATTGCGGAGGATTACGCCAGCGCCGCCGAACGGATGATGGCGGCCGGTCTCGACGGGATCGAGATCGAGGCCTATGGCCACCTGCTCGACAGTTTCTGGTCGCCGCTGACCAACCTGCGCGACGACGAGCATAATGGCGCACTGGAAAACCGGTTGCGTTTCACCTTTCTCGTGCTGGATGCAATCCGCAAGCGCTGCGGGCCGGATTTCATCGTCGGCATGCGGCTCGTTGCCGACGAGAACCGGGCGGGCGGCCTTTCCCGCGCGCAGGGGCTTTCGATCTGTCAGGCCCTTGTCGACAGCGGCATGGTCGATTTTCTCAACGTCATTCGTGGCCATATCGACCACGATGCACCGCTGACCGAGGTGATCCCGATCCAGGGCATGGCGTCTGCGCCACATCTCGATTTCGCAGGCGATGTGCGCCAGCAAACCCGTTTCCCGGTGTTCCATGCCGCCCGCATTGCCGATGTCGCCACCGCCCGCCACGCGGTTGCCGAGGGCCGGCTCGACATGGTCGGGATGACCCGCGCGCACATCGCCGATCCGCATATCGTGCGCAAGATCATGGCCGGGATCGAGGACCGTATCCGCCCCTGCGTCGGCGCCACCTACTGTCTCGACAGGATTTACGAGGGCGGCGAGGCGCTGTGTATCCACAACGCCGCAACCGGCCGCGAAGAAACGATCCCGCATGACATTCCCAAGGCCGCTCACCCCCGCAAGGCTGTCGTCGTCGGCGCGGGACCGGCCGGGCTGGAGGCCGCCCGGGTGCTCGCCGAACGCGGACACGCGGTCACCGTGTTCGAGGCAACCGGTGAAGCCGGCGGGCAGATCAACCTTCTGACCCGCAATCCGCGCCGGCGCGAACTGATCGGCATTGTCGACTGGCGACTTGCCGAGCTGGAACGCCTGAACGTTCCGATCCGCTACAATGTCTTCGCCGAAGAAGCAGAGGTTCTGGCCGAAAAACCGGATCTGGTGGTCATCGCCACCGGCGGCATTGCGCAATCGCCGCCGCTTGAGGCGAGCGAAGCGCTGGCCGTTTCAAGCTGGGATATCCTCGCCGGCACCGTCAAACCGGCAGACAAGGTGCTGCTTTACGACAATCACGGTGGCCATCCCGGCCTGACGGCAGCGGAGATGATCGCCGACAGCGGTGCAGCGCTCGAAATCGTCACCCCGGAACGTTTCTTCGCCCCCGATGTCGGCGGCATGAATCACGTGCCCTATGCCCGGCGTTTTGCCGAAAAGGGCGTCCGGATCACCATCAGCAAGCGGCTCCACGCCATAAGGCGCGACGGCAACGGGCTGAAGGCGCAGTTGATCTCCGATTATGCGCCGGGGTTCGTCGAGGAAATCGAGACCGGACAGGTCGTTGTCGAAGACGGAACGATGCCGATGGACGATCTTTATTTCGCCCTCAAACCGCTTTCCCGCAACGGCGGAGCCGTCGATTACACGGCGCTGACTGCCCGCAAGCCCCCCTTGCCCCGGACAAACGGAGAAGGGAGTTTCGACCTGTTGCGCATCGGCGATGCGATCCATGCCCGCAACATCCATGCCGCCATTTATGACGCACTGCGCTATTGTTCGCTGATATGAACGCTCAAAACGCCTTGTAGGCCGGGTCGAAACGCGGTTTGGCGCCGGTGACGAGCGCGAAGGTGAAGCCGGCATTGGGCTCCTGATCGAGCTTCGCATCGCGCGCGGCGGTCGTCACCATCATCCAGCCGCCGTCACGGCCGATAAAGGCCGGGCAGGTCGGCTGCCGGGCCGGCAGCTGAAAGCGGGCAACCAGCCTGCCGGCGGGGTCATACTGGTCGAGAACACCGGCCCCGAACCGGGCATTCCAGATATGGCCGTCACCGTCGCAGATCGCCCCATCCATGCCGCCGGGCTTTTGCGAGGTATCGATAAACACTTCCTCCGGCCCGTCCGGCAGCCCGGTTTCGGGATCGAGGGGAACCCGCATCAGCGTGTTGAGGTCGGTATCGACATAATAGCCGGTATCCCCTTCGGGCGAAAAGCAGATGGCATTGGGAATGGTCACCTTGTCGAAGATCTTCGTCACCGTGCCGCCGAGCACATGGTAGATCGCGCCCGCTTCCTTTTCCGCATTCTTGCCCATTGTGCCAACCCAGAATGCCCCGGACTGATGAACCCGGGCATCATTGGAACGGGTAACGGCGTTGTCCGGTTCGATGGCCGCATGCAGCGACAGCGCTCCGGTGGAGACATCATGAAAATAAAGGCCGGTTTCCATGGCGATGATCTGGCGGTGTTCGTCAACGACGGCCATCGCACTGGCCATTTCGGGCAGCGAGACGATGCGGCGATCCCGTGTCGAGGCGTTGAGCAGATGGAGCTGGCAATTGAGGATATCGAACCACCAGATCTGGTCGCTGGCCGGATCATAGCCCGGCCCCTCGCCCAGCTCCATCCGTTGGTTCACCAGAATCCTGCCCTCGAATACGGTCTCTGCGGTCATTGTTACTACCGGCGCTCCTCTTGTCCTGTTGTGACGGTTCTCGCGTTTCCGAGAGCTCCCCGCTCAGAATCGCAGACTTTCCCGACGCTGAAAATGAGGAAAGACAACGCCGCCTGATAAATCAAGGTCTGTCTTTGCGTTCTCACTGCCAAACCGCGCAAACTGCATCAAAAAGGCCTTTCTCCGCCCTTTGCGAAAAAAAATTCTGTCATGAGCGGACGATCGGCGCGCAACGCCTCCGGGCCCAAAAAATAAGCGGAGTCAATAATTTGTGCATCGCAACACGGCGCATGATTCTTTCCTTGATGGTAACTCAAGTCTAAATCACTGTTCTTCCCGCAAAAAAGCCGCTTGCAATGACTAATATAATCATTCATCTTCTCCGCAGTTCCAGAGGGGATAAAAACAAGCACGCGCCCAAGAGCGCGAGTTGAAAACAACAGAAACGCCGGCGCGACGGACTTTCAAAGTCTTAATCTTTGCGCTGGCGTTTCTGTTTTCTGCTTGCCCGCGACATCTGCACAAACCCCCGTTTCTTGCACGCGCCATCACGCATATGACACGGCTGCATGATCGCTTTGCCATTGGCGCGGCGGACAATTTTCACTATCTAGACACGAGTGTCAGAACAGGAAGGGCGCCATGACCGATATCAGCAAGGAACAGGTTCTCAAAAGCCTCGAACTCGTGACACTGCCGGACGGCAAGCCGCTGGCCTCCAGCGGGCTGGTCTCCGATATCTTCATTGCCGAGGGAAAGGTCTATTTTTCGCTCAGCGTGCCGGCCGAAAACGTCGAGGCTTTCGAGCCCATCAGACTTGCCGCGCAAAAGGCCGTCGAGGCCCTGCCCGGCGCACGCCAGGCGCTGGTGACGCTGACAGCCGACAAACCCGCCGACCAGGCAGGCGGCAGGCCAGATAAACGCGCCGCAGCAGCCCCCAAAGGTGAGCAGCCAAAGGGGCCGTCCGGCGGCAGCCGTACCGCAGCAAAGCCGGAAATCCCCGGCATTGGCTCCATCATTGCCGTTGCCTCGGGCAAGGGCGGTGTCGGCAAGTCGACCACATCGGTCAACCTGGCGCTGGGCCTTGCGGCCGAAGGGCTGAAGGTCGGTCTGCTTGATGCCGATATCTACGGCCCGTCGATCCCCAGGCTGATGGGCCTTTCCGGCCGGCCGATGCAAGGGCCCGGCCGCACAATCATGCCGATGGAGAAATACGGCCTCAAGGTCATGTCGATCGGCTTTCTGGTCGATGAGGGCACGGCCGTCATCTGGCGCGGACCGATGGTGCAGTCCGCGCTGATGCAGATGCTGCGCGAGGTTTCCTGGGGGAAGCTCGATGTTCTGGTGGTCGACATGCCGCCGGGCACGGGCGATGCGCAGCTGACCATGGCCCAGCAGGTGCCGCTGGCCGGAAGCGTGGTGGTCTCCACCCCGCAGGACCTGGCGCTGATCGATGCGCGCAAGGCAATCGCGATGTTCAACAAGGTGTCCGTGCCGGTTCTCGGCATCGTCGAAAACATGAGCGCCTTCATCTGCCCGAGCTGCGGCGAGACCCATCACATCTTCGGCCATGGCGGCGCGAAAGCGGAAGCGGAGAAGATCGGCGTGCCGTTCCTGGGCGAAGTGCCGCTGGCCATGGATATCCGCACCACATCGGATGCCGGAACACCGGTGGTCGCCGGCGAACCGGATGGCCCGCATGTAGCTGCCTACCGGGCGATTGCGAAGGCTACCCGGGCAGGCATTGAGGCCGGCGCCAGCAAGAGCGGCCCGTCAATCGTGTTCGACTGAAGCGCTGTCGCCTGCCGAAAACACGCAGGTGCCGCCGATATAGGTTGCGGCCAGCGACAGGTCTTCGCCCAGCAGCACGAAATCGGCGTCGGCCCCTTCCTGAAGCCGCCCCTTGTTCTTGGCGTTGACGGCATCCGCCGGATAGAGCGAGGCCATGCGCAGGGCCTCCTCAAGCGGCACCCCGAGGTCGCGGTGGCAGTTCATCACACAGGTCAGCATGTCGGTATCGGCACCGGCAAGCGTGCCGTTGGCGAGCGTCAGACGACCTTCGCTGCGATAGATCGTCCGGCCATTGAGGGTAAAGCACTCCATATCCGTTCCCGTCACCGACATCGCATCGGTCACCAGAAAGATCCGTCCGGGGCCTTTCTTGGCTCTGAGCGCAATGCCCATGGCCACGGGATCGACGTGATAGCCATCGGCAATCAGGCCGCAGGAAAGCCCGCCATCGGAAAGGGCGGCACCGACCAGACCGGGCTCACGATGGTTGAGCGGGCTCATCGCATTGAAAAGATGGGTGGCCATGGTGGCGCCGGCCATGCGGTATTCGCCGGCCGTGGCGCAGTCTGTTCCGGTATGGCCGAGACTAACCGTATACCCTGCCGCGGCAAGCCGCGCGACCTGCTGGCGTTTGACACTTTCCGGCGCCACGGTGATCAGCGCGACACCGAAAGCGCCGGCATTTTCAACGAGAAAATCGCAATCGACCGTTTCCATCGGACGGATCAGCGCCGGGTCATGCGTGCCTTTTTTCGCAAGCGCCAGATGCGGGCCTTCCAGATGCAGGCCGAGAAAGCCGGGAATTCCTTCTGCCCGTGCCGCGCGTCCGGCGGCAACCGCCTGATGCACGACCTCGGGCGTATCGGTGATCAGCGTCGGCAACAGCGAGGTCGTGCCGAACTGCGCATGGGCACGGCAGATCGTCTTCAGCCCCTCAAGGCTCGGATCGTTGTTGAACAGCACTCCACCGCCGCCATTGACCTGAAGGTCGACAAAGCCCGGCGCCAGAATATGCCCGTCGACGCGGATGATCTCGGCATCGGCAGGCACGCGGCGCTCGGCCACAAGGGCCTCGATCCCTTCTTCGGAAAAAACAAGCGCCAGACCGTCGCGAAAACTTTCACCGTCAAACAGCCTTGCGCCGCAGATTGCCTTTTTCATCTTACTCGGTCTCCGTCACCTTGTTGAGCGCCACCGGTTGATCGGGGTTGAGGCCGCGAGCCCGCGACAGCGTCTCGACGAAGCTGTAATAGGGCACGATCAGCGCCAGCGCATCGGTCAGCGGATGACCGGTGGCCACGAAGGGAAGGCGTGTAGTCTTCTCCCCCCTGTCGGACGACAGGAACACGTCAGCCCCCTTGGCCGCCATCCCGGAGGCGGTTTTGGCAATCGCGGCTTCCGCCTTGTCGCGCGCGGCAAAGGCGATCACCGGAAAGCGTGCCTCGACCAGCGAGACCGGCCCGTGCAGGACTTCCGCAGACGAATAGGCCTCGGCATGCAGCTCGGAGGTTTCCTTGCATTTCAGCGCCGCCTCGCTGGCAATCGCAAAACTTGGTCCGCGGCCCAGCACATAGAGCGACTGCGTCTCCTTCAGCGAAGCCATCAGCGGCGACCAGTCACAGGCAAGCGCCTTGTCGAGGTCATCGGGCAGCCTGGCGAGCGCACTTTTCAACGCGGCATCGCCGGCCCATTCGGCAAGCACGGCAAGGCCGGCAATGATGGAATTGACATAGGACTTGGTCGCCGCCACCGCCTTTTCCGGCCCGGCGGCAATATCGATCGGCTGGTCGGTGACATCTGCAAGCGGAGAGGCGATGGTGTTGACGAGCGAAAGCGTCAGCGCCCCACCGGCGCGGGCCGATTTGCCGAGCGCGACGATATCCGGGCTCTTGCCGGACTGGGAAATACAGATTGCCGCCGCCGATCCCATCTTCAGCTTCGCATCATAGATCGAGGCCAGCGAAGGGCCGAGCGAGGCCACGGGAACGCCGGTCGTCAGCTCGATCGCGTATTTGAGGAACAGCGCCGCATGATCGGAGGAACCGCGCGCGACGGTGACAATGACGCCCGGGTCCTTTTCGGCAAGCGCCTTGCCGGCGCCGGCAAAGGCCTTGCCGCTGCCCTCAAGCAGCCGTGCGGCAGCAGCAGGAATCTCATCGATTTCACGGCGCATATGGGTCGGATCAGTCATTGCAGGGTCTTTCGGTCATGTTGCATCGCCGCGCCTATTCGTCATTGGAAAACGTCAGTTCGGCGACAAGGTCGTAAATATCGCTTCGATAATAGGATCTGGTCATTTCAATCACGCGACCGGCGGCATCGAACCCGGTACGCAAAATGGTCAGCGCCGGCGAGCCGGAGGGCACGCCCAGAAGGTCCGCCTGCTCATCGTTCAGGACACAGGCCGTGATGCGTTCATTTGCGCGTTCAGGCCGGATACCGCGTTCGGCAAGGGCCGCATAAAGCGAAGGCCCGACGGCCTCCGGCGCATCCATGATATCGCCGGGCAGGGATGTATGCTCCAGCGCCATCGGCCGGTTGCTGCCGAAACGGATGCGGCTGAGGCGGGCGACCTCTGTGCCCGGGGCAATGCCGAACGTGTCCGCTTCCTCCGGCGAAGCGGGAAACAGCCCCCGCTCCAGCCAGCGCGAACGCGGCTTGAGGCCGCGCGCCATCATGTCTTCGGTGAAGGATGTCAAACGTTTGAGCGGTTGCTCGATACGATCGATCGGCAAGGCAACAAAGGTTCCCGCCCCATGACGGCGGGTCAGCACACCCTCGCTTGTCAGTTCGGCAATCGCACGGCGGACGGTCACCCGGCTGACGCCGAGCAGTTCGGCCAGATCACGCTCCGGCGGCAGCGCCGCGCCGCTTTCCAGATCGCCACGCGCGATTACCGTCGCAATGGCTGCTTTCAGGCGTCTGTAGAGTGGGCCATCGCCCGCAAGGTCGATATCCTTGAACGGTTCCTGCATATTCATGCCATGTCCTGTCCGGCATTGCCCTCCACGATAAAAGATACCAATCAAATACCAAATTACAAGACCTTTGCGACAAGGCAAGTGCGCGATAATCGGAAAATCAAAGCGCCTGCAACCTTGCACAAGGCTTGCCCCGAGGCCCGATTACGGATCAAATACAGCGACAGAAACCGGTAAAAATACATGCAGCTTCAGGCGATTATCTATTTCAACGAACTGGTGCGCTCGCGCTCGATCCGGCAGGCGGCCGAAGCGCTCGGGGTCTCACCCATGGCCGTCAGCCGCCAGCTTGAAAATCTCGAATCCTATTTCGATGCCCCGCTGGTGGAGCGCGGCGCGCGCGGGATCGTCCTGACTGCGGCAGGCACCCTGCTGGCGGAACGGACGCTTGCCGTGATCCGCGATCTCGAAAGCGCCCGGCAGGTGATTGACGATCTGCGCGGCCTGAAGGCCGGTCACGTTTCGCTGCATGTCAACGGCGCTGTGATCAGCGCAATCCTGGCGCCGGCCCTTGCCGAATTCTATGCGCTTTATCCCGCAATCTCGATTGCCGTGACCGTCTGTTCGGCAGAGGCTGCAATCCGCGCTGTTGCCGCAGGCGAGACCGATCTGGCGGTCACGATGTTCTCCCCGCCGGACATACAGACCGAAACGCTGTTCGAACTGCCGGTTCTGCACGAGCCTGTCATGGCCCCGGACCATCCGCTGGCGGCCAACGACACGATCACGCCCGAAGCAATCCGCGAACATGCGGTTGCCATGCCCGACCGGGCCTTCAGCATTCGCCGCGATTTCGACGCCCGCCAGCGCGTGGCCGGTTTCGAGCCGATGGCGGCGGCCTTCGAAACCTCGTCGCTGGAGCTGCAGAAGGAACTGGCGCGCAGCGGGGCGGCGGTGCTGATCCTGCCGGCCATGACCGTTGCCCGCGAAATCCGAGAAAAGGCCCTGACCGTCCGGCCATTCGAGAAAAAAAGCGAGATCGCCACCGATATTCGCCTGATCAGGACGGCAGGCCCGACCCCGACCTTTGCCGCCAGCCAGCTTGCGGAATTCTTAAAGACCTTCCTGTCCAGGTCCTGCCCAACCGGGTGACTGCAATATTCAGTGAAACGATTATCGTTACACTGAATTCTTTTTATTTATTAACAGTTTACACTCAAGTATCTATCACGGTATAGACCGTCCGGTTCTCTTCATTGGAAAGGTCTTCTCCGACATGACCAGATATCCCGGCAAAGCCGCCCGCACCATTATTGCAGCCGCCGCCCTGACCGGCCTCATTACCGTTTCATCGGCTGCCGCCGAGGCGCGCAACGATCTGGTGATCGGCATGGGCATCGAGCCCACCGGCCTCGACCCGACAGCCGCCGCGCCGGTGGCCATCGGCCAGGTGGTCTGGCAAAACCTGTTTGAAGGCCTTGTCGCCATTACCGAGGCAGGCGAAATCGTCCCCCAGCTGGCCACCGGCTGGACCATTTCCGATGACGGACTGACCTACACTTTCGATCTACGCGAGGGTGTCACCTTCCAGAATGGCGCGGCCTTTAACGCCGAAACCGCGAAGTTTTCAATCGACCGGATCATCGCCGACGATTCCATCAATCCGCAAAAGGCGCTCTACAGCGCCATTGAGAGCGTTGAAGCGCCGGATGACGGCACGTTGGTGCTGCACCTTTCGCAGCCGGCCTATGACCTGCTCTACTGGCTTGGCTTTCCCGCCGCCGTGATGGTGGAGCCGCAAAGCGAACCGACAAACGCCACCGACCCGGTCGGCACCGGCCCGTTCGCCTTTTCCGAATGGCGCAAGGGCAATCAGGTCACGCTCGCCGCCTATCCGGACTACTGGGGCGAGAAGCCGGCGCTTGAAAACATCACCTTCCGTTTCATCGCCGATCCGCAGGCCCAGGCCGCGGCACTCAATGCCGGCGGTGTCGACGCCATTCCCGAATTCGGTGCGCCCGAACTGGTCAGCCAGTTCGAGACCAAGAAAGACTTCGCCGTCGTTCCCGGCACCACCGGCATGGAAGTGGTTGCCGGCATGAACAATGCCGAACCGCCCTTTGACGATCGCCGCGTGCGCCAGGCCCTGATGATGATGATCGACCGGCAGGCGATCGTGGATGCCGCCAATTCAGGTTTCGGCACGCCGATCGGCAGCCATTTCTCGCCATCGGACGCCGGATATGAGGACCTGACCGGCGTTCTGCCCTACGACCCGGAAGCCGCAAAAGCGCTTCTTGCCGAAGCGGGTTATCCGGACGGATTTTCCTTCACCATGAAGGTGCCGAACCGGGCCTATGCCGAGCGCGCGGCGGAAATCATACAGGCCTATTTCGCACAGGGCGGCGTCACGGCAACGATCGAGACCTCGGAGTTTCCCGCAACCTGGATCCAGGACGTGTTCAAGGACACCAATTACGACATGACCATTATCGGCCATGCCGAACCGCTCGATATCAGCATCTATGCCCGCCACCCCTATTACTTCAACTATGACAATGCCGATTTTGACGCCACCATGGCTGCAATCGCCAGGGCGACAAGTGAAAACGAACGGCTTGACGGCTACAGGCAGGCGCAGGACATTCTGGCCGAGGACGTACCGGCGCTGTTTCTCTATGCCTGGCCGAAGATCGGCATCTGGAAGGCCGGTCTTGAGGGCATGTGGACCAATGAACCGGTGCCCTCCAACGATGTCACCGAAGCCCGCTGGAGCGACTAGACTTGGCGCGAGCCGCATATCACAAGGCACACAAGGGCGGGGCGCCGGCGCGGCTGGCGCGCCGTTTCGCGTTTCTGGTCGCAAGCCTGCTGGCCGTTTCCTTCGTCATCTTTTCGGTGATGGCGGCTGTGCCGGGCGATCCGGCGGAGATCATGCTGGGCACATCGGCCGCTCCCGATACACTGGCCGCACTGCGCCATCAGCTTGGCCTCGATCAACCGTTTCTCCTGCGCTATATCGGCTGGCTGGGCGGGGTTCTGACGGGGGATTTCGGCACCTCCTACACCTATTCCACCCCGGTCGGCACGCTGATTGCCGAACGTCTGGCCGTCACTCTGCCGCTTGCAGGGCTTGCCATTCTCCTTTCGGTGACAATCGCGCTGCCGCTGGGCGTTCTGGCGGCGGCCCGGCCCAACGGCCCGGTTGACCTATTTGCTGCGCTGTTTGCCCAGATCGGCATTGCGGTGCCCAATTTCTGGATCGGCCTTCTGCTCATCCTCGCCGTGGCGCTCACCTTCGGCTGGTTTCCCGCCGGCGGGTTTCCGGACTGGGAAAGCGGTTTTCTGACAGCCCTCAATGCACTTGCGCTTCCCGCCATTGCCCTTGCCATTCCGCAGGCCGCGGTGCTGACCCGCGTCACCCGCACCGCCGTCATCGAAATCGCAACCGAGGATTTCGTGCGCACGGCCCGCGCCAAGGGGGCAACGCCCGCCTATGCGCTCTGGCGCCACGTGGTGCCGAATGCGCTGATCCCGGTCGTGACCATGCTGGGCATGCAGATCTCCGTGCTGGTTGCCGGCACGGTGCTGGTCGAAAACGTGTTCACCCTGCCGGGTATGGGCACGCTTGCCTATCAGGCGCTTGCCCAGCGGGACCTGATCGTGGTGCAGAATGTCGCTCTGCTGTTCGCCGTCATCGTCATGGGCCTGAACTTCATTGTCGATGCGCTTTATGCCGTCATCGATCCGAGGTTGAGACGATGAAACGCCTGCCCCTTTCCCTTATGATCGGCGGCGCGATCACGGCCCTGTTTGTTATCGCCGCGGTCGTCAGCCGGTTCTGGACGCCGGCGGACCCGACCATGATCAACATTCCGGCCCGCCTGAAGCAGCCGGGACCGGGCGGCCTTCTGGGGGCCGACCAGTTCGGCCGCGACGAAGCCTCGATGATCATGGCGGGCGCCTGGACTTCGCTCGGCATTGCCTTTTCAGGCGTTCTTACCGGCGGCGCGTTCGGCACGGTTCTCGGCACGGCGGCAGCGGCCTCGCGCGGGCGTTTCGAGGCGGTGACGATGCGGGTCAACGACGTGATCTTTGCGTTTCCGCCGGTGCTGTCGGCCCTTCTGCTGGCCGCCGTTCTCGGTGGCGGGCCGGTCACCACAATCACCGCGATCGCGTTGTTCATGGTGCCGGTATTTGCCCGGGTGACACGGGGGGCGGCGCTGCAGATCGGCGCGCGCGATTACATCCTCGCTGCCCGCATGGCCGGAAAATCCGGCCCCCGGATCACGTTCGAACATGTGCTGCCCAACATCGCTGCGCAGATCATCGTGCAGTTTGCGATCCAGACCGGGCTTGCGATCCTGACGGAGGCGGGGCTTTCCTTTCTCGGTCTGGGCGTTTCTCCGCCCACGCCCTCCTGGGGCCGGATGCTGGCCGAGGCCCAGACCTATCTTTCCGCCGCGCCGCATCTCGTGTTTGCGCCCGGCCTTGCAATCTGCCTTGCCGTGCTCGGACTGAACCTCTTGGGCGACGGGCTGCGCGACCTCACCGATCCGCGCCGGAGGCAGCGCCGATGATGCTTGAAATCGACAATCTCAGGATCAGCTTCAAGGGTGAAAACGCCGGAAAAACCGTGCTCCACGGCATCAGTCTTTCGCTGGCGCGCGGCGAAACGCTGGGCATTGTCGGCGAAAGCGGCTCCGGCAAGTCGATGCTGGCGCTGGCCACAATCGGGCTTTTGCCCGGCGATGCGACGGCCACCGGCATAATCCGCCTTGACGGCGAAAACCTGATCGGGCTTTGCGAACGTGAAATGAGTGCAATCCGGGGCGCACGGATCGGCATGATCTTTCAGGAACCGATGACCGCGCTCAACCCGGCGATGACAGTTGGAAAACAGATCGCAGAGGCCCTGCGGCTTCACCGCGCGATTTCGCGCGCAGACGCAAGGCGTGAAGCATTGCGGCTGATGGCGATGGTCAGGATCGCACGGGCGGAAGACAGAATAAATTCCTATCCGCATGAGCTTTCCGGTGGCGAACGCCAGCGGATCGGCATCGCCATCGCGCTTGCCCTGAAGCCGGACCTTCTGATTGCCGATGAGCCGACAACCGCGCTCGACGTCACCGTTCAGGCAGAAATCCTCGACATCCTCGACACGCTGGTGCGCGACCTCGATATCGGCCTGATGCTGATTTCCCACGACATCGGTGTGATTGCGCAGATGGCCGACCGGATGCTGGTGATGCATGACGGTCTTGCGATGGAAACCGGGGCGACGGAAGATGTGATCCGCCGCCCGGCCCATGCCTATACCAAACGGCTGCTTTCATCGCTGCCCCGACGGGCGCGCGCCGGACTGGAGGGCATGTCATGACCCCGCTGCTGACCGCCGAAAACCTTTCCCGCCATTACCACGCCGACGGCCCGGCCGCCCTCGACGGGGTCTCGCTCAGCCTTCAGCCCGGCGAAATTCTCGGCATTGTCGGTGAGAGCGGATCGGGAAAATCCACCCTCGCCCGGCTGATCATGGCGCTCGACCGGCCGACATCGGGGACCGTGCTCTTCGAAGGCCAAAGCCTCACCGCGCTTTTCGAACGGCGTTTGCGCCGCCTGCGCCGTCATTTCCAGATGGTGTTTCAGGACCCATACGGCTCGCTCGATCCGCGCCACACGGTCGGGCGGATCATCGGCGAACCGCTTCATCTGGAAGAAAACCCGCCGCGCGGCGCACAACGGCGAGCACGGATCGCAGCGCTTCTGGAAGAAGTCGGCCTCGATCCCGCCGATATCGACCGCTACCCGCATCAGTTTTCCGGCGGCCAGCGCCAGCGCATCGCCATTGCCCGCGCGCTGATTACCCGTCCGAAACTGCTGGTGGCCGACGAGCCGACCTCCGCGCTGGACGTCACGGTTCAGGCCCAGATCCTGAAACTTCTTCTTTCGATGCGCGCGGTCCACGGCGTCTCGATCGTGCTGATTACCCACAACATTGCCGTCGTCGATGAAATCTGCGACCGGGTGGCCGTGATGCAGGCCGGCAATATTGTCGAGGAAGGCCCGGTCCACACGGTCCTCAATGCACCGCGTGAAGCCTATACCAGGCGTCTTCTGGCTGCCGAACCGACCCTTTCGGGCGGCCTCCGGCGTCGACGGCAAAAGCACGAGCCGAACGGATAAGGGCCCGGTCCGGTTTCCCGGCCGGGCCCTCATATCACGGTTTTACGAAAACCGCGGGAGAGACAGTCTTCCGCAAGGCCGCATCATGCAACCTTGCGTCATTTCTCAGTATGTGGGACGCCGCCGCACCGGAGACAAGAAGAATGAAGAATTTGTCATTTTCGGCAGACGGTTTCATACCATGCCGCCTGCAAAAATGCCGCCGACCCAGTCAAGAAAGACCCGAAGCCGCGGCGCTGTCTGCCTGTTTTGCGGATAAAGGGCGGTAAGCGGGGTCGGCGGCGGCGGAAAATCCGCGAGAATTTCCACCATCCGGCCCGCCTTGAGATCCTCGGCAAAGTGATAGCGCGGCGCCTGCACCAGCCCGAAGCCAAGACGCGCAAGCGCGATGGCGGTTCCGGAATCATTTGCCGTGACCCGGCATGGCAGGCTGATGAAACGGGTTTTGCCGCCTTCAATCAGTTCCAGCGGCATGACATCGCCGGTGCGCGAAGAAATGAACCCGACGGCAATGTGACCGTCAAGATCGTCAGGCGTTTCGGGCCGTCCGTATTGTTCAACATAGTCCGGGCTCGCACAGGTCACCTCATCGAGATGTCCGAGGCGACGGGCAATCAGCGTGCTGTCGTCCAGCTCACCGGCGCGAATGGCGCAGTCGACCCCTTCGCGCACCAGATCGGCATAGCGATCACCCTGACCGAACTGTATCCGCAGCCCCGGATAGCGCTTCAGAAAATCCGGCAGGGCGGGCAGCAGAAACGTCCGCGTCAGATAGGGATGCGCCTCGATACGCAGCAGACCTTCAGGGTTTCCGGTCTTAAAGGCGCTTTCGGCTTCCTCGACCTCGGCGAGGATAGCAATGCAGCGCCGGTAAAACGCAGCACCATCCGGCGTTGTCCGCACATGCCGCGTGGTGCGCTCCAGAAGCCGGACGCCAAGATCGGCCTCAAGCGCCTTGATCGCCTCCGTCGCGGTGGAACGCCCAAGAGCGAGGTCGTTCGCCGCAGCCGAAAAACTGCCGCGTTCCACGACACGGGTGAAAAGCTGCATACGGTCCAGTCGATCCATGGCCAATTGTTCCAGATTTCCGAATTATCATGTCGTTTATCAGGAGATTATTTCTTATGGAAGGCAGCTTATCTTGCCGTCATCGCAGAATGAAAGGAAACAGCCATGACCGACAGCAAGACAGCAATCATCACCGGCGCATCGCGCGGTATCGGCGCGGAAATCGCCAAAAGGCTGGCGAAAGACGGTATCGAGGTGATCGTCAACTATGCAAGCAACGCCACTGCCGCGGACGAGGTGGTTGCCGCCATTACCGGCGACGGCGGAAAGGCGGTCGCGGTTCAGGCCGATATCAGCACGACAGCCGGTGTAAAGGCGCTTTTCGATACGGCGGAAGCGACCTATGGCAAAGCCGATATTCTCATCAACAATGGCGGCATTCTGCAGCTTTCACCGCTCAAGGATTTCAACGACGAAACCTTCGAACGCGAGGTCGCCGTCAATTTCGGCGGCGCCTTCAGGGGCATGCGCGAGGCAGCCAACCGGCTTGCCGACGGCGGCAGCATCGTCAATTTTTCAACCAGTGTCGTCGGCCTCAAGCTGCCATCCTACGGCGTCTATGCCGCAACCAAGGCCGCGGTTGAAACCATGACCCATATCGCGGCGAAGGAGCTGGCGTCGCACAATATCACCGTCAACGCCGTTGCCCCCGGCCCGGTCGCAACGGAACTGTTTCTCACCGGCAAAAGCGAGGAACTGATTGCGCGGCTCACCGGCATGATCCCGGCAGGCCGCCTTGGCGAACCGGACGATATCGCCGACGTCGTCGCCTTTCTGGTGAGCGATGCCGCGCGCTACGTCACCGGCCAGGTGCTGCGCGTCAATGGCGGCATGGTCTGAGAAAAAAGGCCCGAAACAACGTAGTGTTTGTTTCGGGCCTTTATACCAATCAGTTGCTGGCGAGATAGCCGCCGTCGACCGGCAGGCTGACGCCGGTGATGAACGATGCCTTGTCGGAAAGCAGGAAAGCGGCGGCCGCGCCGACCTCCTCCGGTTCGCCGAGGCGCTGGATTGCCTGCGGCTCCGTAATCAGCTTCAGGAATTCTTCCGATGATCCTTCAAGCAGTTTGGACTTGATGGCATTGGGCAGGATCGCGTTGACGCGGATGCCATCTGCACCGCCTTCAACGGCACCGGTCTTGGTAAACCCGATAATGCCGTGCTTGGAGGCGGAATAAATTCCTGCCGTTGCAAGCCCGGTCATGCCGGCGACCGAGGATATATTCAGGATCGCGCCACCCTTGCCCTGTTCACGGAACACCTTCATGGCCTCGCGCATGACCCGGAAGACGCTTTTCAGGTTGATATCCATAGCAAGATCATAGGTCTTGTCGTCGCTTTCCGCGATTTCGCCCTTCGGGCCGATACCGGCATTGTTGACCACAAAATCGAGATGACCATCCAGTGCGCGGGTCTTTTCAAACAGGGCGTCGATGTCGGCTGAAGATGTGACGTCGGCGGCCACGAAAACCGCCTTGCCGCCGGCTTTTGTGATTTCCTCGACAACCGCCTCGCCTTCCTTTTCGGAAGCGGCCAGATCGCTGACGACCACATGCGCACCCTCGGCCGCCAGTTCCAGCGCGATCCCGCGCCCGATGCCGTTTGCAGCCCCGGTTACAAACCCGGTTTTTCCGTCCATGATGCCAGACATGACATGACTCCCTGTTTCATTTGTTTCCGTTTCCTAATCTAATGATTAGACAAATGAAAACAATGGGAAAGCGCAATTCTGGAAACCGACAGGAACGCCTTTCAGCAAAAGGAAACGTCGCTGAAACACAAAGGCCCCGACGGTTTCCCGTCAGGGCCTTTGTGTTTTTAAGCGTTTGTCTCAGTCCCGCTGCCGACGCGCCGGGAACAGGATGACGTCGCGGATCGACGGGCCGTCGGTCAGAAGCATGATCAGGCGGTCGATGCCGATCCCGAGACCGCCGGCCGGCGGCATGCCGTGGTCCATGGCGTTGAGGAAGTCGTCGTCGAGCTGTTTTTCCAGCTCTCCGCGGGCGTGCGCCTGTTCCAGCTGTTCGACCATGCGGCGGCGCTGCTCGACCGGGTCGTTCAGCTCGGAGAACGCATTGCCGAGTTCCCAGCCGTTGACATAGGTCTCGAAACGCTCAACCAGACGCGGCTCGCCGGGCACTTCCTTGGCAAAGGGTGAAATATCCTTCGGGAAATGGGTGACATGCGAGGGCTGGATCAGGCTTGCCTCGACCTTTTCCTCGAAAATGAAGGCCAGGCATTCGCCCCAGGTCCAGTCGTCCTCGATTTCGAAGCCGGCTGCCTTCGCTGCCGCACGCGCTTCCTCATCCGTCGCAATTGACAGGAAATCGATGCCGGTTGCTTCCTTGACCGCATCGGGCATCGGCACGCGCTTGAACGGGCCCTTGAAGTCCAGTTCCTTGTCGCCGAACTTCACCGTTGTGGCGTCATGCAGGGTCATGGCGAGCGTTTCGAACATGCGTTCGACAATGCCCATCATGTCCTCGTAATCGGCATAGGCCCAGTAGCATTCCATCATCGTGAATTCGGGATTATGCCGGGTCGAAACGCCTTCGTTGCGGAAGTTGCGGTTGACCTCGAACACCTTGTCGGTGAGGCCGGACACCAGAATCCGCTTCAGGTAAAGTTCCGGCGCGATCCTGAGATACATGTCGATGTCGAGCGCATTGTGATGCGTCTTGAACGGATCGGCCGATGCACCGCCATAGATGGCCTGCAGCATCGGCGTCTCGACTTCCATGAAGCCTTCGCCTTCCAGAAAACGGCGAATGCCGGACAGGATCTTCGAGCGCTGCATGAAGCGCAGCTTCGAGTCTTCATTGCTCATGATGTCGAGGTAGCGCTGGCGATAGCGCGTCTCGATATCGGCCAGCCCGTGATATTTTTCGGGCATCGGCTTCAGCGCCTTGGTGAGCATGGTGATCTCATGCGCGTTGATCGTCAGTTCGCCGCGCTTGGTGCGGCGCACTACGCCGGTCACACCGACGATATCGGCAAGATCGACCAGCGACCAGAGTTCACGCACTTCTTCCGGCGTGGTGTCCTTGTGCGAAAAAATCTGGATCTTGCCGGAAGCATCGCGCAGGTCCACGAACATGCCGGAATTGCGCATCGAATAGACCCGGCCGGCAACGGTGACGACATCCTCGGTCACGGTATCGTCGGGCAGGTCGGCATATTTTTCCGCCAGTTCGGCATTGGTGATCGTGCGGTGGAAATGGGCGGGGTAAACATCGCCGATCTTCTCACGCAGGATTTCAAGCTTCTGGGCGCGCACTTCCGTGGCGTCGGAGGAAAGGGCCTGTTCTTCGGTCTTCTTGTTCATCTTACTTACCTGCTTCCTCTGCAACCATGCCCGCAACCACGCCTTCGGCGACCTTCAGCCGCTGGCGCACCACGGCACGGCCAAGAACGGCCATGGAATCAAACAGCGGCAGCGAGCGCGACGAGCCGGACATGGCGACAAATAGCGGCGCGACGACGATGCGCAGCTTCTTGTCCATGTCCTCGGAAAGCTGACGCAGCGCGCCCTCGACGGTTTCGGCATTCCATTCGACCAGCTTTTCCAGCACCGGCTGGACGGCTTTCAGAATTTCGAGGATTTCCGCCGGATTGGTCTTCTTGATCTTGGCAAAGGCCTGCGGCTCCGGCACCATGTCGGACGCCAGCAGGAAGCCCATCAGGCCGGGCAGTTCGCCAAGCTTGCCGATGCGGCTTTGCGACAGCTTCAGGCCGTCCTTCAGCCGGGCATTTTCCGATGCCCAGGCGGCGACGCGGAGAATAAAATCCTCTTCGGACAGTTTTTCGCGGATGAAACGGCCGTTCAGCCATTCAAGCTTCTGCGTGTCGAAGACGGCGCCGGCCTTGTTGAGATTGTCGGCATCGAACTGCTCGATCAGTTCGGCCATATCCATCAACTCCTCGCCCTCGGCGATCTGGATGAAGAACAGGCCGAGGAAGTTCATCAGCGCTTCCGGCAGGAAACCGAGCGCCGAATAATAGGAGATCGAGGTCGGGTTTTTCCGCTTCGACAGCTTCGACTTGTCGGGGTTCTTCATCAAGGGCAGATGGAAGAACTGCGGCGGCTCCAGCCCGAGATAGCGATAAAGCAGGATGTGCTTGGGCACAGAGGCCAGCCATTCCTCGCCGCGCGCCACATGGGTGATCTTCATCAGATGGTCGTCTACGACATTGGCCATATGGTAGGTCGGCATGCCGTCGCCCTTGAGGATGACCTGCATGTCGACGGCATCCCACGGGATTTCGACATCGCCGTAAACGCCATCGGTGAACTTGCAGGCGCCCTCTTCCGGGATTTTCATGCGGATCACGTGCGGCTCGCCGGCGTCGATGCGGCTCTTCACCTCTTCCGCCTTCAGATGCATGCACAGCCCGTCATATTTCGGCGCGCGGCCTTCGGCGCGCTGACCGGCGCGCATCAGCTCCAGACGCTCCGGCGTGCAGAAGCACGGGAAGGCGTGGCCGTCTTCAACCAGCTTGTCGACGAAGGGACGGTAGATGTCCTTGCGGTCGGACTGGCGGTAAGGCCCGTAGGGACCGCCGACATCCGGGCCTTCCGCCCACTCCACGCCGCACCATTTGAGCGCGTCGAGAACGTTTTTCTCGAACTCGGGCGTCGAGCGGGTGGCATCGGTATCCTCGATACGCAGGATAAAGGTGCCGCCCATCTTCTTGGCGTAGAGATAGTTGAACAGTGCCGTATAGGCTGTGCCGACATGCGGTTCGCCGGTAGGCGAAGGCGCAATGCGCAGGCGGGGGCCGGTTGTCGTCATTATCATCGTCCATGCTGCCGGCCGGATCGCGTTTATCGTGAAGCAATGCACCCGGCCGAAAGAGTTTTTCGAATGCTGAATTTCATTGTCGGCCGCCGGGCATAGTTCACCCGTGATCGAGGGCGGCTCTTCTGGCCTGCCTTAGGCCATATTCAACCCGTGGCGTCAAGCGCCAAGCCTTAATGGCCCGACCCGGAAGCGTCTGCAGCCGGATTTTCGCCCGCCATCGCCCGATCCAGCCGTCTTTTGCGGCGCGCCAGCATGTTGAGCAGTTCGACAAGACCGGAAAAGGTCATCGCCGCATAGACATAGCCCTTGGGCACATGAAAGCCGAGCCCGTCGGCAATCAGCGTGGTGCCGATCATCAGCAGGAAGGCAAGCGCCAGCATCACGATCGTCGGGTTTGCCTCGATGAAACGGGCAAGCGGACCCGAGGCCACCAGCATCAGCGTTACCGCGACGATAACGGCGATCACCATGATCGGCAGATGGTCGGTCATGCCGACGGCGGTGATGATGCTGTCGATGGAAAACACCAGATCGAGCAGCAGGATCTGGAAGATCGCAGCGGTAAAGCCGGTCTTGACGGCACCGCCCACCAGTTCGCCGGGATGCTCCTCAGGATCGACATTGTGGTGGATTTCCTTGGTCGCCTTCCAAACCAGAAACAGGCCGCCGGCAATCAGGATGATATCCTTCCATGAAAACCCATGGCCGAAAGCCTCAAACAGCGGCGTCGTCAGCTGAACGATCCAGGCCACCGTTCCCAGAAGCAAGAGCCTGAGCACCAGCGCCAGCCCGAGCCCGATACGCCGGGCATTGCGCCGCTGGCTTTCCGGTAGTTTGTTGGTGAGGATCGAGATGAAGACCAGGTTGTCGATGCCGAGCACGACCTCCATGATGATCAGGGTGACAAGTGCCGCCCAGGCTTCGGGCAGAGTTGCCAGAGCAATCAGATCGGTCAATGCGGTCTCCTCTTATGCCCGGCAGGGGCGTTGTCTCGGGGTCGGCGCGGTTCATCGCCTGGCGCTGCATTCAAAACCTATAGCCACAAATCGTTGCCTGCACCATCAACGCCATTGCGCGATCCCGGTTCCCACGAGAGCGCTTCAGGGCGCGCGGGTTGACAGGGCGGCATACGAGGCGCATTAGCAATCCTGCAAATCGAACTCTTCAGTTCGAAATAAGATCAGTCCGTTCATTCGCCGAACATCCTCCCATGTTCAGCACAGAAAGGCCTTTCAGTATGAGCACCGAAAACGAGGGCAATCACGCTGGCTCCGCAGGCCAACCGGCGCAGAAGTCTGGTGGCGCGCGCAGGATCGTCTTTGCCGTCATCGGCCTTGCCATCATCGCCGGCGCCGGCTGGTTCGGCTATCAATGGTGGACCGAGGGCCGCTTCATCGTTTCCACCGATGACGCCTATATCGAAGGCGATATCGCGACGATTTCGCCGAAGGTTTCCGGCTATGTCGAAAGCGTCGAAGTGGCGAACAACCAGCGCGTCAAAAAGGGCGACCTTCTGGTCAAGATCGACGATGGCGATTACCAGAATGCGCTGTCACAGGCCGAAGCCCAGCTCAACGCCCAGAATGTCGCGCTGAAAGCAACGGAGGCGCAGATTGCCGGCGCCAAGGCTTCGCTTTCCCAGGCCAAGGCCAACCGCGCCGCGCTCGATCCGCAGATCGAAAACGCCAAAAGCGCCTTTGAGCGCGCCACGACGCTGAAGGACAAGGGCGCGGCAACGGTCGCGGCTTTCGATGACGCCAAGGCCCAGGTGGACCAACTCAAGGCACAGGTCGAAGCCGCCAATGCCGCAATCGAGGTTGCCCGGTCGAATATCACCACCGCCCAGGCACAGCTTGCACAGCAGCAGGCCGCCCTGAAGGAACGTCAACTCGCCATCGATCTCGCCAAACGCAATCTCTCCTTCACCGAAATCAAGGCGCCGTTCGATGGCGTCTTCGGCAACAGGAATGTTCAGGTCGGCGATCTGGTTTCCTCTGGCACCCGCCTCGGTGCGCTGGTACCAACGGAAGACCTTTATGTCGTGGCCAACTTCAAGGAAACCGACCTTGACCGTCTGGGCATCGGCGAAAGCGTTCATGTGAGCGTCGACGCATTCGAGGATGATGATTTCACCGGCAAGGTCGTGTCGTTCTCACCCGCCTCGGGCGCGGTTTTCGCGCTGCTGCCGCCGCAAAATGCGACCGGCAATTTCACCAAGGTGGTCCAGCGCATTCCGGTACATATCTCGATACCGCAGGACATGCTCGACAAGGGCTATCTGAAGGCCGGGCTTTCGGTGACCGCAAGAGCCGACAGCCGCACGGCGCCGGACGGCACGCTCGGCAAGGTCGTCACCGACAAACACTGACAAAGGCCGTCGACCAACCGTGCCTTCCCACCGGACAGCCAAGCCATGACAGAGACTGCCGAAAGCAAAGACCATAGCGGGGAAGTACCTGCCGGAGCCCCGGCAGTGCCCTCCGATCATGTCAGCGGTCGCACCTGGGCGGCCTTCATTGTCATGGCCTTCGGCATGTTCATGGCGATCCTCGACATCCAGATCGTCGCTTCCGCACTGACAGACATTCAGGCCGGCATCTCAGCCAGCGCCGACGAGATCGCCTGGGTCCAGACCTCATACCTGATTGCCGAAGTGATCATGATCCCGCTGTCGGGCATTCTGGCGCGGATCTTTTCCACGCGCGTGGTGTTCTCCGTTTCAGCAGCAGCATTCACGGCCTGCAGCGCGTTGTGCGCGACAGCCACCTCGATCGACCAGATGATCATCTACCGGGCGCTGCAGGGCTTCATGTCGGGCGGCATGGTGCCGGCCGTCTTTGCCGTGGCGTTTACCGCCTTTCCGCCGTCCAAACGCTCAACCGTGATACCGGTTGTCGGCCTCGTGGCAACCATGGCGCCGACCATCGGCCCGACCGTCGGCGGCTATCTCGTCGATGCCTTTTCCTGGCACTGGCTGTTTCTCGTCAATGTCGTGCCCGGCATTCTGGTCGCAATCGGCGCCTGGCTGCTGATCGATTTCGACCGACCCGACTATTCGATCATGAAGCATTTCGATTGGATCGGCCTCATCGCCATGGCGCTGTTTCTGGGATCGCTCGAATATTTCCTCGAAGAAGGCAATATCGAGGGCTGGTTTCAGGCCGACGTCATCCGCTACGCCTTCGTGGTGATGGTGATCGCCGGCATCGCGTTCTTCTACCGCTCCTTTACCAGCCGCTATCCGGTGGTCGAACTCAGGGCCTTCGGCAATTTCAACTTCGCCGTCGGCTCGATCTTCTCGTTTTCGCTGGGCATCGGGCTTTACGGCCTCGTCTATCTGTTCCCGCTCTATATGGCCCGTATCCGCGGCTATGATGCGCTGATGATCGGCGAGACGATGTTCGTGACCGGCGCTTTCATGATGGCGACAGCGCCCTTTGCCGGCATGCTGCAGAACAAGCTCGATCCGCGTGTGATGATGGGCATCGGTCTCGGCCTGTTCGCACTGTGCACCTGGCAGATGACCCACATCACCGCCGAATGGGACTACTGGGAACTGTTCTGGCCGCAAGCCGGGCGCGGGGTGGCGCTGATGATCTCGATGATCCCGGTCTCCAACATCGCGCTTGGCACGCTGCCGCAGGAAGACGTCAAGAATGCCTCCGGCCTGTTCAACCTGACCCGCAATCTCGGCGGCGCGGTCGGTCTTGCAATCATCAACACGCTTTTGAGCCGCCGCGACGATTTCCACTATGATCGTCTCGCCGAAACCGTGGATGCGGCAAGCCGCACGACACAGGAATGGGTCGGAACACTCAGCGGGCTTTATTCCAGCCACGGTCTCGACGGTGAAAAGGCGGCTCTGCTGCAACTGGGCCAGATGGTCTCTCAACAGGCCTGGCTGCTGGCCTTCATCGATGTCTTCGTGCTGCTGACAGTGCTGTTTTCCTTCCTGACCATTTGCAGCTTTCTGGTGCGCAAGCCGCAGGAGGGCGCTGGCGGCGGCGGCGGCCACTGAGGTTTCGGAAAAAAGGTCAGGCGCGGGCGGCGTATCCGCTCAAAAACAGCGCAACGGCATTATCCGCCATTTCAACAAGTTCCGCCTCGCTCGGCGGAGCTTCCATCAGGCCGAAAAGACGGCGCTTCCACAAATGCCCGGTGGAAAGCTCGAGAAGCTGGATGGCGGCAAGGCGCGGATCTTCGGCCCGAAGCTCGCCGAGTCGGGTCCGCTCGGCAACGAAATCGCTTACCGTATCCACCAGATTGTCGGGATGATCACCGAAAAACGAACGCACGAGTTCGGGAAAACGCTCGGCAACCCCGATGGCAATGCGCATCGCCTTGACCGTCTCCTCGCAGGTCATGCCGGAGGCAAGGCGTATCGAAAAGCGCTTCAGGATGTCCTCGACGGGGCCTTCGGCATTCAGCGTGGCGCGCAGATCCTCGAAAATCACCTGCTTGGCTTCGAGGATGATGGTCTGGAACAGTTCGCCCTTGTTTTCAAAATAGACGTAGATCGTGCCTTTTGAAACGCCTGCCGCCCGGGTGATATCGTTCATGCTGGCAGCATCGAAGCCGACATTCATGAACACCTGCCGGGCGCCCTCCAGTATCTGCTGCCGCTTGGCCGGGTCCTCGCCGGCCGCATGCCGCCCCATGCGCCGCAACGCATGCCGTTTCGGCTCATCGCGCCGACAGAACCTGCTTTTCGAAGTTGCAAAACCCATTTCAACCCACTCGCCGGCGCACCGAAAGAAATGCGCCGTCAGCCTTTCACGTTTCCCCTAGGGATACGCTGAGGCCCGGCGCATTTCAATCAATTAGTGAACTGTCCGGTTCGATTGAACCTCAATCGTCGCGGACATCCTGCGGTGTATAGACGTAGGGTGTCGAGCAGAATTCGCAGGTCACCGTGATCTTGCCGTCTTCGGTGCTGTCGTCGATTTCCTCGGCGGTGAAGCCCTTGAGCACGCCCAGAATACGCTCCCGCGAACAGCTGCAGCGGTCATAGACCTCCTGCGCCGGATAAACCGTCACACCGCGTTCGTGGAACAGGCGGTAGAGCAGGCGTTCGGCGCCCACTTCCGGATCGGTCATCTCATCGAGGTCGATGGTTTCGACAAGGGCCTGCGCCTCCGTCCACGCGTCGTCGGGCGCATGGGAAAGTTGGCCGTCATCGCCATCGCCGCCGTGAAGATCGGGCTGGCGCATGCGGTCGGGCTCTTCCGGCAGGAACTGGGCGACCAGACCACCGGCCCGCCAGCGTTCGCGCGGCTGCCCGTCTTCGTCACGATCCAGCAGTTTGGCGACGCCAAGCCGGACGGCCGTCGGGATCTGCTCCGACTGCCGGAAATAACCCATGGCGATATCTTCAAGCGAGCTGCCGTCGAGCTGTACGATGCCCTGATAGGGCTGCATATAACTGCCCTGATCGATGGTGAAGGCAAGAACGCCGCTGCCGAGCAGTTGCTCGGGCGCGGCCATACCGGCCGTCACGGCAGCCCGCAATGCCTCGTCATTGAAACGGGCATAGCCCCTGAGTGCATCCGGCGTCGAGAAATCGGCAACCAGCAGGTCGACAGGGCCGTCGCTCTTGGTCTGAACGGTGAACTTGCCCTCAAACTTCAGCGATGTCCCGATCAGCGCCGTCAGCACCACCACTTCGGCAAGCAGCCGGGCAACGGGTTCGGGATATTCATGGCGCGTCAGGATGGCGTCAAGCAGCGGCCCGAGCTGGACCGTGCGGCCGCGCACATCGAGCGCATCCACCTGGAAGGGCACAACCATGTCATCTCCGGCGAAACCGAGTTCGCCGAGTTGCTTTTCCAAATCCTGCATAATCTGTCTCCTTCGCCCCGTTTCAGGGGGCGGCCGGTGGCTCAGTCGATTGCGCCGAGGCACCAGGCCAGTACGGATTTCTGGGCGTGAAGCCGGTTTTCGGCCTCATCGAACACGACCGATTGCGGCCCGTCCATCACCTCGTCAGTCACTTCCTCGCCGCGATGCGCCGGCAGGCAGTGCATGAAGATCGCATCATCATTGGCACGCGCCATCAGATCGGCGTTGACCTGGAAAGGCTGGAACACATTGTGTCCGCGCGCCTTGTGTTCTTGGTTCATCGAGACCCAGGTATCGGTCACCACGCAATCGACACCCGCAACCGCATCCTCGGCACTTTCGAAGAAGGTCACTTCAGCACCTTCCTTGCGCGCCCAGTCGACAAAGCGGCTTTCCGGTTCCGAACCCGGCGGCACGGCGATGTTCATGCGGTATTTGAACCGCGCCGCCCCTTCGAGGAAGGAATGCAGCACATTGTTGCCGTCACCGGTCCAGGCAATGGTCTTGCCGGCCACCGGCCCCAGATGCTCCTCGAAGGTCTGCAGATCGGCCATGATCTGGCAGGGATGGGTGGCATCGGTCAGCCCGTTGATCACCGGCACGCTCGCATACTCGGCCAGTTCCAGAAGCCGCGAATGGTCGGTGGTGCGGATCATGATCGCATCGACATAACGCGACAGCACCCGGGCGGTATCGCCGATGGTTTCGGCGCGGCCAAGCTGCATGTCCTTGCCGGACAGCACCAGCGTATCGCCGCCAAGCTGACGCATGCCGATATCGAACGACACCCGGGTGCGCGTCGACGGTTTTTCGAAGATCATCGCCAGCACCTTGCCGGCCAGCGGCTTGTCGGCGGTGCCCGCCTTCTGCGCGGTCTTGCGCGTGGCCGCGTGATCAAGGATATCCCGCAGCGCGGTTGCCGAAACGGCGGAGAGATCGAGAAAATGTCTCGGAGAGGACATGGAACTACTCTTTCTAATGCTTTAGGCGGACCGGGCGGGCGAAACGGACAGTTTCGCTGCAGCGCGCGAAAGCCGCGCAAGGCCTTCCCGGACTTCTTCGTCACTGACGGTGAGCGGCGGCAGCATGCGCACGACATTGTCGCCGGCGGGAACCGAGAGCAGTTTCTCGTCACGCATCGCTTCGGCCAGCGCGCCGGCCGGCACCTTGGCCTTGACGCCGACCATCAGGCCCTCGCCGCGGATCTCCTCGATCACATCGGGATAGCTGTCTTTCAGTTCGGCAAGGCCCTGGCGGAATAAAAGCCCCATCTGCCGAACATGCTCGAGAAACCCGTCTTCCAGGACCACATCGAGAACCGCATTACCGACGGCCATGGCCAGCGGATTGCCGCCGAATGTCGTGCCATGCACGCCGGGCACCATGCCGGATGCGGCTTCGTCGGTAGCAAGGCATGCGCCGACGGGAAAACCGCCGCCTATACCCTTGGCAATCGCCATGATATCCGGGGCAACGCCGGTCTGCTCATAGGCAAACAGGGTTCCCGTCCGTCCGACGCCGGTCTGCACCTCGTCGAAAATCAGCAGCAGGCCCTGTTCATCGCAAAGGGTGCGCAGAGCCTGAAGGAAGGCCTTGTCGACCGGGCGAACACCGCCCTCCCCCTGGATCGGCTCGATCAGGAGTGCGGCCGTGGTTTCACTGACCGTCTCCTTCAGAAGATCGATATCGCCGGGCGGGATCTGGACGAACCCCGGTGCCTTCGGTCCGAAACCTTCCATGTATTTCGCCTGCCCGCCGGCGGCGATCGTTGCCAGCGTACGGCCGTGGAACGCTCCCTCGAAGGAGATGATGTCGATCCTTTCGGGGTTTCCCTTGGCAAAATGATAGCGCCGCGCGGTCTTGATCGCGGTTTCAAGCGCCTCCGCACCCGAATTGTTGAAGAACACCTTGTCGGCGAAAGTGGCCTCGGTCAGCCGTTCGGCAAGCCTTTCCTGGCCCGAGACCTGATAGAGGTTCGAGACATGCCAGAGCTTTTCGGCCTGATCCTTCAGCGCGTCCACCAGATGCGGATGGGCGTGACCAAGCGAATTGACGGCAACGCCGGCGGCAAAATCGAGATATCGCTCGCCCCTGTCCGTGACAAGCCAGACGCCTTCGCCGCGCTCGAACCGGAGCGGTATTCTGGCGAAGGTGTTGAACAGCGGCGATGTTCCGGACATGATGATTAAACTCCCGGCAAGGAAAGATGCCAGCCTTTTGGGTCTGTGGCGGTTGTTAAAATTAAAAATGCCGCCTCGAGCGGCGGCTGGCCGTATATTGTCATCTCCAACCTCAATGTCAACAAATGCAGTGCAGCGCAGCACATTGCTGCGGGCGGCATATGACAAATGCGAAAAACACCAAGTTGGGGAAAACCCCGAAAAAGGATTCCGGCGATTCGCTGTCGCCTTGCCACGATAGTGCCATCGGCCTAACTTACGTCCAACAGAATACTGCAGGCGGCGGATCTGATTACCCGGATTGGCGACACTTTCCTGTTTCGGAGACATTCCGGAGCATGGTGGTTGATTCCGCCCGCAAACAGCCGGAGACAAGGCATGAGCTGGACAGACGAGCGTGTTGAAAAACTCAAACAACTCTGGTCCGAAGGGCTGAGCGCGAGCCAGATCGCCAATCAGCTCGGCGGCGTGAGCCGGAACGCGGTCATCGGCAAGGTGCACCGTCTGGCCCTGCCCGGACGCGCCAAGAGCGGCGGAAGCGCGCCTTCTGCGGCAACCCGCGCAACGGCCCGCAACACGACACCGCCGCGCGCACCGAATTTCGCGTCTCGCGCGGGCGGCCGCAAGCCGTCGGACACCCCCGTATCCACATCGACCGGCAGCGCTCCGCGCACTGCAGGCGCGACCGCGCTGAAACAGGAAGTCGTTGCCGAAGCGGAAGCCGCCCCGGAACAGAAGACCGCGCCCGACAACAATGTCGTGCCGATCATGCGCAAGATCGCGCTGACCGATCTGACCGAGCAGACCTGCAAATGGCCGGTCGGCGACCCGACCCAGGAAGACTTCTATTTCTGCGGCTGCGAGTCCCCGGAAAACAGCCCTTACTGCAAATACCACGCAAAGCTTGCCTATCAGCCGGTCAGCGAACGGCGCCGGGCCAGCTGATCAGCGCTCGCTGAACAGGCAATACGAAAAGACCCTCATGGCAACGCCCTGAGGGTCTTTTTTTTATCCGATATGCGGCTGCCCCGACACTCAGGCCGCACGGCGCAGCGGCTTGGCCCGGGCCGACGGTGCGCGAACACCGCTGGCGACGAGAACGCCGGCAGCACCGGCAAGCCATCCCTCTTCAAGCTCAAGGCCGAGAAAACGCCGGCGCTCGAACGGGCCGGGCATGACGAGCTGCTCTGCCTTGTCGGCAGAAAAGCCGAAGCGCTGGTAGTATTCCGGGTCGCCGACCAGCAGGATTGCGCCATGGCCACGGGCCTCAGCGGCTGCAATCGCTGCCCGCATCAAAGCCGAACCGACGCCCATGCCGCCAGCAGCAGGGTCAACGGCGAGCGGGCCAAGCAGCAGCGCCGAAACCGCGCGGCCGGACGCATCGACACCGGCATCAACATGCCAGAGCCGGACAGTGCCGATCAGCACGCCGTTATGATCGCGCGCAACGAGGGCCAGACCTTCGGCCGGCAGCCGGTTGCGGCGCAGCTTTTCCGACGATTTTTTCCGGCGCATCGGCCCCATGGCGCGATCGAGCAGGTTTTCACGCGCGATGACGTCGAAAGCGGCCTCTTCACAGATCGTGAAAGCCGGCGCATCAGCGAAAACGACATTGTCCTGAAAGAAAGGGGCCATCAGCCAAATCCCCCAAAAAATCAGCCTCAAGGACCGGCAGCGGCAGCCGCGCCGGCATGATACCGGGACTGCGGCCGCAGGGAGGGCCGCAGTCCCACTTCACACCCATCATCTGAAGGTCTTCAGATCACGTAGGACTTGAGTGGTTCGAAGCCGTTGAAGGCCACGGAAGCATAGGTCGTGGTATAGGCACCCGTACCCTCGATCAGAACCTCGTCACCGATCGTCAGCGTGATCGGCAGCGGATACATGTTCTTCTCGTACATCACGTCGGCACTGTCGCAGGTCGGACCGGCCAGAACGCAGGGCTCCATCTCGTCGCCGTCGCGCTCGGTGCGGATCGGGTAGCGGATCGCCTCGTCCATGGTTTCGGCGAGACCGCCGAATTTGCCGATATCGAGGAACACCCAGCGATGCGCGTCCTCATCCGACTTCTTGGAAACCAGAACGACTTCCGACTTGATGACGCCGGCATTGCCGACCATGCCGCGACCGGGCTCGATGATCGTCTTCGGCAACTGGTTGCCGAAATGACGCGACAGCGCTGCGAAGATCGCCTGGCCGTAGGCTTCAGCCGTCGGCACATCGCGCAGATACTTGGTCGGGAAACCGCCGCCCATGTTGACCATCTGCAGATAGATGCCCTGCTTGGCCAGCTGTGCGAAAACCCGCTTTGCGTCTGCAAGCGCCGCATCCCAGGCTTCGAGCTTGGTCATCTGCGAGCCGACATGGAAGGAAACGCCGTAGCTTTCCAGACCCAGCTGATGGGCATAGACCAGCACATCGACAGCCATCGGCGGAACGCAGCCGAACTTGCGCGACAGCGGCCATTCGGCGCCTTCGCCATCGGTCAGAACGCGGCAGAACACCTTGGCGCCGGGGGCGGCGCGGGCGATCTTTTCGACTTCCTCATGGCAATCGACAGCAAAAAGGTTGACGCCGAGCGCATGAGCGCGGGCAATATCGCGCTCCTTTTTGATGGTGTTTCCATAGGAAATACGCTCGGCGCCAGCGCCGGCCTCCAGGACCATTTCGATTTCGGCGACGGAGGCGCAATCGAAGTTGGATCCGAGACTGGCGAGAAGCTCAAGGATTTGCGGCGCGGGATTGGCCTTGACCGCATAGTAGATGGCGCTATCGGGCAGCGCGCGGCGGAATGCGGTGTAGTTGTCGCGCACGACTTCGCGATCGACAACCAGGCAAGGGCCTTCGGGACGGCGGGTCTTGAAGAATTCCGCGATACGTTCGGTGGTCATGGTAACCCCCTTCTTTCGAAGCAATGACCCTGACGCTAGGGTCGACAAAGGGCGCATCGACCCGCGCACGAACCCGGCCGGTGGAGACCCCGGGGACCGTTTGCGGCGACCGCTCAAGTTTGAACAAGCCCGTTCAGGGACTCGTCCGGCTTTGTCTGCCTTGGATTGGAGGGATATCCCAACCGCACTTCCGGCAATGATGGTATGTGCCTCTTTAGTACCCCGGCTGTTGGAGAGCCGGGAGACACCAGAAAGGCCCGCACCGTCGTTGCTTCAAGATGTCCTCGCTTGACCGGTTGGCCGGGGAAGCGACTGGAGGGGTTAATTCCAGGTACCTTACCGAGTTCCTCACCATTCGAGGGTTCGGCGGACACCCACAGGCACGCGCGACTTTGGGCAAGCGGACAGATATGCAAAACCCACTTGAAAATCAAGTGGGCGGACCCCAAAATCCTCCTGCAATCGATCGCATTCGTGCTATCTGTTTGACAAAACTCAAACAAAATTTTCCGCCAGCCAACAGGAGCGGTTATGGACACCTTGACGCGAATGCGTGCCTTTATCGATGTGGTCGAAGCCGAGGGGTTTTCGGCCGCCGCCCGCAAGACCGGGCGTTCGAAGGCGCTGTTATCAAAATATGTGCGCGAACTCGAAGACGATCTCGGCGTCCTGCTGTTGAACCGAACCACACGGCAGTTTTCCCTGACGGAGGCCGGCCACATCTATTTCCGCCGCGCAGCCGATATCGTTCAGGAGGTCGACAACCTCTCCGACGCGGTGCGCGCCAACAATACCGACCTGCGCGGCAGGCTTCGCGTTTCGGTGCCCCGCACCTTTGTCGATGCCCCGGCCGGCCAGTCGCTGATCGATTTTGCCACAGCCCACAGCGACCTGACATTGGAGATCGTTGCCGAGGACCGTTTCGTCGATCTGGTCGAGGAGGGCTATGATGTCGCGGTGCGCATTACCACGCTCGAGGACTCGACCATGATCGCGCGCAAGCTTGCCGACTCGATCAACCGGGTCTGCGCCTCGCCTGCGTTTATCGCCAGTCTGGACAAGCCGCTCGAAAAGCCGGCGGATATTGCCCACCTTCCGGTGATCATCGACACCAACCCGAAAGCCTTCAACACCATGCGGTTCCAGAACCCGGAAGACGGCACCGCCTTCAGCGTGCCGATCCAGGGACCGATCGAGGTCAATTCGCCGATGGTCACCATGCGTGCGGCCTTGTCCGGTCTCGGTATCGCCCTGCTGCCGGATTTTGTCGCCCGCCGGGCGATCGACAGCGGCGAACTGGTGCCGCTCTTCGATGAATACCGCCCGCAACATTCCGGCATTTATGCGGTTTTTCCCCACAGACGCTATCTTCCGGTAAAGGTCCGCTCCTTCGTCGATTTTCTGTCGCAATGGTTCAGGCAAAACGACTATCAAAAAAATCAGTAAGCACGTTTCTGACTCAATCATCATTTATGGACGAAACGGTCAACACCGCGGACCGGGGGAAGCGAATTGAAATTGAAAGCCGCGTTTTACGGCCTCTTGCTTGCCGCAGGGACTGCAGCCCCTGCGTTTGCGCATCCGCATGTATTCGTCGATGCCCGGCTTGAGGTGGTCGCCGATGACGACGGCAATGTCACAGCGCTGCAGAATGTCTGGCGTTTCGACGAATTCTTCTCCTCCTCCGTCATTCTCGACTACGACGCCAATCTCGACAATCAGCTGACCGGCGACGAGCTGACCGATATCGGCGAAACCGTGCGCCAGTCGCTTGCCGAATACAATTACTACACCCAGATCACCGCCGATGGCGAGGACGTGAAGCTTGCCAAGCCCGATGTCATTCATGCCGATATGGTCGACGGGCAATTGCTGCTGTTTTTTGCCGCAAGGCCTGAAAATCCGCTACCGCTGTCGGGCCATCTGACCTTCGGCGTCTATGATCCGACGATGTACACCGCAATCGATTTCCGCAACGATAGCGACCTGGTGACCCAGGGCGACGCCTTCGACAAATGCACGAAAACCGTGCTGCGGCCGGATGCGGACGAAATTCTTTCGGAAAACGCCAACAGTCTGACCGACGCGTTCTTCAACGACCCGACCGACATGAGCAAGCTGTTCGCCACCAAGCTGGATATAACATGCGACTAGCCCGTCCCCTCCTCGCCACGCTTTTTATGGTCCTCGCCTTTGTCGCCGGCGCCAAATTTGCTGCCGCCCAGTCCCCGCTCGGCATCGGCGCGTCGGAACCATCATTCTCCTCCTCCATCGGCCCGCTGCAAAGCGTGCTGATAACCGTAAACCACTACCAGCAGCAGTTTTACCGAGCGCTGACTGCAGCGTTGAAGGCGATGCAGGACGATCCTTTCAAGATGCTGGGGCTGGTGGGGCTTTCCTTTGCCTATGGCGTGTTTCACGCCGCCGGACCCGGCCATGGCAAGGCGGTGATTTCGTCCTACATGATCGCCAACGAGACAGAGTTGAAACGCGGGATTTTGATTTCGCTGCTGTCGTCATTGGCACAGGGGATCATGGCCATACTTCTGGTGGGAACGGCCTATCTTCTGCTGCGCGGCACCGCCGTTTCCATGGGCGACGCCACGCTGTTCATGGAGCGGGCAAGCTTTCTGCTGATCGCAGGCTTCGGCGCCTGGCTGGTGTTCACCAAGTCACGCCCGCTGTTTTCAGGCGGGCACGCCCATGCAGCCGTTGCCGCAGGACCGGCCGGCGAACACCATCATGCCCATGATCATGCGGCAGATGCCCATCATCATCATGCCCATGCTGAACACGATCACAGCCATCATGATCACCATGATCATGTTCACCACGACCATGTTCACGGGCCCGATTGCGGCTGTGGCCACGCGCACATGCCCGAGCCCTCGACGCTTGGCGGCAAGCGTTTCGACTGGAGAAGCGCCGGCGCGGCAATCCTCGCCATAGGCATGCGCCCCTGCTCCGGCGCCCTGATCGTGCTGACCTTCGCGCTGTTGAACGGCCTGATCCTCGGAGGCATCGCCTCGGTCTTCGCCATGGCGATCGGCACGGCGATCACCGTATCGGCACTCGCCATCATCGCCGTTTCCGCCAAGGGCCTTGCCGTGCGTCTTGCCGGCGACGGTTCGCACCGCGCCACCGTCATCGGCCGCACCATCGAAATCGGCGGTGCGGTTCTGGTCATGCTGATGGGGCTGACGCTGTTTGCCGCCTCGATGGCCGGCTGACGGCTTCAGTCTCCGGCTTCCGCCGCCACGAAGGCCGCCCCTTCCTTGCCATAGAGAAACCCGTTGGACAGCGGGGCCTGGGGATAGATCGCGTTCAGCCGCGCCTTGCCGGTCTGCACGTCGAGCTGGCCGTCAAGCACATCGCGATAGACCCTTGCCACAGCCACCATGTCGCAATCCTGCGGCGACAGGCGGAAGCGGTTGATGCCGGCGCGCCTCAATTCGTCCAGCTCGCCGAGCAGGGCCTGACAGGTGTGCGACATGGTTTGAACACCGTTGAGGCTGAGGAAAGGCTGGCGATCAAGCGTGCGGACATCGAGACCGTCAGGCTCTTCCGCGCAGACAAACATGCAATTATCCTTGATCTTGCCCTTGGAGCGCGCATGGGCGCACCGCGCCGAAATCGCAAGCGGCACCCGGCCGAAGGCGAAGACCTCCAGTTCAACGCCGGGATCGCCGGCGGCGATCGCCGCAATCGAGTTCATCGGCAGTTCAGGCGGCAGGCAGAGCGCGGTCGCACCCCGCGTTTTCAGCAACCTGGCCGTGGCGGCGTTGTAGACACTGACCAGCGGTCCCACCGTATGGGGACGGCTGTCGAGATACATGAAGGCGGAAAGGTCATTCACCTCGATCAGCCGTTCGCTCTCGGCGGCAACGGCGCGCAGCTTCTTGGTCTCGCGCATCAGCGTCACCAGCGCATAGGTGGAGATGACGACTTCCTTGCCGGCCGCCTCCAGCCGCTCGGCCACCTCGTCCATATAGGGATCGATGAAATGCTGACGCTTGGAACAGACCGTCTCACCGATAATGACGCGGGAGACCGGAGCCTCATCGGCGATGCGGAAATAGAAGTCGCGCCATTTCGGGCCGTCCCAGAGATAGTAGACCGGGCCGAGCGTGAGTTGCGTGCTGATCATCCTATTCTCCCTTATCGCCATTTCTTTTCATAAGCGCCCGACGTCGTCTTCTGCCCTTCCGACAGGCCACGAAGCCCGGCCAGCAACACCGCCCGGCGTTCGGGATCGGCATCAAGCGCAGCCTTGAGCGTCGAAACGACTTCGGCGACATAGGCCTTGCCGCGCTGGCGCCCTTCGATCTTCAGCGCCGAAACTCCGGCTTCGCGCAGTGCATCGATTTCGCTCATCACATCGAGCGAGACCGGGTCCTCGAAGGCATAGCCACAGGCCTCGCCGATATCGAACCGGCCCTTGCAGAGCGTCGGGTAACCGGCAGGCTCGCCCTGACCGAAGCGGTTGATCGTATAACCACCGAGTTCGGAGACCATCTCATTGCCTTCCCGGCGGTAGCGCACATGGCTTGCCGGCGAGCAGACACCGTTCATGTTGGGCGACTTGCCCGTGGCATAAGAAGACAGCGCGCAGCGCCCTTCCGCCATCACGCAAAGCCCGCCAAAGACGAAGACCTCGATCTCGCATTTCACGGCCTTGGAAATCTTGGCGATATCGGCAATCGTCAGCGTGCGCGGCAGAACCACGCGCTTGGCGCCGAAAGCCTCAACCAGAAAACTGATCGCATCCGCATTGGAAGCCGACGCCTGAACCGAAACATGCAGGCGCTGTTCGGGCAGGTTTTCCGCGACATAGGCCATCAGCCCCATATCGGCCAGGATCAGGGCATCGGCGCCGAGCCGCGAGGCATCCCGCGCGCCCTGATACCAGACCTCTTCGGCCCCGGCACGCATGAAGGTGTTGAGCGCGACAAGCACTTTCGCGCCATGCCCGTGGGCATAGGCAATCGCCTCGCCCAGTTCCTCTCGGGAGAAATTCAGCCCCGGGAAATTGCGGGCATTGGTTTCATCACGAAAGCCGCAATAGACGGCATCCGCGCCGGCATCGACGGCAGCGCGAAAGGCGGACGGTGTCCCCGCCGGGCAGATCAACTCCATGAATGCGGCTCCTCGAACAGGACCTTGCCGCGAATGCGCGCGGCCGTGCGGGCAACAACCGGCGCGAACGGGCCAGCAAGCGTAGAAAGGTCGCTCGGCAGGTCGATCTCGCAATCATCAAGCGCGTTTCTCAGCGCCAGCATGGCCTCCATGTCGCCCGAAATCGCCAGATCGCGCGAAAAGAACAGCGCATCGCCGTCCAGTCGTCCTTCCATCAGCGCCAGAAGCATGAAGAACGGGCCTTCGACGGAGGCATCGGCGCCGTCTTCCGCATCGCCGCGCAATACGGTGACTTCTTCCTCTGCCGGCGCGACGACGAAGACGAAGGGAAGATCGATGGGCCGGAACGCATAGCGCTTGGCCTTGTGTTCTCCCAGACGCTCGAAAAGGCCGGGATGGCGGCGCATCAGCCGTTGCAGCAGCATGTTGGCGGTGCGCTCGGCAATCGGGACCGGCACAAGATCGAACGGGATGGCGAGTGCTGGCGGAAGTCTCATCAGTTCTGCCTTTTGTTAAGCCTTGATGGCTGCAAACTATCGGCAGAGGCGGCACTGCGATTTGAGCTAGCGCAAAGACCACCGCTTTTGCGAACGTCAATGAAAGCACATGAAAAAAGAAACGCCGCCGCACCGCTATGACGGACTTCAGGACTTCCTCGACACGCTCGAACGCCGTGGCCGGCTGAAGCGGATCGCACGGCCTGTCGCGCTGAAACACGAGATCACCGAAATCCACAGACGGGTGCTTGCCAAGGGCGGCCCGGCGCTGCTGTTCGAAAAACCGGTCGATGAAGCCGGGCGAATCAGTGAAATTCCGCTGGTCGCCAACCTGTTCGGCACGCGCGAACGCGTCGAATGGGGGTTCGGTCTGGCAGAAGGCGGGATCGGTGAACTGGCAACGCTGCTGAGCGAGCTGAAGTCCCCTCACCCGCCGGCAAGCCTGAAGGACGCGATGGGCAGTCTTCCATTGCTCCGTTCCGCGCTTTCCCTCGGCGTGAAGGAGGAAAACCGTCCGCCCTGTCAGGAAGTCGTCTGGCGCGGCGATGCGGTTGATCTTGGCCGCCTGCCGATCCAGTGGTGCTGGCCGGGTGAGCCGGCGCCGCTGGTGACATGGCCGCTGGTGATCACCCGCGATTACGGCCCCGCCGGTCCGGCCAATGTCGGCATCTACCGCATGCAGGTGCTGGGAAAAAACCGGCTGATCATGCGCTGGCTCGAACAGCGCGGCGGGGCAAAACACTTCCGCTCATGGCAGAAGGCGGGCAAGGACATGCCCGTGGCGATCGCCATCGGCGCAGACCCGGCGACGATCCTGTCGGCCGTGATGCCGCTGCCGGAAGACATGAGCGAACTCGATTTCGCCGGCGTCCTGCGGGGCCGCAAGACCCGCGTCGCCTCCGCCCTCACCCAGCCGCTTTCCGTGCCCGCCAATGCGGAAATCGTGCTGGAAGGCACGGTTTCGGTGACCGAGGAAGCCGATGAAGGGCCATACGGCGACCACACCGGCTATTTCAACGCGGTCGAGCGCTTCCCGGTCGTCACCCTGACGGCGATCACCATGCGCAAGAAGCCGGTCTATCTTTCGACCTATACCGGGCGGCCGCCGGACGAGCCATCGATCATGGGCGAAGCGATGACGGAACTGTTCATTCCGCTGGTCAAGCAGCAGTTTCCCGAGATCACCGACATCTATCTGCCGCCGGAGGCATGCTCCTACCGCGCCATCGTCGCCTCGATCGACAAGCGTTATCCGGGCCAGGCGCGCCGGGTGATGATGGGGCTGTGGTCGATGCTATCGCAATTCAACATGACCAAGCTGATCATCATCGTCGATCCCGACGTCAATGTCAGAAGCTGGGATGATGTGATGTGGGCGCTTTCCACCCGCTTCGACGCCTCGCGCGACACGCTGCTTCTGGAAGGAACACCGGTCGACTATCTCGATTTCGCCTCGCCGAAACCGGGGCTTGGCGGCAAGCTGGGCCTTGATGCGACCAACAAGATCGGCCCGGAGACCGATCGCGAATGGGGCAAGGTGCTGACGATGTCGGACACGGTCCGGCAGAGCGTCGACCGGATGTGGCACGAACTGGGGCTCTGAGCCCCGCCCGCAGCCCGGTCAGATACCGGCGCCCTGGTTTTCGTAGTTCGCCATGCCTTCCAGAAACTCCGCAACAAAGGGGCTTGCCGGTGAGCGCACCAGTTCTTCCGCCGTGCCGAACTGCTCGATCCGGCCTTCAGACATCACGGCGATACGGTCGGCGATCTCGAAGGCCTCTTCCTGATCATGGGTCACCAGAATGGCGGAAATGCCGACCTTGCGCTGCAGATCGCGCAGCGCGGTGCGCAGCCCTTTGCGGATCTTGGTGTCGAGCGCGGAAAATGGCTCATCCAGCAACAGCAGGCGCGGCTCGATGGCCAGTGCACGCGCCAGTGCCACGCGCTGACGCTGGCCGCCGGAAAGCTGCGAGGGATAACGATCGGCAAGGTGGCCGATCTCGGACATATCAAGCAGCGCCTTCACCCGCTCGCCAATCTCGCTGCGCGACGGCCGGAGCCCGCGCGGACGCATTTTCAGCCCGAAGGCGGTATTGTCGGCCACGCTCATATGCTCGAATAACGCATAGCTCTGGAACACCATGCCGAAACGGCGCAGCCGCGCCTCAAGCCCGGTAATATCCTCGCCTTCCATCAAAAGCCGGCCGCTTTCAGCAAACTGCAATCCGGCAATGATACGCAGCAGCGTGGTCTTGCCGGAGCCGGACGGGCCCAAAAGCGCAACGAATTCGCCGGGCGCCACGTTGAGATTGACGGCATCCAGCACAAGATTGCTGCCGTAGGATTTCGAAACATTCTCGATCTCAAGAGCCATGATCGGCCTCCCGGTTGATCTCAGTGCACATTCGGATGCCGCATTTCAATCACCGCCCGCAAGATCAGCGTGATAACGGCGATGACGGCAAGGATGGTGGCTGCCGCAAAGGCGCCGGCGACATTGTAATCGTCATAAAGAAGCTGGACCTGCAGCGGCAGCGTCATCGTCTCCCCGCGAATATTACCGGAGACGACGCTGACGGCGCCGAACTCGCCGATAACGCGGGCGTTTGCCAGAACCGCGCCATAAAGCAGCGCCCAGCGGATATTCGGCAGCGTGACGTAGAAGAACGTCTGCCAGCCATTGGCGCCGAGCGTGAGTGCTGCTTCCTCCTGATCCCGGCCGGAAATCTCCATCAGCGGGATCAGTTCGCGGGCGACAAAGGGGCAGGTCACGAACAGCGAGACCAGCACGATCCCCGTCAGATTGAACATCAGCTGGATGTTCCACTGGTCGAGGAAGCCGCCGACAAGGCCGGTCGAGCCATAGACCAGCAGATAGCAGAGACCGGCAACGATGGGCGAAATCGAAAACGGCAGTTCGATGATGGTGACCAGCGCCCGGCGGCCGGGAAAGCGGAACCGGGTGACGGCCCATGCCGCGCAGATGCCGAAGACGATATTGACCGGCAGCGCGATCAGCGCGGTAATCACCGTCAGCATGATCGCATGAACGGTTTCCGGCTCGGTAATGCTGGCGGCGTAGACCCCGACACCTTCGGAAAAGGCGCGGACGAAAATCGCAAGGCTCGGCAGTCCCATCACCAGCGCCGCAAACGCCACGGCAATGATGACCAGGACGAAACGCCGGGCACGGCGGCGGCGCATCAGGGCGCGAACCTGCGGATGCATGGTGTTCTCCGCCATGGCTCAGCCTCCCCTCTTCAGGTGCCGGCCGGCGCGTCCGGTGGCGATATTGGCGGCGACCAGCACGATGAGCGCCAGCAGAAGCAGCGTTCCGGCAATCGCGCTTGCGGCCGGAAAATCATATTCATCGAGACGGATCATGATCAGCAGCGAGGCGATCTCGGTCTTGTAGGGCATGTTGCCGGCAATGAAGATCACCGCGCCGAATTCCCCCAGCGAGCGGGCAAAGGCCAGCGACGCGCCCATGATGAAGCTTGGCCAGAGCTGCGGAAAGACGATGTGGCGAAACACCTGAATGTCACGCGCGCCCAGCGTCTGCGCGGCTTCCTCAAGATCGGTGCGCAAGCTTTCCATCACCGGCTGCACGGTCCTGACCCCGAAAGGCACGGAGGTAAACGTCATGGCGATCGCGATGCCCCACCAGGTATAGGCAACCTTGATGTTCATCTCGGAAAGCAGCATCCCCATCCAGCCATTGCGGTCGTAAAGGGCGACAAGCGCAATACCGGCAACAGCCGTCGGCAGTGCGAACGGCAGGTCGATCAACGCATCGAGCAGGCGCTTGCCGGGAAACTTGTAGCGCACGATGACCCAGGCCAGCAGCAGGCCGAAACAGGCATTGAACACCGTTGCCATCAGTGCGGCCGAAATCGTCACCCGGAAGGCTGCAAGGGTACGGTCGGACGAGATGATCCGCCAGTAATCAGCAAACCCGAGCTGTCCGAGCTGAAAGAACAGGGCGCTGAGCGGCAGCAGGATGATCAGGCAGGTGAACAGCAGCGTCACGCCGAGTGTCAGGCCGAAACCGGGGATAACCCGGCGGGCGGCCCGTCGCGGACGGCTGGCTTGTGGAAGCGAAATCGACATGGTGGCCCTGCTTGATGTGAAGGCTCGATGCAACACATCGGCGGCGAAAAGGCAAGAGGCCCGCGCCAAAGCGCAGGCCCCGGATTGTCAGCAGATCAGGCTCAGTTGCCGGACTGGATCTGATCCAGCACGCCGCCATCGCTGAAGTGGGTTTCGTTGGCCTCACCCCAACCGCCGAAGACGTCTTCGACCGTCACCAGCTTCACTTCCGGGAACTTGTCGGCATATTCGGCCTTCACTTCCGGGTTGTGAACGCGGTTGTTGAACGAGGCGACGATTTCCTGGCCTTCCTTGGTATAGAGGAATTCCAGATAGGCCTTGGAAACATCAAGCGTGCCACGCTGTTCGGCAACCTTCTCGACGATGGCAACCGGGAATTCGGCCAGAAGCGAGATCGAGGGAACCACGCGGGTATATTCATCCTCGCCATACTGGGCGCGGATATTTTCCACCTCTGCCTCGAAGGTGATCAGCACATCGCCGATACCGCGTTCGACAAAGGTCGTGGTCGCGCCGCGGCCGCCGGTATCGAAGACAGCAACATTGCCGAGAATATCGCCGACGAATTCACGCGCCTGGGCGTCATCGCCATCGAACTTTTCAAGCGCATAGGCATAGGCCGCCAGATAGGTGTAGCGGGCGTTGCCGGAGGTCTTCGGGTTGGGGAAGACGAGCTGCACATCGTCGCGGGCGAGATCGTCCCAGTCCTTGATGTCCTTCGGATTGCCCTCGCGCACCAGGAAGGCGGGCAGCGAATAATAGGGCGACGCATTGTTCGGCAGGGCCTGCTGCCAGTCCTCGGCGACAAAGCCGTTATCGGCCAGCACCTGCACGTCGAGCACCTGGTTGAAGGTCACGAGGTCGGCCTTCAACCCCTGCAGGATCGCACGGGCCTGCTTGGAAGAGCCGGCATGGGACTGTTTGATGGTGACATCCTGTCCGCTTTCGTTCTTCCAGTATTCGGCGAAAGCCGGGTTGATCGTCGCGTAGAGTTCGCGCGCGATATCATAGGACACGTTCAGGATTTCCACCTGATCGTCGGCCCTTGCCGGGGCGCCGGCGGTCAGAAGGAGAGCGGCGCCGAGCGCGGCGAAAAGTGTCTTTTTCATCGGGAAACCATTTTTTCGTGTTTCGAACTGTGGCGAAATTTAGAAAAGTTGATCGCTCAATCCAAGAAAACCGTTCGCCGTAACCGGCCACCGTTAGAAAATTAAATTCAATCTTCGTCGTTTTGACGCCGTTTGGTTCCGTTGCCGGAAGGACAGGCCGCGACCTCCCGTTTTCAGGTTGTTTTACCGTTGAATGCCCGGAACCCGTCGATCGCGCCGCTAAACACTAGCGGCGACCGGTCTTTTCTTTCCAGTGCTTGCGGCAATAGGAGACGTAACGCTCATTGCCGCCGACTTCGATCTGGGGGCCGTCCAGCAGAACGTTTCCTGCACCGTCGAGACGCACGACCATCGTCGCCTTGCGGCCGCAATGACATATGGTGCGCACTTCGCGAAGCTCGTCGGCCAGCACGAACAGCTCTCTGGACGCGGGAAACAACTCGCCGCGAAAATCCGACCGCAAACCATAGGCCATGACCGGCAGGCCCAGTTCGTCCACGACCCGGGCCAGCTGCCACATATGCTCTGCGGTGGCGAAATGGGCCTCGTCGACAAACAGGCAGTCCATGCTGCATTCATCGTTCAGCCGGGCCGTCAGTTCGAACAGATCGGTTTCGGGACCGAACGTCACCGCCTCCGCCTTCAACCCGATGCGCGATGACACGACGCCTTTGCCGGCCCGGTCATCAAGCTCGGCCAGCAGGATCACCGCATGCATGCCCCGCTCGCGGTAATTATAGGCGGCCTGCAGCAGCAGGGTCGATTTTCCCGCATTCATCGTTGCGTAATAGAAGTGAAGTTTTGCCATTGTCCCGATCCTTACGACCTCCTTTTGCCGTCAGGCGCAGGCGATAATAAAGTGCAAAAAGCGGCAAACCACAGGAAACACGCTGCACTCTCTTCGCCCGCGAGACAAAAGGGCATGACTTGCCGTACCGGCCGGTTTGTGAAAAACATCTCCCCGGTCAGGCATGCGCCCTTCCGGTTCACAAACACCCAATATCCGTGATCTGCTTCGAAAGTTCTTCCATGAACAAGGCTGTGGAGCTCCACAATATCGACATCGTTTTTGGCAGGCGTCCCCGCCGGGCCCTGCCGCTGATTGACGCCGGACTTTCGCGCGACGATATCCAGCGCAGGACCGGCAATATCGTCGGCGTCAGCAATGCGTCGCTCACCATCGGCGAAGGCGAGATCGTCGTGCTGATGGGCCTTTCCGGTTCCGGCAAATCGACCCTGCTGCGCGCTGTAAACGGTCTGGCGCCGGTCACCCGCGGCAGCGTGGTCGTGCACACCGACAGCGGGCCGGTCGCGCCATACAAGGACGGAAACCGCGCCCTGCAGGCGCTCAGAAGCCGTTCCGTATCGATGGTCTTCCAGCAGTTCGCCCTGCTGCCCTGGCGCAGCGTGGCCGAAAATGTCGGCTTCGGGCTTGAGCTTGCGGGCATCAACGGCAGACAAAGGCGCGAGCGGGTTGAAGAACAGCTGGCGCTCGTCGGCCTTTCCGACTGGGCCGATCAGCCGATCCATTCGCTTTCCGGCGGCATGCAGCAGCGCGTCGGACTGGCGCGCGCGCTGGCGACCGGCGCTCCGGTTTTGCTCATGGATGAACCGTTTTCCGCACTCGACCCCCTGATCCGCGCCCATCTTCAGGACGGACTGCTTTCGCTGCAGCAACGGCTGAAGAAAACCATCCTGTTCGTCAGCCACGATCTCGACGAGGCCATCAAGCTCGGCAACCGGATTGCGATCATGCAGGCCGGCAAGATTGTTCAGACAGGAACGCCGCGTGACATCATCAGGGCGCCGGCAAACGATTATATTGCCCAGTTCGTTGCCCGCACCAACCAGTTCGCGGTGCTGACGGCGGAGGATATCATGCAGCCCGTGACCGACCGTTCCCGGCTTGAGACCCGGGTTTCGGCAACGGTCAAGCCGCAGACATCCATCGCTTTGCTGCTGCGCGCGTTTGCTGAACGGCCGGGCGTGATCGCGGTCATCGACCGCGGACGGATTACCGGAACGATCACCGAGAGCGATGTGATGGCCCATCTTGGCGGACACCGGCCGGGCCCGGACCCGAACGAGGTTTCCCGATGAACCAGAACGTCCTGCGCGAAACCGATGATGCGGCACGAACCCTCGCCCGGAAACTCATTCGCGAAGCGCCTTTTGCCGCCTTGGCCGTGAACGAACCGGAGACCGGTTTTCCCCTGGCAAGCCGCGTGCTGCTGGCAACGGATATTGACGGCACACCGGTGATTCTCGTTTCCCGCCTTTCTGTCCACACGCAGGCGATGGAACGCGACCCGCGGGTATCGCTCCTGACGGGCGAGCCCGGCAAAGGCGACCCGCTCGCCCATCCCCGACTGACCACGCGCTGCCATGTAAGCCCCGTCATACGGGAAAGTGACCACCATGAACGGCTGCGTCAGCGGTTTCTCGACCTCCATAAGAAAGCAAAGAATTACATTGACTTCCCCGATTTCAACCTGCTCCGCCTGGAGCCGGTATCGGCCAATCTCAATGGCGGTTTCGGGAAGGCCTATTTTCTGGAGGGGACAGATATCGTCAGGCAGAATGCATTGGCGGCATATCAATGGTTTGACCTCACTTATGCAAAAAAGCATGCAGAAGTCATATTCGAAAAAGCCAAAAAGAAAGAATACACGCTCATAACTATCGATCCTGAAGGCATCTATATTAAAAAAGGAGACGCAACAGAAAGATCAGAATTTGCTAAAACTGCCGAAAATCATGATGATGTTTTTACATTTGTCCGTGATATAGTCGAAAAAATACCCTAAATTTCGTATTACTTTTCAATACACACTTGTGTAAGTTTTTCAGCGGATACAGAAATTACTTGGCGCCGAAATCAACAAAGGAAACATCATCGTGACCGCAGATACACAAATGGACAAAACCGCCATTGCAGCTGGCCTGCTTTCGGCAATGGCCAATCCGAAACGGCTTCAGATTTTGTGCGTATTGATCGAGAACGAGATGCCCGTGGGTGCGCTTGCCAACCGTGTCGGCCTCAGCCAGTCGGCCCTGTCGCAGCACCTCTCAAAGTTGCGCTCGCAAAACTTGGTGGAAACCCGGCGGGAAGCGCAGACCATTTACTACAGCACCCATGCCGAACCCGTGCGCAAGCTGCTCGAGACCCTCGACGACATTTATGACGATCAGCCGAACTGGCGCGACACCCTGACGGGGTGATGCGACACCGAGCCGGAAGCGATTTTGAAAAACCGGGCCGTCACAAGGCCCCGTGCGCGCCGCCTTACTGCTTGACGGCGCTTCATCCGCTGATAACGTGCTCCACGAAAATTTAAAAAACAGCTGGCCCGGCAAAACGGGTCACTTTCTTTTGTGGAGCAGCTCATGTCGGATCGTAGCGCCGTCGTACCCAACAATCTCGAAGCCTTCTGGATGCCGTTTACCGCAAACCGGCAGTTCAAACAGGCGCCACGCATGTTCGCCTCGGCGAAGGACATGTACTACACCACCGTCGACGGCCGCACGGTGCTGGATGGCACGGCGGGCCTGTGGTGCGTGAATGCCGGGCATTGCCGGCCGAAGATCACCGAGGCGATCCGCGCCCAGGCCGGAGAGCTGGATTATGCCCCGGCCTTTCAGCTCGGCCACCCCAAGGCCTTCGAGCTGGCCAACCGGCTTGTCGAACTGGCGCCAGAGGGCATGGGCCATGTCTTCTATACCAATTCCGGTTCGGAATCCGTCGATACGGCCCTGAAAATGGCGTTGGCCTATCACCGGGTGAAGGGCCAGGGCGAACGCTTCCGCCTGATCGGTCGCGAACGCGGTTATCACGGTATCAATTTCGGCGGCACGTCGGTCGGCGGCATTGTTTCGAACCGCAAGATGTTCGGCACGCTTTTGACCGGTGTCGATCACATCCCCCACACCCACCTGCCGGACGCCAATGCCTTCACCAAGGGCGAGCCCGAGCACGGCGCCGATCTCGCCGATGCGCTGGAACGGATCGTTGCCCTGCATGATCCGTCCACGGTTGCTGCCGTCATTGTCGAGCCTGTGGCCGGCTCCACCGGCGTTCTCATCCCGCCGAAGGGCTATCTCCAGCGCCTGCGCAACATCTGCGACAAACACGGCATCCTGCTGATCTTCGATGAAGTGATCACCGGTTTCGGTCGTGTCGGCGCACCGTTTGCGGCCGAATATTTTGGCGTGACGCCGGACATCATGACCACCGCCAAGGGGCTCACCAACGGTGTTATCCCCATGGGCGCCGTATTCGTCAGGGACGAGATCCACGACGCCTTCATGAACGGCCCCGAGCATATGATCGAGTTCATGCACGGCTATACCTATTCGGGCAATCCGATCGCATCGGCCGCGGGTCTCGCCACGCTGGAGACCTATCAGGAGGAAGGGCTACTGACCCGCGCGCAGGAACTTGCGCCTTACTGGGAAGAGCAGCTCCACAGCCTGAAGGACTGCCCGCATGTCATCGACATCCGCAATCTTGGCCTGATCGGCGCCATCGAACTGGAGCCGATTGCCGGCGAACCGACCAAGCGCGCCTTCTCCGCCTTTCTCAAGGCCTATGAGGACGGCCTCCTGATCCGCACCACGGGCGACATCATCGCGCTGTCGCCGCCGCTGATCATCTCGAAAAGCGAGATCGACGAGCTGTTCGACAAGCTCCGCACCGTGCTGATGAACAATATCTGACCGCAATGCGGCGGGGCCTGCCAGGCATTCCGCCGCATTGCTTCACCCCGCGACGCCCCCCCCCCCCCACGGCCCAAACGGCACAAACGGCACAAAACGAGGTCCCCGTCATGACAGACGCTATCCGCATTGCAAACGACGCACTGACCGTCACCGTTTCGCCACTAGGCGCCGAGACACAGTCGATTGCGACCGCAGACGGGCGGCAATGGCTCTGGAATGGCGACCCGGAATTCTGGACCGGGCGCGCGCCGATCCTGTTTCCGATTGTCGGCAAGGCGCCCGATGACCGGGTCGAAATCGGCGGCGAAAGCTTCGTCATGAAACAGCACGGCTTCGCGCGGCGCAGCACGTTTGAGCTTGCCGAAAGCAGTGAAACGCGCTGCCGTTTCGTCCTGACGGATTCAGCGGAAACACGAACCGCCTACCCCTTCGCCTTCCGGCTTTCGGTCGAGCATGTCCTCGAGGAAAAGACGCTTGCCGTCTCCGCAACGGTTGAAAACACCGATGACAAGCCGATGCCCTTCGGTTTCGGCTTTCATCCGGCTTTCTGCTGGCCGATGCCGGGCATGACCAAGGGCCATGTCCATCACATCACGCTCGCAAACCGCGCCGAACCGGCAATGGTCCGTCTGCGCGGCGGGCTTATCGACCTGACGCCACTGCCCTCCCCCTTTTCAAAGGGCATCCTTGCCCTCGACCATGACTATTTCGAAGACGATGCGATGATCTTTCCGGAAGGCGCCGGCGACCGCCTGACCTTCAGCGCGGAAGACGGCCCCGACCTGCAGTTCGCATTCGAAGGCCTGCCCAATCTGGCGCTGTGGACCAAGCCCGGCGCGCCTTACATCTGCGTCGAGCCCTGGCATGGCATGGCCGCCGCCCATGGCAAGGGGGCGGCCCTCGAGGACCGCCCGTCGACCAAGATCCTCGCACCCGGGGAAAGCGCGCGATTTGCCTACAGCGTCACCATCGACGCCTGACGCCCCTCACAGTTTCGCGCAGAAGCCGTCGAACGCCCCGAGGTCGACATGGGCCTCGTTCAGCACGCCGGTCATGCCCGGCAGGTCGAGAGTATCGACATGTTCAAGCGCGACCTGCAGCGGCACGGATTGCGGCGTGTCGGCGAAATTGTAGACGAACAGCAGCGTCTTTCCGTTCTTTTCGCGCGTAAACATCAGCACGTCGTCATTGTCGCTGTCGATGAAGGTGATATCGCCGTCGAACAGAACATCGTGCTCGCCCCTGAAGGACAGCACCGCGCGGTAGTGATTGTAGACCGTATCCGGTTCCGGCGCCTGTTCGAACACCGAAAGCGGCAGATGCTCCGGCGGCACTGGCAGCCAGGGTTTGTCGGCGGTGGTAAAACCGGCATGCGGGGCGACATTGCTCCACGGCATCGGCGTGCGGCAGCCGTCGCGCCCCTTGAAGGACGGCCAGAAGCGGATGCCGTAGGGGTCGCGCAGATCTTCAAAGGCGATCTCGGCCTGTGGCAGCCCCAGTTCCTCGCCCTGATAAAGGCAGACGGAACCCCGCAGCGTCGCCAGTACGGAAATCGCCAGCCGTGCCACCGGCTCCCGCTCCGCTTCGGTTTTGGCAAAACGCGAGACGTGGCGGTCGACATCGTGGTTGGAAAACGCCCAGCACACCCAGCCGTCCTTCACCGTGGCAAAGTAATTCTCCACGCATTCGCGAATATGCGCGGGCGAGAAATTCGGTCCGAGAAAATCGAAGGTGTAGCACATGTGCAGCTTGTCATTGCCTGAGGTGTAGGCGGCAACGGTCTTCAGCGAACGCGCGCCGTCGCCCACCTCGCCCACCGATGTGCGCTGGTCGTATTCATCGAGCAGCGCACGGAAACGCTGGAGGAAGCCGATATTTTCCGGTCGCGTCTTGTCATAGATATGCTGCTGGAAACCATAGGGGTTCACATCCGGCGCATCGAGCCCGACCGGGCCGAGCTTGCCGTCGACCGCCGGATTGTCGCGCAGTTTTTCATCGCAGAAATAATAGTTCACCGTGTCCAGGCGGAAACCGTCGACGCCCAGTTCCAGCCAGAAGCGCACGGTTTCCAAAAGCGCATCCTGCACGGCTTTGCAATGGAAGTTGAGGTCCGGCTGGCTGGCAAGGAAATTGTGCATGTAATACTGCTTGCGCGTGCCGTCCCATTCCCACGCCGGGCCGCCGAAGATCGACAGCCAGTTGTTCGGCGCGGTTCCGTCCGGCTTGGCATCGGCCCAGACGAACCAGTCGGCCTTGTTATTGTCCTTGCTCTTGCGGCTTTCCTTGAACCAGTCATGCTGATCGGAGGTGTGGGAGAGCACCTGATCGATGATGACCTTCAGCCCCAGCCGGTGGGCTTCAGCCACCAGCGCCCTGAAATCATCCAGCGTGCCGAACATCGGATCGACATCGCGGTAGTTGGAGACATCATAGCCCATGTCGGCCATCGGCGACTTGAAGAAGGGCGACAGCCAGATGGCGTTGACGCCCAGTTCGGCGACATAGCCGAGCCGCCGCGTGATACCGGGAAGATCGCCGATCCCGTCGCCGGTGGTATCCTGAAAGGAGCGCGGGTAGATCTGATAGATGACGCCGCCGCGCCACCAGTCGGCCGTTTCGTTTTTCTCGCCGGTCATGGAAAAGTCCCTGTTCGAAATTGCTGACCATCAGCCTATCGCCGGGACAGCGCGCGGTAAATGCGCAAAGGCGCATTATCCGCAAGAGGGCATTCTGCTACGGTTGCAGTGTAATAAGGCTGTAACATCCCTTGGATAACAGGGCTGAACCGCTTTTGCGCAACCCTTGAGAATCGGACGGCGAACGTGGACGCACACGCAACGAAACGATTGACCCTGATTTCCGATGCCTGGCATCCGCAGGTCAACGGCGTCGTCCGCTCGATCGAGAATACCAATCGCGAGCTGGAGAAGATGGGCGTTGCGGTCACCATGATCACGCCCGACCTATTTCGCTCGATGCCGATGCCGACCTATCCCGAAATCCGGCTGGCGCTTGCCACCTACGGCCAGGTCGCCCGCAAGATCAAGGAAAGCGCCCCGGATTACGTCCATATCGCCACGGAAGGGCCGCTCGGCTTCAAGGCGCGGCGCTATTGCCTGAAACACGGCATCCGGTTCACGACCAGCTACCACACCCGCTTTCCCGAATATGTCGCAGCCCGCCTGCCGATCCCAAAGGACATGCTCTATGGCATCGTCCGCCGGTTCCACAATTCCGGCAATGGCTGCATGGTGGCAACCGACAGTCTCGCCCACGAGCTGGAAGCACGCGGCATCCACAACCTGATGCGCTGGAGCCGCGGCATCGATAACGCGCTGTTTCATCCCCGCACGAAATCGGAAGCGCCATTCGGCGGCCTCAAACGGCCGATCTTTCTGACGGTCGCCCGTGTTGCGGTGGAAAAGAACCTGCCCGCCCTGCTCGAACTCGACCTTCCCGGCAGCATTGTGGTGGTCGGCGATGGGCCGGCGCGCAAGGCGCTGGAGGAAAAGTTTCCTGATATCCACTTCACCGGCGTCTTGCAGGGGGAGGCTCTGGTCGAGGCCTATGCCGAAGCCGATGTCTTCGTGTTTACCTCAAAGACCGACACGTTCGGCAACACCATCATCGAGGCGCTGTCGAGCGGCGTGCCCGTGGCGGCTTATCCCGTAACCGGCCCGAGCGATATTCTCGCGGGCCATGAGGGCGCCGGGGCACTGGACGAAGACCTGAAGACAGCCTGCCTGAAGGCGCTTGCCGGCTCACCGGAAAAGGCCCGGGAACTGGCGCTCACCTACACCTGGGAAGCGGCCGCCGGACAATTCTACGACAATATGCGCACCGCGCATGACGGCTGATCAGCGCTTCTTCTTGCGCTTGTGCTCGAACGGGTTGTCACCGGCGCGGAAATGGATGCGGATCGGCACGCCCGGCATCTCGAAATCGGCACGCAGGCCATTCGTCAGATAGCGGATATAGCTTTCCGGCACTGCATCGGGCCTGGTACAGGAAATCATGAAGCCCGGCGGGCGGGTCTTCACCTGCGTCATGTATTTCATCCTGAGGCGCCGGCCGGAAACGGCGGGCGGCGGATGGCTGACGGTCTGGCTGTCGAGCCAGCGGTTGAGCCGCGCCGTCGAAATGCGGCGGTTCCAAACGCGGTCGGTATCGACGATGGCCTGCATCAGCTTGTCGAGGCCGGTGCCCCGTTCGCCCGAAATCGGCACGGCACGAATGCCGCGCGCCTGCGGCAGAAGGCGTTCCGTCTTTTCACGCAGATCCGCCAGAACCTGCTGGCGGTCCTCGATCATGTCCCACTTGTTGAAGGCGATCACGGCCGCCCGGCCCTCGCGGATGACGAGGTCAACGATCTGCAGGTCCTGTTTTTCAAACGGGATCGTGGCGTCAAAAACGATCACCACGCATTCGGCAAAGCGGATGGCGCGCAGCGCATCGGAAACGGAAAGCTTTTCGAGCTTTTCCACCACCTTCGCCTTGCGGCGCATGCCGGCCGTATCGAACAGCTTGATCGGGCGATCGCGCCACTCCCACTCCACCGAAATGGAATCGCGGGTAATCCCCGCCTCCGGGCCGGTCAGCAACCGTTCTTCGCCGAGATAGCGGTTGATCAGCGTCGACTTGCCGGCATTGGGACGGCCGACAATGGCGACCCTCAGCGGCTTGCTGTCGTCGTAGGGTGCGGCCTCTTCCGGGTTTTCCGCTTCCTCACGCGTCAGCATCACATCGGTTTCAGCCTCCGCGCCGTCGTCTTCGTCACCGAAGGCGCGGTCCTCGCCGATCGCGGCGATGATCGCCTCGCGCAGATCGGTCAGGCCCTGGCCATGTTCGGCGGAAATCGGGCAGGGTTCGCCAAGGCCCAGCGTGAAGGCATCATAAAAACCGGCATCCGAGCCACGGGCTTCCGACTTGTTGGCAACCAGCACCACCGGTTTGCCGCGGCGGCGCAGCAGTTCCGCAAGCGTGTTGTCGGCGGGCGTCAGCCCGGCTTTCGCGTCCACGAGAAACAGCGAGAGGTCGGCCTCGTCAATGGCCGCTTCGGTCTGCGCGCGCATGCGTCCCGGCAGGGTATCGGCGGCCGCCTCTTCAAGCCCGGCCGTATCGATGATGGTGAAGCGCAGGTCGTAAAGTCGCGCCTCGCCCGGCCTGCGGTCGCGCGTCACCCCCGGCGTGTCATCGACAAGCGCCAGCTTCTGCCCGACCAGACGGTTGAACAGCGTGGATTTGCCGACATTCGGCCTTCCGACGATTGCGACCTTGAAACTCATTATGTCCTCGCGGGCCGGCCTAACCGGCATCCTGGATTTCGCCGTCGGCAGCCATGACCTCAAGCAGGATCTGTGCACGGTTCAACGCATTGCGCGGCGCTTCCGGGTCATTGGCAATTTCCTCGAACCATTCCTGCGCACGATCGTAATCCTGATGCCCGTAGGCCGAAAGACCGAGAATTTCACGCGCGGAAAAGCGGAACGGGTTACCGTCATTGGCCAGCGCCTCGACTTCGGCGGAAACCTGCGCATAGGTGCCGGTATCGACCAGAAGCCAGCCGGCGCGCAGCTTCGCGGCATCGCGGATTGCGTCAGGCACGCTGCGATCCTTGCCGATGGAGGAGAAGGCCGAAACGGCCGCGGCCGTATCGCCGGCTTCGGAAAGCAGGGTCGCCGAACGCAGTTCCGCCAGAACCGGATAGGAACCGTGCCCTTCGGCTTCAAGCTGGGCCAGCGTTTCTTCGGCAGCATCGAGATTGCCGGCATCGATCTGGTTCAGCGCGGTCAGGAACACGTCACCGGACTGGGCGGCCTCGCGCGCCTGCCAGTATTCATAGCCGCGCCAGCCTGCGGTTCCGACGACGAGCAGGACGGCAAGCGCGATGAGATAGCGTCCGAAACGCCGCCATGCGTCCTTCATCCTGTCGGAGCGCAGTTCCTCGTTCACCTCGCGGATAAAACTGTCGTCCTGATTTGCCATTCCGTCACTCCGGCGCGATTTTCCTTGGTCCAGTGCCGGGCCTTCTAACCGTTTTTTCCGTCCGTTGTAAGAGCAAAAGCCGCCCCGGCATGGCGATATTGCGCCGGATCGGCGATTTTCACATGCCAAGCGAAACCGGAACGCCGATCAGCCAGACATGAAGCTTCCAGATGAACAGGCCCCAAAGCGCAATCCCGAGCACAAAGGCATAGGCATCATAGCGCGCCGAGACGAACGGTTTGCGGCTGTAATGCCCCGCCCGTTCCCTGCGCGCCAGCGAAATACGCAGGATCACCGCCCAGATGAGCAGGCCTGCAAACAGGATGACGGAGGCCGCCTCGCCATTGGCCAGCAGATGGGCAAAGGCCCAGATCTTCACCGACAGCACCATCGGGTGCTTGGCCATGGACGCAATACGCCCCGGCGGAAAGAAACTCGCGGAAAGACAGATCATCGCGACCAGCATCAGCAAGACGGTGACATGCGCCATCCAGAACGGCGGCGTATAAAGAACGATGCCCTGCCGGCGGGCATGCCCGAAGGCGAAGATCATGAAAACGAGCGCGGCAAGCGCTGCAACAGAGAAGACACCCCTCCAGGCATTTTCCCCGAGACGATCAATCATTGTCCGGCGAAAGTCCGGTGCGAAGGTGTGAACGAGATGAATGCCTGTGAAAATCAGTACGGCAATGATGAGCATGATCATGGCGCTATCCCCCTGAAGGCGCAGAAACCATGCTCACAATAAGCCTGAAACGCTGCGGTTTGAAGTCGCTTCAACCGCAGCATTCCTTGACGGTCAGTCGGTTTGCGTATCGGCCACCGTACCGCCCGGTTCCTGATAATCCTCGCGGTCGATCTCAGGCAGGTCCATGCCGAAGATTGCGGCTTCAAAGGCCTTCAGACGTTTGTAGATCGAAATCAGTTCGATAATCGTCGTCCAGGACAGAACCAGATACTGGAACGAACTCGAAACCTGGCCGAAGGCCGTCAGGATCTGCTGAACGATGCCGTAGGTGATTTTCCCTGCGACCATGGTCGGCACGAGAATGAAATAGGCGAAGATATTGTCGGCCTGAAGGTAGAGACTGCGGAACAGGTTGAAATAGGTGTAGTGCAGATAGAGCCGGAAATAGTTGCGCCGCACATTGGTGAAAAGTTCGCGGAGCGTGATTGGATCGGCCCTGTCTTCATGATCCTCGCCATAGACCAGTTCCTTACGATAGGCCGCCTCAACGCGCTGGTTGCGGAATTCGAGCCCCGGCAGCTTGATGCCGACGACCGCAAGCAGCACCGTGCCGAACAGCGACCAGAAGATCGCCGCATTGAAAAGCGGCGCGGGAATTTCGCCGATGATCGGCAGATGCGTCACATAGCCCGAGAGCGAGAACAGGACCGGCAGGAAGGCGATCAGCGTCATCACCGAATCGATGATGGAAACGCCCAACCCCTCCATGATCGAGGCAAAGCGCATCGTATCTTCCTGCACACGCTGCGAGGCGCCCTCGATGTGGCGGACCCGATCCCACATGCCGGTGTAGTAGTCATTCATCGCTGTGCGCCAGCGGAAGATATAGTGGCTGATGAAGAAGCGCGACACGATGAAGATGATGATGCTGAGCGAGGTGATCTGGAAGAAGACCAGCATCAGGGAATAGAAATCGCCCTCGGTAATGCCCTGATTGCCCTCAAGCGCGGCCTGCAGCGTATCCCCGAAAGGCCGCCGCCAGTTGTTGATCGCGACCGAAATCTGCACCGAGAAATAGGTGACAAAGATGATCAGCGACGAGCCCCAGACCGACCAGGCCTGCCATTTGTGATTATCGCCGAAAAACCACCAGAAAATACCAAATGTGACCGTGAAAACCGCGTAGTAGATATAAAACCAGAGGAAATCCGGCGCGACGAAATGGGCAAGCCCGATCGGCTGTTCGCCTTGCGGATAGGGCGCAAAGCCCATACTGACCCCGACCTCCCGCATGACCGTGTACCAGAGCAGGATCCCTAGGAGAGACCATAAAACAGCAGAGGCAAAAAACAGTTTGGGCTTTGGAAAAAACGACTGAAACAAGGAGCTGGCCTTCCGAAAAAGCGCGCTAAAAAAGGGTTTCTACGCCCATCTATGGCAAAAACCGTTCAAAAGAGAAATTAAACATTGTTCAGGTGGGCCGAAGCATTGTGCATCGCAACCGGCAAAAGATCATCGTTCGCCGTCGGGAAGCGTCAGCACCACCGGCCCGTTACGCGTTGCAACCAGCGTGTGTTCGAACTGCACCGTGAGCGCCTGCGGGATAGAGTAGAGCACCCAGTCCTGATCTTCCTCTTCCTCGGCAAACTCGCCGCCAAGCGACAGGAACGGCTCCACGGTGAAGACGTGGCCCTCTGCAATGCGGCGGCGTTCGCCGGGATCGGGCCAGGTGGAAATCTCGCCGGGCTCCTCGTGAAGCGAGCGGCCGATGCCGTGGCTTGCGAGATTGCGGATCAGCGAATAGCGGTTTTTCTTGGCAAAGGCGCCGACGGCATTGCCGATATCGGCAAATTCGCCGCCGGGTTTGACCTGGTTGATCCCGGTCCACATCGCCCGCCTGCCGTCGCGGCAAAGGCGTTTGACCTTGCTGGAAACCGGCGGCACCGCGAAGGATGCGCCGGTATCGGAGAAAAACCCGTTCTTCTCGGCCGAAACGTCGATATTGACGAGATCGCCGGCGGCAATCACCCGGTCGCCCGGAATGCCGTGGGCGACTTCCTCATTGACCGAAATGCAGGTGGCGCCGGGAAACTGGTAGGTAACTTCGGGCGCCGACTGCGCGCCGTTGTCGTCAAGGAACTTGCGGCCGATCTGGTCGAGTTCGAGCGTGGTGATGCCGGGCTCAAGCGCCTTCGACATCACCTCGATTGCTGTCGCGCAGATGCGGCCGATTTCCTTCAGGGCCTGAAGTTCTTCTTCTGTTTTGACGATCATCGAGGCCCTTCCGCAGCTCTTGTTTTCTAAACCGGTTCACCATCGGCCAGCATTTCGCGCACCATCGGCGCGACCTTTGTGCCGAACAGCTCGATGGCATGCAACACTTCGCGTTGCGGCACAAGCCCGACGGCGAACTGAATCATGAACCGGTCGAGACCGAAGATACGCTGGTGCGCAACGATCTTCCTCGCCAGATCCTCCGGCCCGCCGACAAACAGCGCGCCTTCCGGGCCCATCGAGGCATCGAACTGCGCCCGGCTTTGCGGCGCCCAGCCGCGTTCGCGCCCGAGCCTGTCCATGACGGCCTTTTGTGGCTCGAAAAAGATATCGGCGGCTTCTTCGGCCGTATCGGCCAGAAAACCGTGGACGGAAATGCCGCGCTTCAGCTTTGCCGGATCATGACCGGCCTGCTCGCCGGCCTGACGGTAGATATCGAACAGCGGCGCAAACCGGCGCGGCTGACCGCCAAGAATGGCGATGATCAGCGGCAGGCCGAGGAAACCGGCGCGCGCCATCGACTGCGGCGTGCCGCCGGCGGCGATCCACACCGGCAGCGGGTCCTGCACCGGGCGCGGATAGACGGCGAGGTCGTTCAGCGGCGCGCGGGTCCGGCCCGACCATGTCACCTTCTCGTTTTCGCGGATCTTCAACAGCAGGTCGAGCTTTTCGGAAAACAGTTCGTCATAGGCTTCCAGCGGATAGCCGAACAGCGGAAAGCTCTCGATGAACGAACCGCGCCCCGCCATGATCTCCGCCCGGCCGGAAGACAGCAGATCGACGGAGGAAAACTGCTGGAACACGCGCACCGGATCATCGGACGAAAGGATCGAGACCGCGCTCGTCAGCCGGATATTTTCCGTCACCGTCGCAGCACCTGCCAGAACCGTGGCCGGCGAAGAGACGAGATAGTCGACGCGGTGATGCTCGCCGACGCCGAACACATCGATCCCGACCGCATCGGCAAGCCGGATTTCTTCCATCAAGTCCTTCATGCGGCGTTCGGCTTCGCGGCCGCGATCAACGCCGTTTGCGGGATCGACATCGGCAAATGTGAATACGCCCAGTTCCATCAGATCGTCCTTTCGCGCCGGGTGCGGTTTGCCCTGATATGGCGCATCGGGGCACCCAAGTCACGGGATCGTGCGTTGCCGCTTTTGAAACGCTGTGTTCACACCTGCCGACAAGCCACAACAGCATTCGCCGCAATCGGTGCATTTCTTTGGCCTGCCGCCGCATGCAGGCAATTGCATGGCTTCCGGTTTGCGCATACCCTTTCTGGAAAATCACAAACAACAACAAACGGGAATGGCAGGACAATCATGGGACGCACTGTAGTGGTGACCGGCTCGACAAGCGGCATCGGCCTCGGCATCGCCGAAGGCTTTGCCAAAGAGGGCGACAATCTCGTCATCAACGGCTTCGGTTCCGAAGAAGCCATCAACCAGGCGGTCAAGCGCATCGGTAGCATCGGCGACGGTTCCGTCATCTATCACCCCGCCGACATGACCAAGCCGGACGAGATTGCCGATCTGATCGCCACCGCCGAACGCACCTTCGGCAGCCTCGACGTGCTGGTCAACAATGCCGGCGTCCAGCATGTCAGCGCAATCGAGGACTTTCCGCCGGAAAAGTGGGACCAGATTATCGCCATCAATCTGACAAGTTCCTACCACACGATCCATCATGCGGTTCCGCTGATGAAGAAAGCGGGCCATGGGCGGATCATCAATCTGGTTTCCGCCCACGGACTGGTCGCCTCGCCGTTCAAATCCGCCTATGTGGCGGCAAAACACGGCATGATGGGGCTGACAAAAACGGTGGCGCTGGAGCTTGCCCGCGACAACATCACGGTCAACGCCATCTGTCCCGGTTATGTGCTCACCCCGCTGGTGGAAAAACAGATCCCGGATACCGCAAAGGCGCGCGGCCTGACGGAAGAACAGGTAAAAACCGATGTTCTGCTCGCCGCCCAGCCGACCAAGCAATTCGTGACCGTCGAGCAGATTGCCGCCGCAGCGCTTTATCTTGCCAGCGATGCCGCCTGCCAGGTCACCGGCACCCATATTTCGATTGACGGCGGCTGGACCGCGCAATAACGCCGGCCTCCGGATATTTCTGAAGGAAATTTGATGACGATACGGTTCATCCTGAATGACAGGGAAGTGACGCGCGACAGGTTCTCGCCGTCTGAAACCCTGCTTGACTATCTGCGCCTGGAGCGACGCCTGACCGGCTCCAAGGAAGGCTGCGCTGAGGGCGATTGCGGCGCCTGCACGGTGCTTGTCGGCAGGCTGACGCGCGGCCGGCTGGTCTATGAGACGGTCAATTCCTGCATCCGTTTCACCGCCTCGCTCAATGCCACCCATGTCGTCACGATCGAGCATCTGGCGGCAAAGGACGGCGCGCTGCACCCTGTCCAGCAGGCCATGGTCGATATGAACGGCTCGCAATGCGGCTTCTGCACGCCCGGTATCGTGATGTCGCTTTATGCGCTGTGGATGGAAAACGACAAGCCGTCACGCCGGGCGATTGAAAAGGCGCTACAGGGCAATCTCTGTCGCTGCACCGGTTACGAGCCGATCATCAAGGCGGCGGAAACGGCTTCCGCCACCCGCCCCGATGCCGCCTTCGATGCCATCGCGCGCGAACGCGACAGCGTCATGACGCAGCTTGCGGCGATGAAGAGCGACGAGACCATCACCGTGGGCGATACGACATCGCGCGCCATCATTCCGGGTTCCGCCGCTGCCCTTGCCGATGTGCTTGCCGAATATCGCGATGCCACCATCGTGGCCGGTTCGACCGATGTCGGATTGTGGGTCACCAAGCAGATGCGCGCCCTCAACCCGATGGTGTTCATCAACCATCTGGAAGAACTGCAGACGATCACCGAAACGGAGAAAAGCATCATCATCGGCGCGGGCGTGACCTATACCGAGGCGTTTCCGGCCCTTGCAAAAGCAATCCCGGCCTTTGCCCGGTTGATCGACCGGATCGGCGGCGAGCAGGTGCGCAATATGGGCACCATCGGCGGCAATGTCGCCAATGGCTCGCCGATCGGCGACACACCGCCGGCACTGATCGCGCTCAACGCCACGCTGACGCTGCAATCGACAGATGGCACGCGCTCAATCGCGCTTGAGGACTATTTCCTCGATTACGGCAAACAGGACCGGCGGCCGGGTGAGTTCGTCCTCAGCCTCACCGTGCCGAAGCCTGCCTTAGATGCGCATTATGCCGTCTACAAGGTCTCCAAGCGCCGCGAGGAGGACATTTCCGCGCTCTGCGGTGCGTTCTGTCTTCAGCTATCCGCCGACGGCACGGTTGAGAAAATCCGCATCGCCTATGGCGGCATGGCCGGCACACCCAAACGCGCAGCCCATGTGGAAGCAGCCCTTGCCGGCAAGCCATGGACCAGCGAAACCGTTGAAGCCGCCCGCCCCGCTTTTGAAAGCGACTACCAGCCGATGACGGATATGCGCGCGACCGCCGCCTACCGCATGCTGGCGGCGAAAAACCTGCTCTCCCGCCTGCTGCTGGAAACCGGCGGAAGCCCGCAGGAACTCATCCGTTTCGAGCGGGAGGAGGCGTAACATGGACAAGCAGACCAGTGACACGCTTTCGCCGAAGGCCGGGATTTCTGGCGGCATGCACGAGGCGCGCGTGCACGATTCCGCCCACAAGCATGTGGCCGGCACCGCTGAATATATCGATGACATTCCCGAACCCGCCGGCCTGCTGCATATCGGCCTTGGCCTTTCCGATCGACCCCATGCGCGGATCACCGCCATGGACCTTTCCGCCGTCGAAAAAGCCCCCGGCGTGGTGACGGTGCTTTCGGCACAGGATGTGCCGGGCATCAACGACATTTCGTCCGGCGGCAATCACGACGAGCCGCTGTTTGCCAATGCGGAAGTCGAATATCACGGGCAGATCATGTTCGCGGTGATTGCCGAGACCCGGCATCAGGCCCGTGCGGCAGCAGGGCTTGCCGACATCACCTATGAGGACCTGCCCTACTGGACCAATGTGCGCGATGCGCTGGCCAATGACGCGCCCAATGTCATCACGCCGATGACGCTGAAACGCGGCGATGCGCAAGGCGCGCTCAAATCCGCGCCGCGGCGGATCACAGGCGAGATGGAGATTGGCGGGCAGGAGCATTTTTATCTGGAAAGCCAGATCGCACTCGCCATTCCCGGCGAGGATGACGAGGTTGCCGTCTGGTCCTCGACCCAGCATCCAAGCGAAATCCAGCATATTGTCGGCCATGTGCTCGATATCCCGTCCAATGCCGTCACCGTCTATCAGCGGCGCATGGGCGGCGGCTTCGGCGGCAAGGAGACCCAGGGCAACGGCTTTGCCGCGATTGCGGCTCTGGCCGCGAAAAAGCTGAACCGCGCCATCAAGGTGCGCCCCGACCGCGATGAAGACATGATGATCACCGGCAAGCGTCATGACTTCGTGGCGTTCTACGATGTCGGTTTCGACGATGACGGCGTCATCGAAGCCGTCGACGCGACCTTTGCGGCGCGCTGCGGCTTTTCCGCCGACCTTTCCGGCCCGGTGACCGACCGCACGCTGTTTCACGCCGACAGCTCGTATTATTTTCCCAACGTCCACATGGTTTCGCGCCCGCTGAAGACGCATACCTGCTCGAATACCGCCTATCGCGGTTTCGGCGGGCCACAGGGCATGCTTGCCGGCGAGCGGATCGTCGAGGAAATCGCATACGCGCTCGGCAAGGACCCGCTCGATATCCGCAAGGCCAATTTCTACGGGCCCAACGGCTCCGGCCGGGATGTGACGCCCTATCACCAGACGGTGGAGGACAATATCATCCTGCGCGTGGTCGAGGAGCTGGAGGCCTCATCCGATTATCGCGCCCGCCGTCAGGCCATCATCGATTTCAACAAGACCAGCCCGGTGATCAAGAAGGGCATCGCCCTGACGCCGGTGAAATTCGGTATCTCGTTCACCATGACCGCCTTCAACCAGGCCGGCGCGCTGGTCCATGTCTATCAGGACGGCTCGGTGCAGCTCAATCACGGCGGCACGGAGATGGGTCAGGGGCTTTACATCAAGGTGGCGCAGGTCGTTGCCGACGTGTTCCAGATCGATCTCGAACGGGTGAAGATCACCGCGACGACAACCGGCAAGGTGCCGAACACGTCGGCCACCGCCGCCTCCTCCGGCTCCGACCTCAACGGCATGGCCGCTTACAATGGCGCGATGCAGATCCGCGACCGGCTGGTCGCCTTTGCGGCGGAGAACTGGAAGGTTGCGCCGGAGGAGATCGAATTCCTGCCGAACCGGGTGCGTATCGGAAAGGAAGAAATTCCTTTCCCCGACCTGATCAAGGCCGCCTATTTCGCCCGCATCCAGCTTTCAGCCGCCGGTTTCTACAAGACCCCGAAAATCCACTGGGACCGCGCGGCAGGCAAAGGCCGGCCGTTTTATTATTTCGCCTATGGCGCGGCCTGCACCCAGGTCTCCATCGACACGCTGACCGGCGAATATCTGTTCGACCGCACCGATATCCTCCACGATGCAGGCCGTTCACTGAACCCTGCCATCGATATCGGCCAGATCGAGGGCGGCTTCGTGCAGGGGCTCGGCTGGCTGACGACCGAGGAATTGTGGTGGGACGACAAGGGGCGGCTGCGCACCCATGCGCCGTCGACCTACAAGATCCCGCTCGCCTCCGACCGGCCGAAAATCTTCAATGTGAAACTGACCGATTTTTCCGACAATATCGAACCGACCATCGGCCGCTCGAAAGCCGTTGGCGAACCGCCCTTCATGCTGGCGATTTCAGCGCTGGAGGCAATCTCCATGGCCGTTGCCAGCGTCGCCGATTATCGCGTCTGCCCGCGGCTCGACGCCCCGGCCACGCCCGAGCGCGTGCTAATGGCGGTGGAGCGGATGAAGAAGGCGTGAGTCCGATGAACGAGATCGCGACATTCCGGCGTTTTTTTCAAGAGCATCCGGCCTCCGTCATCGTCACGGTGGCCAAGGCCAAGGGCTCGACGCCGCGCGAGGAAGGCGCGGTGATGATCGTTTCGAAGGACGCGATCTGCGGGACCATCGGCGGCGGTCAGCTTGAATATATCGCGATCGATCATGCCCGCCGCCTGCTGAGCGGACGTGAGGCACCGGACCAGCTGGATATTCCGCTCGGACCGGATATCGGCCAGTGCTGCGGCGGACGCACGGTTTTGTCCTTCGAAGCGGCCGATGCACGGACCGTCGAAGCGCTGTTGTCTTCGCTCACCGCCACGGCGGAATCACAACCGTCGATCTACGTCTTTGGCGGCGGGCATGTCGGCGTCGCACTCGCCCGGGCACTGGCCCCGCTGCCCTTCAATACCACCGTGATCGAGACGCGGCCCGACATGGCCGGACCGCTGCCCGACGCGATCAGCTTGTGTCTTTCGCCGATGCCGGAAGCGGAAATCGCGCGCATGCCTTCCGGCAGCGCCGTCGTCATCCTCACCCACGACCACGCGCTCGATTTCCTGATCGCCACGGAAGCGTTGAAACGCGATGATCTCGCCTATTGCGGCATGATCGGCTCGAAGACAAAGCGGGCGACGTTCATGCGCTACGCGCGCAAGGAGAGTCTGCGTGACGCTGCACTTTCCAGGCTGACTATGCCGATCGGCGCCGGTGTTGCCGACAAACGCCCGGCGGTGATTGCCGCGCTGGTTGCATCGGAACTTATCCACGTCATTTGTGCCGCAAAAGCAGGCAGGCTGCCCGCAGAACGGGCAAAGACCTGAAAAGGCTCGATTAATTTATCTTCTTTGCGTTCCGGCACTTTTTTTTCGCACGGAAATTTCGCATCATTCCCGCATATGATGATTGGGGGCACAATTTATGTTTGAACTGGCCATTTTCTGGGAATGGGCGCAATTTGCCGTGCGCTGGCTGCATGTCGTTACGGCGATTGCCTGGATCGGCTCGTCCTTCTACTTCATCGCGCTGGATCTGGGGCTGATCGCGCGTCCGGGCATGCCGGCAGGCGTGACCGGCGAGGAATGGCAGGTCCACGGCGGCGGTTTCTACAATATCCAGAAATATATGGTCGCGCCCGAGCGCATGCCGGAACACCTGGTGTGGTTCAAATGGGAATCCTACATGACCTGGGTTTCCGGCTTCCTGATGCTGGTGCTGGTCTATTATGGCGGCGCGGACCTGTTTCTGGTCAATCGCAGCGTCCTCGACGTCTCCGCGCCCGTCGCGATCCTGATCTCGCTCGCTTCGCTTTCGATCGGCTGGCTGTTCTACCACTATCTGTGCAAGTCGCCGCTCGGCAAGCACACGGTCGGGCTGATGCTATTGCTCTACGTGCTGCTGATCCTGATGGCCTGGGGCTATACCCATGTGTTTACCGGCCGCGCGGCCTTCCTGCATATGGGCGCATTCACCGCGACGATCATGACGGCGAACGTGTTCTTCGTGATCATCCCCAACCAGAAGATCGTGGTCGCCGACCTGAAGGCCGGACGCACGCCGGACCCGAAGCTCGGCAAGGAGGCCAAGCAGCGCTCGACGCATAACAACTACCTGACGCTGCCCGTCATCTTCTTCATGCTGTCGACCCATTATCCGCTGGCGTTTGCCACCACCTTCAACTGGGTGATTGCCGCGCTTGTCTTCCTGATGGGCGTCACGATCCGGCATTATTTCAACACCATGCATGCCAGAAAGGGCCAGCCCAACTGGACATGGGTGCTGACGGCGATCATCTTCATCCTGATGATGTGGTTGTCCACATCGCCGAAACTGTTCAAGGCCGAGGATCCGAACATGGCGGTCGCGCCCGCCTTCGAGAAATTCGCGCAAGATCCGCATTTCGCCTCGGTAAAAGAGGTCGTTTCGACGCGCTGTTCCATGTGTCATGCGGCGGAACCCGTCTGGGAGGGCATCCATCGTCCACCCTTCAATGTCCGTTTCGAGACGGATGCCGAGATTGCCGCCCGCGCCGGACAGATTTACCTGCAAGCCGGACGCAGCCATGCTATGCCGCCCGGTAACGTCACCAGCATGACGGATGAGGAGCGGCAAAAACTGGTCGCCTGGTACCAGTCCAGCGTCAGCGGAAAGAAGGCTGAATGACACCACCACGCATATTGAGAGGCCGGCTTTTGAGCTTCAACCGCCGGCCTCTGTCCATCGCGGACACCGAAAGCTATGAATACGAAGATGATGGCGGCCTGCTGATTTCAGAGGGCCGCATTTTAGCGTTCGGGCCATTTGAAACCGTCCTGCTGGATGCGCCGGAAGGAGCGGAGATCGTCGATCACCGCCCGAACCTGATCCTGCCCGGCCTGATCGACACCCATCTGCATTTTCCGCAGATGCAGGTGATCGGCTCCTATGCCGCCAATCTTCTGGAATGGCTGAACACCTACACCTTCGTCGAGGAACAGCGCTTTGCCGACCCTGCCCATGGCGCCGGTATTGCCGTCGCCTTCTTCGACGAGATGATCCGCCAGGGCACGACCACGGCCGTTGCCTATTGCTCCGTGCACAAGGCCTCCGCCGACGCCTATTTTGCCGAAGCGACGCGGCGCAACATGCTGATGCTCGGCGGCAAGGTGCTGATGGACTGCAACGCACCGGAGGCGCTGACCGACACGCCGCAAACGGCCTATGACGACACAAAGGCCGTGATTGCCGACTGGCACGGCAAGGCGCGCAATCATATGGTCATCTCGCCGCGCTTCGCGCTGACCTCCTCGCATGAACAGATGGACGTGACCGGCGCGCTGGCGCGGGAATTTCCCGACCTTCATATCCAGACGCATCTTTCCGAAAATACCGCCGAGATCGCCCGCGCGCTGGAACTTTACCCGGAAGCGCAGGACTATACGGATATCTATGCGCGTTATGACCTCTTGGGCACCAAGACCCTGCTCGGCCACGCGATCCATCTGTCCGAGCGCGAGCGCGATGTGCTGCACGAGACCGGCGCCGTGGCTGTGCATTGCCCGACCTCGAACCTGTTCCTCGGCTCCGGCCTCTTTCCCTTCAAGGAATATGAGCGGCGCGACAACCCCGTGCGCATTGCCGTTGCCACCGATATCGGCGGCGGCACCAGCTATTCGATGCTGAAGACCATGGACGAGGCCTACAAGGTCCAGCAATTGCGCGGCGAACGGCTCAACCCGCTGGAGAGTTTCTTCTACATGACCCGGGGCAATGCCGAAGCGCTCTCGCTTTCAGACCGGATCGGCACGCTTGCGCCCGGCAGTGATGCCGATATCGTGGTGCTCGATGCCCGCGCCACACCGGCCATGGCGCTGAAAATGGACGTGGTCACCACCCTTGCGGAAGAGCTTTCCCTGTTGCAGACATTGGGAGACGACAGAGCCATTGCGGAGACCTATGTGGCTGGCTGCCCGCTGAAATCCGGATTATGACACCGGATACAAAAGCCGGTTGGCAGACACTTACCCATATGTAATAAAACAATTCATATTTGATGCGGGAGGAGCTCATGTTTTCAGAGCCGTTGACCATTGCCGACCTGAAGAAGCGCGCGAAATGGCGTGTGCCAAAGATGTTTTTCGACTATGCCGATTCTGGTGCGTGGACGGAAAGCACCTATCGCGCCAACGAGGCGGATTTTTCAAAGATCAACCTGCGTCAGCGCGTGCTCGTCGACATGACCGACCGTTCGCTCGAAACCACGATGATCGGCCGCAAGGTTGCGATGCCGGTTGCCCTCGCCCCGACCGGGCTTTGCGGCATGCAGCACGCCGACGGGGAGATTCTCGCGGCACAGGCGGCGGAACAGGCGGGCGTGCCGTTCACGCTTTCGACCATGAGCGTCTGCTCGATCGAGGATGTGGCGGAAAACACCAAGGACCCCTTCTGGTTCCAGCTCTACGTGATGAAGGATCGCGGTTTTGTCGGCGATCTGATCGGCCGCGCAAAGGCCGCGAACTGCAGCGCATTGGTGCTCACACTTGATCTGCAGATCCTCGGCCAGCGCCACAAGGATCTCGTCAACGGGCTGTCGACACCGCCGAAATTCACCCCGAAACATGTCTGGCAGGTGGGCACCCGCCCCTTCTGGGCGCTGGAAATGCTGCAGACCAAGCGGCGCACCTTCCGCAACATCGTCGGCCACGCGCCGGCCTCCTCCGACCTGTCCTCGCTTGCGACCTGGACGGCTGAGCAGTTCGACCCGAAACTTTCCTGGTCCGATGTCGAATGGATCAAGGAGCGCTGGGGCGGACCGTTGATCCTGAAGGGCGTTCTCGACGCCGAAGACGCAAAAATGGCGGCAAAGACCGGCGCCGACGCGATCATCGTGTCCAATCACGGCGGTCGCCAGCTTGACGGCGCGCGGTCCTCGATCTCGGTCCTGCCGGAAATCGTCGACGCCGTGCAGGGCGACATCGAAATCCACATGGATGGCGGCATCCGCTCGGGCCAGGACATTTTGAAGGCACGGGCGCTCGGCGCTCAGGGCACTTATATCGGCCGACCCTATCTCTACGGTCTCGGCGCCATGGGCAAAAAGGGCGTTACCCGCGCCCTCGACATCCTCCGCAAGGAACTCGATGTGACGATGGCGCTCTGCGGCAAGCGCAATATCGAGGATATCGACCGGGATATCATCGCGAAGATCGGTTTCTGATCGCGTCCTTTCAAAATATCCCGGAACAATAACGCTCCGCTCCCGTTCCATTCAAAGATGTGTGCCTTGCCAACGGCGCATGCGTTGAACGGACCGGGGGACGGCGCGGACGCATCTGCTTACGATTTACATTTTCAATTTCGTCCCCATCCCCCGGAAACGCGCTCCAGTTTCGGGAGATTTTCATCATGATCGTGCTGACAACATTGATCTTCGCAGCCATCGGCCTGTTTTTGGGCGGTGGCGGCATCTGGCTGATCGTGCTCGGCGGCAGCTGGTTTTATCTGATTGCGGGCGTTGCCTTTCTGGCGACCGCCTTTCTCATTTTCACGCGCAATCCCCTCGCCTACTGGGTTTACGGGGCAACCATTCTGGTGACGCTTGCATGGGCGCTGCTTGAGGTCGGTTTCGACTGGTGGCAGCTTGGCGCGCGCGGCGGGCTGGTCGTGCTTCTCGGCCTGTGGATGTTCTTGCCCTGGGTCCGCCGGCCAATCCTGCGTGACCAGTATGGTTTTCCCGAACAAAAACCCGCTGCCCGCAGCGGCCCCTGGCCGCTTGCCGGCGCGGTGGCCCTGTCGATCATCGTTGCGGCGGTTTCACTTTTCACCGATCCCCATGCGATCAACGGTTCGCTTCCCGGCATTCGCAACGCCGATGCTTCGGCAAACGAGCGCGTGCCCGCCGATGAATGGCATGCCTATGGCCGCTCGGAAAAAGGCCAGCGCTATTCGCCGCTCGACCAGATCACGCCGGACAATGTCGGCGACCTGGAACTGGCCTGGCAAATCCAGACCGGCGACATGAAAGGCCCGAATGACGTTGTCGAGACGACCTATGAAAACACGCCGCTGATGATCGGCGACACGCTTTATGTGTGCACGCCGCACAGCTGGGCGATGGCGTTTGATGCCAGGACCGGCGATCAGAAATGGAAGTTTGACCCGCAAGTCCCGGTCGATGGCAACCGCCAGCACCAGACTTGCCGCGGCGTCACCTATTACGACGACCCGGACTTGGCCGAGGGCGAGCGCTGCAAGACCCGTGTCTACCTGCCGACCTCGGATGCCCGCCTGATCGCGCTTAATGCCGAAGACGGCACGATCTGCGAGGATTTTGCCGATAACGGCACGCTGCACCTTGAAACCAATATGCCCTACAAGACGCAGGGTTATTATTATTCTACCTCCGCGCCTCTTGCCATTGCCGGCAAGATTATCGTCGGCGGCGCGGTCAACGACAATTATTCCACCCAGAGCCCGTCTGGCGTCATCCGCGCCTATGACATCGACACCGGTGAACTGATCTGGAATTTCGACACCGGTAATCCGGACCGGACCGCGCCGATCGGCCCGGACGAGACCTATACCAGGAATTCGCCGAACAGCTGGTCGGTGATGTCCGGCGACAGCGATCTGGGCCTCGTCTATGTGCCCTTCGGCAACCGCGTGCCGGATCAGATCGGCCTCAACCGTTCACCCTCGGAGGAAAAATATTCGTCCTCGGTAACCGCGCTCGATGTCGAGACCGGAGAACCGGCATGGGTTTTCCAGGGCGTGCATCATGACCTCTGGGACATGGACGTGCCGGCCCAGCCGCCGCTTCTCGATCTGACGATCGACGGCGAAACCGTGCCGGCACTGGTGATGCCGACCAAACAGGGCGAGGTGTTCGTGCTGAACCGTGAAACCGGCGAACCGATCCTGCCGGTCACCGAAGAACCGGCACCGCAGGATGGCGGCCTTGAGGGTGAAAACCTGTCGCCGACACAGCCGGTTTCCGCGCTTTCCTTCAAGCCGCCGAAACTGACCGGCAGGGACATGTGGGGCGCCTCGCTGCTCGATCAGCTCGCCTGCCGGATCAAGCTGAAGCAGTATAATTACGAAGGCCGCTACACGCCGCCGTCAACCAACGACACGATTGTCTATCCCGGCAATTTCGGCACGCTGAACTGGGGTTCGGTGGCCGTCGACCCGGAACGCCAGGTGATGTTCGCCATGCCGGTTTACATGGCATACACCTCCACGCTGGTGCCCAAGAGCGAGCCGGGCGCGCCGACCCACGGGATCAATTCGAATAACGGCTCGCCCTATGCGGTGGCCTTCACCACTCTGCTCGGCCCGCTCGGCGTACCCTGCCAGGCGCCGCCATGGGGCTACGTTGCAGGTGCTGACCTGACAACCGGCGAAATCGTCTGGAAGCACAAGAACGGCACGATCCAGGACATGAACCCGCTGGGCCTCAAGATCAGGATGGGCGTGCCCGGTATCGGCGGGCCGATCATCACCAAGGGCGGCGTCGCCTTCCTCGGTGCGGCCATGGACAACTACATCCGCGGCTATGACCTGACGTCCGGCGAACAGCTGTGGGAAGCCCGCCTGCCCGCCGGCGGCCAGGCAACGCCGATGACCTACGAGACCAGCGACGGCACGCAATATGTGCTGATCGTGGCCGGCGGTCACGGTTCCGTCGGCACCAAGACGGGCGACTATATTCTCGCCTACAAACTGCCCGACGGCACCTGAAAAAAACAGACGCGGCAACGGAACAAACCATCCGCTGCCGCGTCTTGCGTAAAGAAAAACAATCGAGGCTTGATCCCGCGTGACATGCGGCGGAAAATGTCGGCAAACGCGAACACAGCGAAGATTATTGCGATGCGCCGCGCGATAGTTTTGATAATTTTCAGGTTGTCCTGAAGGCGTGGCATCACTATCTATCGCACAGAAAGATTTCAGCCTCAGGCTATAAAAAAGGAGTATTGAAGATGGCTTTTGAACTTCCTGAACTGCCTTACGCTTACGACGCGCTCGCCCCCTACATGTCGGCAGAGACGCTCGAGTTTCACCATGACAAGCACCACAACACCTATGTGACCACCGGCAACAAGCTGGCGGAAGAAGCCGGCCTCGGCAATCTTTCGGTCGAGGATGTCATGGTCAAGGCCTACGGTTCCAACCAGCCGCTCTTCAACAACGCCGCACAGCACTTCAACCACACCCATTTCTGGAAGTGGATGAAGAAGGATGGCGGCGGCACCAAGCTGCCGGGCGCGCTCGAAAGCGCGATTTCCTCCGATCTCGGCGGTTACGACAAGTTCAAGGCCGATTTCATTGCTGCCGGCGTCGGCCAGTTCGGTTCGGGCTGGGCATGGCTCACCGTCAAGGACGGCAAGCTTGAAATCATGAAGACACCGAACGGCGAAAACCCGGTCGTCCATGGCGCCAAGCCGATCCTCGGCGTCGATGTGTGGGAACACTCCTACTACATCGACTACCGCAATGCGCGCCCGAAATATCTGGAAGCCTTCGTCGACAGCCTGATCAACTGGGACTATGTCCTGGAACTCTACGAAGGCGCCACGAAGTAAGTTTTCCGGAAAACGGAATTCACGGAAAGCCCGGCCTTTGCGCCGGGCTTTTTTTTGTTCAGCGGCCTTTTTCCGCCAGTCCCGGCATTACACGCGCCACCGTGCGCTCGATCACATCGACCAGCACCATGGTCTGGTGGTCCACTTCGATGTTCAGCCGGTCGCCCGCCTTGTAACGGGGAAATGTCGTCTGGCGCAGGGTCTCGGGGATGAGGTTGATGGTGAACAGGTTTTCCTCCACCTCGGCCACCGTCAGGCTGCAGCCATTGACCGCCAGAAAGCCGCGCGGAAAGATATATTTCGCACAGTCCTCCGGCACGCGAAAGCGGATATAGGCGCCGTCATCGGCCACGCGGATTTCCTCCAGCGCAGCCGTCGTCGCCACATGACCGGCAATCGGGTGGCCGCCGTTTTCATCCGTCATCTTTGCCGAGCGCTCGACATTGACGTTCTGCCCCGCTTCCAGCGCGCCCAGATTGGTGCGCTCCAGCGTCGCGTTCATCGCATCGAAGGTGACGTGATCGCCGGCAATGCCGGTGACCGAAAGGCAGGTGCCCTCGATATTGACGCTGGCGCCAAGTTTCAGGTCGGCGAGAAGCTGATCCGTGAACGTGACGGTGAAGGTCTTGCCGCCGGGATAAACACTGACATCAGCGAGCGGACGGACGGCCTGAACGATGCCGGTATACATGGGGTCTGCACTCCTTCGAAAGATTGACGTCAGCGATGGCGGCAATATGGTCGGCGGGAACGGTGAAGACAAGCCTGCGGGCGGGACACGCTGTTCAACCCTGCCGTTTTACGCCTTCGGCGGCAGCGAGAAGGCGTTTTCCAGCGCGATCGACACCCATTCATCAAATATCGGATCGGCGCAGTCATCGGCATCGAGATAGTAAAAGCCGCTCATCCTGCGCCCGCCATGGATCATCGGTTCCGGCTTGCCAAGGCGGGCGGCCGCCTCGGCATTGTCCTTGCCGACGCGGAACAGAAAACGCCCCTCTCCGGCCTTGCTGCGGCTTGCGGCTGCGACCATGTGGCCGTTGACCATGAAGCAGAGGCCGCCGAACATCTTTTTCTCGCTGACGCCCTCCAGCCCCTCGAGCCGATGACGCAGGCGGGCGGCAAGCGCCTCATCGATCGCCATGATTTCAGTCTTTCAGATCTTTAGGCGTTCCCGAGAGAAAATCGAGGAAGGCATGGTAATAATCTGGATGCCAGCGTGACAGCGGCGGACGGTTTTCGACAATGTCGCCCATGGCCCAGATCATCCGTTTTTCGTCGGTTTCCCGATCCACTTCACCATCGGGGCAGAGAATATAGAAATCGCCCGCCTCAAGGCTTTTCAGCATGAAATCAACGGTCTGTTCCGGCGTCCAGGCGCCTTCCGGCTTTTCCGTGCGTCCGCCCGCCGTCAGCGGGGTGAACACGAAGCCGGGGATCAGCAGATGCGCCTCGACCTTGCAGTTTTCCCGGTTTCTCAGATCATGCTGCAATGCTTCGGTGAAAGCCTTCACGCCAGCCTTGGAAACATTATAGGCCGGGTTGCCGGGCGGCGTGGTGATGCCCTGTTTCGACCCGGTATTGATGATCAGTGCCGGTTCGCCGTGCTTGATCATGCCGGGCGTAAAAATCCGCGTACCGTAGATAACGCCAAGCAGATTGACATCGATGATCCGGTCCCATGCTATCTGCTTGCCCAGAATGCCGGTTTCGGGCTGGATGCCGGCATTGTTCATCAGCACATTGACCTTGCCGAAGGCCTGGGTTGCCGCACATTCCAGCTCTTCCAGCGCCGAAAGGTCGGAGACGTCGGCTGCATGGGCCAGTGCCTTTACGCCCTTCTTCTCGGCCAAGGCCGCCAGTTCGGCGCCCGCCACCTTCAGCTTCTCGCTTTTCATGTCGGCAATCATCACATTCATGCCGAGAGCGATGAAAGCTTTCGCCGCGGCGAACCCGATGCCCGAAGCGCCACCGGTGATAACGGCGGAATTTCCCGCTTGCAGCGCAGGATGCGGCGCGTTTTTCTGGCTCATGGTCTTCCTCCCATTGCATTTTTGCGGCAGTTTTCATGACAATACCGCCGAATTGCGGCCGCAAACCAGCCATTCGATCTCATCTTTTCACGCACGGCCGATCCCGTCCGAAGCATCCGTGCACTCAGACAAGACTGTTTTCGAGTTGGCAAGTCCTGTCAATCGGCAAAATTGCCCGGCAGACAGACGAAAGTCGCGCAGAACACGGGTTTTCCTTGCGTGACGCGGTAAAGCCGCTAAAACGGCACGAAACATGCCAAACAGCAGATGGACTTGAACAACACATGGCAACGCACAAAGACGTCAAGAAGGTCGTGCTCGCCTATTCCGGCGGCCTCGACACCTCGATTATCCTGAAATGGCTCCAGACCGAATTCGGCGCTGAAGTCGTCACCTTCACCGCAGACCTCGGGCAGGGCGAAGAGCTTGAGCCTGCGCGCCTGAAGGCCGAACAGGCCGGCGTGAAGGAGATCTTCATCGAGGATGTGCGCGAGGAATTCGTCCGCGATTTCGTCTTCCCGATGTTCCGCGCCAATGCCGTCTATGAGGGCGTTTACCTGCTCGGCACCTCGATTGCCCGTCCGCTGATCTCCAAGCGTCTCATCGAGATTGCAAAGGAAACCGGCGCCGACGCGATTGCCCATGGTGCCACCGGCAAGGGCAACGACCAGGTACGTTTCGAGCTTTCGGCCTATGCGCTGAACCCGGATATCAAGATCATCGCACCGTGGCGTGACTGGACCTTCAAGAGCCGGACCCAGCTTCTGGAATTCGCCGAAAGCCACCAGATCCAGATCGCCAAGAACAAGCGCGGCGAAGCGCCCTTCTCCGTTGACGCCAACCTGCTGCACTCCTCCTCGGAAGGCCGCGTGCTGGAAGACCCGGCCATCGAGGCGCCGGAATATGTGCATATGCGCACCGTTTCGCCGGAAGCCGCCCCCGACAAGCCCACGATCATCAAGATCGGCTTTGAAAAGGGCGATGCCGTTTCCATCAACGGCGAGCGCCTGAGCCCGGCAACGCTTCTGGCGAAGCTGAACGACCTTGGCCGCGACAACGGCATCGGCCGTCTCGATCTGGTCGAAAACCGGTTCGTCGGCATGAAATCGCGTGGCGTTTACGAAACGCCCGGCGGCACCATTCTGCTGGCCGCCCACCGCGCTATTGAAAGTATCACGCTCGATCGGGGTGCCGCGCACCTGAAGGATGAGCTGATGCCGAAATATGCCGAGCTGATCTATTACGGCTTCTGGTTCTCGCCGGAGCGCTACATGCTGCAGGCCGCCATCGACAAGAGCCAGGAACATGTCGAAGGCGAAGTCACGCTGAAGCTCTACAAGGGCAATGTCATCGTCACCGGCCGGGAAAGCGACAAGTCGCTTTACTCCGAAGCCCTCGTTACCTTCGAGGACGACCACGGCGCTTACGACCAGAAGGACGCGGCGGGCTTCATCAAGCTGAACGCCCTGCGTCTGAGAACGCTGGCCAAGCGCGACCAGGGCTGATCGGCCTTCACGGTTTAGAGCATACAAGGCGGGGCCTTCGGGCTCCGCCTTTTTCCGTTCCGGCCCTCATATGCCTGTCGGAATAGGGCAACCTTACCGTGTCAAAACATGTCAGGCAACCGGATCGGAGGGCACGCTTGCCTCACCGACCTGTTCATGGCCCGTGGCGAGCTCCGGCTTTTCGACAGTGCGCAGCCAGAAATAGCAGCAGACCGCGATTGCGCCCATGGACGGCACGATGAACTGAAGCGCCAGCACGGGAGAACCGATGGCCGCCGCGATGACACCGGTGAGAAGACCGGACCCCATCTGCATAAAGCCCATCAGCGCGGAGGCGGAACCGGCGATGGCGGGAAACGGCAACAGGGCCGCGTTCATCGTGTAGGGCATAACAAAGGCAATGCCGAAGGCGAAACTGCCGACCGGCAGCATCACGGAAAGATAGCTGATCGGCAGGAACTCGACGGAGACAGCAGTCGCCGCCGCGCCCAGCGCGATGAACAGCAGGCCGATGCGGACCAGAGAACGCGACGAGAACCGCCCGAGAGCAAAGCGGAAGACCACGGAGCCGGAAAAATAGAGCCCTGTCTGCATCAGCATGCCCACGCCATATTGCGAAGGGGTGAGGCCTGCAACCTTGATCAGTACAAAGGGCAGGATGGAGGCCAGCGCATAAAGCGTGCCCACCGAAGAGGCAATCAGCAGTGAGGCGGCCATGAAGCGCGCACTCGTAACAAGCTGCCAATAGGCGCTGAGAAGCGGCAAGGGACTGGCCTTGCGCCGGTCCGGCTGAACGGTTTCGGCCATCATGGTGATGAGGATCACCGCAATGGTCGCGCCGAAGCCTGCCATCGTCAGAAAGATCGCCTTCCAGTCGAAAACAGCAAGAATGACGCCGCCAACCGTCGGCGCCACCGCTGGCCCGACAGCCAGAACAATGCCGATCATGTTCATGATCCGCGCCGCCGGCTCCCCGGTAAACTGATCGCGCACAATGGCGCGCCCGACGGTAAGCCCGGCCGAGGCCCCGATGCCCTGAACCAGCCGGCCCAGCAGAAGCGCGTTCACATCCCCGGCGAACACCGCCAGCAGGCTTCCGGCCATATAGATGCCGAGAAAGCCGATCGCGGTCTTGCGGCGGCCGAAGGCATCGGCCAGAGGACCGGCCACCAGCATGGCAAAGGCAAAACCGCCGAAAAACACCGAAAGCGAGAGTTTTATCGCGGCATCGGTCGTATTGAAGGCAATCGCGAGCGCCGGCATGGCCGGTGTGTAGATCGACAGCGAAAACGGCCCGAGCATGGTCATCATCGCACCGATAAGACTGGTGCGGCTTTCGCTCATCGGCGTTGTCGACAATGCGGTATTCCCGGACATGCTCATTCCTGCGACAGTTTGATAAAATTGCCGCGCATGGTCTTCAGCGCACCGCGCAGCGTTTCCTTTTGCGGGCCGGAAAGCCCCTCTTCGACCTGCGCGACAAGTTCATCGGAGTGTTTCAGGATCGTCGCAAGAACGGCATCGGCACGGCTGGTGGTGTGAATGCACTTTGCCCGTCCGTCGCGCGGGTCGGCACGCCGCTCGATCAGTCCCGCCTTTTCCAGCCGGTCGAGATAGCGCGACAGCGTCATCGGCTCTATGCCGAGCTCCTCGGCAATCTCGCTTTGTCTTGCGCCGTTGCGGGCAGCCGTGCGCGCCAGCGTGCGCGCCTCTCCCGGCGTGACGCCGAGACCGGCCTGCCCGATCCGGCGCTCAAAGGCGGCGCGGAACAGCCGCGTCACATCGGTCAGCAGAAAGCCCAGCCGGTCGGTACTGATCTCGTTTTTCATTCAGAACCCGGATAATTGATATTTAATAAGCATTGCTTACTATCTTGGCTGACGCTCATCAAGCCCCCCCTTGCCATCAAGCCCCCTTGCCATGCGTGTTTTGATGCCGCACACATCGAATGGCCGCAGTTTGCGGCCAAGAAGGCATGACAAGACAGGACTGACGGCAATGGCAGACACAAACGACATCAATCCGGCACTAACGACATGGGACGGGGCACTGGGTCTGCCGCGGTTCGACAGCATTTCGGAGGATGATTTCGCACCGGCCTTCGAATGGGCCATGGCCGATCATCTTCGCGAAATCGACGCGATTGCCGGAAATGCCGCAAAGCCCGATTTTGCCAACACAATCGAGGCGCTGGAAGTTTCCGGCGACGCGCTGTCGCGGGTGGCCGCGGTTTTCTTCACCCGCGCCGGGGCCGATACCAACCCCGCCATTCAGGCGCTGGAGCGTGAAATCGCGCCGAAACTGTCGGCCCATTATTCCACGATTGGCGCCAATGCGGCGCTGTTCCGGCGGATCGATGCCCTCTGGCAGGAACGGCAGTCTCTCGCACTGACCGAGGAACAGACGATCGTGCTTGAGCGGCACTGGAAAGGTCTTGTCCGCAGCGGTGCGCAGCTTGCCGCGGACAAGCAGGCCCGGCTTGCCGAAATCAACGGACGCCTGGCCGAACTCGGCACGAATTTCGGGCAGAATGTTCTCGCCGACGAGAGCGAATGGGCCATGTTCCTGACCACCGAAGACGAGTTGCAGGGCCTTCCCGATTTCCTCATCGACGCGATGGCGGCAGCGGCCGCCGAACGCGGCCGGCCCGAGGCCTATGCCGTCACGCTTTCGCGTTCGATCGTGGAGCCGTTCCTCACGCTTTCGGCACGACGCGACCTGCGCGAAAAGGCCTTTCGGGCATGGACAGCCCGCGGTCTTTCCGGCGGCGAACACGATAACCGGCCGGTGATGAAGGAAACGCTGCGCCTGCGTGCGGAAAAGGCAAACCTGCTGGGCTACGAAAACTTCGCGGCGATGAAGCTCGACAATACCATGGCGAAGACGGCCGATGCGGTGGACACGCTGCTGATGGATGTCTGGGAAAAGGCCGTGAAGGCCGCCGGAAACGACGAGAAGGAATTGCAATCTCTGGTCGCCGAAGACGGCGCCAACCACGACATTGAAGCCTGGGACTGGCGCTATTACGCCGAAAAGCGCCGCGCCCGCAAATTCTCGTTTTCCGAAAGCGAAGTGAAACCCTACCTTCAGCTTGAGCGGATTCTGGAAGCCTGCTTTGCCGTTGCCGGCCGGCTGTTCGGCATACAGGCCGTCGCGCGGCCGGATATCGTCGCCTATCATCCCGATGTCCGCGTCTATGAAATCCGCGACGAAAACGGCGAGGCCTTCGCCATCTTTCTGGGCGACTATTTCAACCGGGCCACAAAGCGCTCCGGCGCATGGATGAATGCGCTGCAAAGCCAGCACAGGCTTCCCCTGCCGAACGGGCAGCAGGGCGAGTTGCCGATCGTGATCAATGTCTGCAATTTCGCCAAACCGGCCGAGGGCAAGCCGGCCCTGCTTTCCCTTGACGATGCGCACACGCTGTTTCACGAGTTCGGGCATGCGTTGCATGGCATGCTTTCCAACGTCACCTATCCGTCGGTTTCGGGAACCGGTGTCGACCGGGATTTCGTCGAACTGCCGTCACAGCTTTACGAGCACTGGCTGACGATTCCCGATATCCTGCGCAATTACGCCCTGCACTATAGCACCGGCGCGGCAATGCCCGACGCATTGATGGACAAGGTTCTAGAAGCGGCAAACTTCAACCAGGCTTTCTCGACCGTTGAATATACCGCCTCCGCCATCGTCGACATGCACCTGCATACGGCAACAACCCCGCCCGCCGACCCGGTTGCCTTCCAGGATGGCGTGCTGAATGCGATCGGCATGCCGAAGGCGATCGCCATGCGCCACGCGATACCGCATTTCCTGCATATATTCTCAGGCGACGGCTATGCCGCCGGCTATTATTCCTACATGTGGGCGGAAGTGCTCGATGCCGACGCATTCGAGGCGTTCGAGGAAACCGGAAACGCCTTCGATCCTGAAACCGCCCGGCAACTGCTCGACAACATCCTCTCCAAGGGCGGATCGGTTCGTGCGGAAGCGGCCTACCGCGCATTCAGGGGCAAGATGCCCACGCCGGATGCAATGCTGCGCGGACGCGGTTTGCTGGATTAAAAAAACCGGGCGAGCAATCTGCGTCGCCCGATTTCCGGATTTGGTACTTTGTTGGCGCGCCGGAGCGGACAGAAAAACCTCTGTCCGCTCCGGCCTGTTCGCTTTGTTACGGCTGCTTGCCGATGTAGGCGAGGATGCCGCCGTCGACATAGAGCACGTGGCCGTTGACGAAGTCGGAGGCTGACGATGCGAGGAAGACGGCCGGGCCCTTCAGGTCCTCGGTCGTGCCCCAGCGGTTTGCCGGGGTCTTGGCGAGGATGAAGGAGTTGAAGGGGTGGCCGGGTTCGCGCAGCGGTGCGGTCTGGGGCGTTTCGATATAGCCCGGGCCGATGCCGTTGCACTGGATGTTGTAGGAACCGTATTCCGACGCGATATTGCGCGTCAGCATCTTCAGGCCGCCCTTGGCGGAGGCATAGGCCGAAACTGTTTCGCGGCCAAGTTCACTCATCATCGAGCAGATGTTGATGATCTTGCCGGAATTGCGTTCCATCATCGACGGCAGCACGGCCTTGGCCATGATGAACGGCGCGGTCAGGTCGATATCGATGACCTTGCGGAAATCCGCAGCTTCCATCTCGTGCATCGGCGTGCGGGCAATGATGCCGGCATTGTTGACGAGAATGTCGATCGGGCCGACATCCTCGGCAATCTGCGCCACCATCTTCTGAACCGAAGGTTCATCGGTCACATCGCAGATATAGCCCTTGGCATCGATACCGGCTTCCTTGTAGGCGGCAACGCCCTTGGCCAGAAAATCTTCGTTGATGTCGTTGAAGACGATCGTCGCACCGGCCTCGGCCAGCGCCGAAGCGATGGAAAAGCCGATACCGTAGGACGCGCCGGTGACCAGAGCGACCTTGCCGTCAAGTGAGAAATTGTCTGCAAAACTCATGGGTCGGATCTTTCTGTTTTTGAGAGACTGTCGGTTTAGGTGGACGTGGACCTGATCAGCGCAGTTCGTTGATCGGGATCACGTCCATGTCGTTGAAGGTCTGGTTCTCACCGCCCATCGCCCAGATGAAGGTGTAGTTGGTGGTGCCGCAGCCGGCGTGGATGCTCCAGGACGGGCTGATGACGGCCTGCTCGTTCTGCACCAGGATGTGACGCGTCTGCTTGCCTTCACCCATCATATGGAACACGGACTGATCTTCCGGCAGGTTGAAATAGGTGTAGATTTCCATGCGGCGCTCGTGGGTGTGGGCCGGCATGGTGTTCCAGACACTGCCCGGCTCCAGCTGGGTCAGGCCCATGGAAAGCTGGCAGGTTTCCAGAACGTCGGGGTGGATGAACTGGTTGATGACGCGCTTGTTCGATGTGGCGGCATCGCCCAGCGGAACTTTCTTGGCATCGTCCATCTTCAGGAAGGTCGTCTTGCAGGCTTTGTGCGCCGGGGCCGAAACCATATAGAACTTGGCCGGCTTGGAAGCGTCATTGCTCTTGAAGGCGACGGACTTTGTGCCGCGGCTGATATAGAGGCAATCCTGGAAATCGAGATTGAAGGTCTCGCCGTCGGCCTCGATCGAACCGGCGCCGCCGAGGTTGAAAACACCGATTTCACGGCGTTCGAGAACGTAGTTCGTTCCAAACGTGCCCATGCAATCGATGCCCTTGTCGAGCGGCACGGTTTCGGAAACCGGCATGCAGCCAAGCGTCACCATCCGGTCGATATGGGTGTAGACGGCCACGACCGTATCGGCGACATAAAGGTTTTCAATCAGAAACTCGTCGCGCACTTCCTCGGTTGTGTAGCGCTGGAAATCCCTCTGATTGACGGAATAGCGAATATCCATGGTGTTTCTCCTTCACTGGATCGAAGCGGCCGGATGCAGGCGGTTCCTGCATGCGCTCCAGCACGTCTTCATATTCAAATCTGAGCGTCTCGCTCGCCTGAAACCCGCGCGCAAAGCCTTTGCAGACAATGCCCCGCGTGGTTCTCACATTCTGATTTTGACAACGACCTTGCGGACAGCTTCGCCCGTTTCGCCAACGGCACATCCGGGCCGGTGAACGTCCCAGGGGTAAAACACCGCGTAGCTTCCGGCCGACAGGACGAGAGAACTCTCCTCACCCACCTGATCGTAAAACAGCAGGTCACGCTCCCCGGAAAGGTCTTCGGCCGCCGGCGGTGTCGTTGACAGAGGCGCGACGCCGATCATTTCCCTGCCGGAAACGATGTACTGGATATCCAGATAGCGGATGTGGGATTCCGGCCGCTTTTCCTCTTGCGGGCCGGTCGTGTAATCCTGAACCGATGCGAAAATCCGGTCCCCATCAATATCGATGCGTCCCTCCGATGCATTCGCCAGATCGGTTTCGTTCAGAAACTGCAGACCTTCCAGTACGGCGTCCGGCAGGGTCGCTTTCTCAAGGTCGACGTTATCAAGTCGTCCGAAAATCACGGTATGTACTCCTTGGTGGCCGGTCTTTACGTCCGGCCGTGGTGCGTGGGGCAGCGCTTGTCGGTGCTGTTCGTCACGCGCATTTCAATTGCTTCACCGGTTATCGCGCTTCGTTTCAAGGCCCGTCCGGCGATCCGGCTGCCCCGCCAGGGGCAACCAGCTGTCATGCGGCCTTCGCTACTGGATCAGTCCGGCTGCGCGCGGCAGCGCCAGCGAGAGTTCCGGTATGAAGGTCACGGCCATCAAAAGCGCCACGAGGATGACAAAGAAGCCCAGCAGCGGTTTGACGACATCTTCGATCTTCAGCTCCGCGATACGGCAACCGACGAACATGATCGGGCCGACCGGCGGGGTGATCGTTCCGATGCACAGATTGAAGACCATCAGGACGCCGAAATGGATCGGGTCGACACCGAGAGAGGTCGCAATCGGCAGGAAGATCGGTGCAAAGATAAGGATTGCCGGCGTCGGGTCCATGACAAAGCCCAAGAGCAGGATCACGATATTCATGATGATCATGATCAGGATCGGGTTGTCGGTGATCGACAGCAGCGACGAGGCGATGATGTTGGGGATCTGCGCATAGGCCATGATCCAGCCCATGATCGAGGAAACGCCGATCATGAAGATGATCATTGCCGTCGTCTTGACCGTTCCAAGCAGCAATGTCGGGATCATCCGCAGCGACAGGGTTCTGTAGGCAAACGACAGGAGCGTTACGTAAACCACCGCAATGGCACTGGCTTCCGTCGGCGTGAAGATGCCCGAGATGATGCCGCCGACCACGATCACGATCATCAGCAGCGCCGGAATGGCTTCGATCGTCGTCCTCAGATTGGTCCGGAAATTGGCCAAACGCTCGGCCTTGTAACCGGCCTTGCGGGCGAAGAAGATCACCGGGATCATGCAGGCGATGCCCCAGAGAATGCCGGGCACATAGCCGGCCATGAAGAGCGCTGCGACGGATGATCCGCCGCTTGCCAGCGAATAGATGATGAAGGTGTTGCTTGGCGGGATCAGCATGCCCGCAGGCGCCGATGCGATGTTTGCGGCAGCGGCGAATTTCGGGTCATAGCCTTCCGCCTTCTGCTGCGGCCCCATGGCTCCGCCGATGGCGGCGGCAGCAGCCACGCCGGAACCGGAGATGGCGCCAAACAGCATGTTGGCAACGATATTCGTCTGCACCAGCGCACCCGGTACGAAGCAGATCAGAGCCTTGGCAAAGTTGATCAGTCGTCGCGCGATCCCTCCTGACGTCATGATGTTACCGGCAAGGATGAAGAAAGGAATTGCCAGCAGAGAGAAGGAGTTGATGCCCGCAAAGATGCGCTGGGCAGAGGTGATCGCCATGCGATCAAACGTGAAGATGGTGGCCATTGCCAGCACGGACCCGATGCCCATGCTGACGCTGATCGGAACGCCGATCATCAAAAGGATCGGAATCGAGATGAGCAGGATCAGGCCGATATCGGCTGCATTTCCCATTTACTTGACCTCCCCTGGCGTGCCTTCCGCGCTTGGCGGACGGATGAACTGCAGGATGTCGTTCCAGATGTTGTAAAGGCAGTAGAAAGCCGAAAAGGCGCCGCAGATCGGCAGGGCCATATAGATCTGCCCGGTGCGCAGGAACGGAATTGCGGCATTGGTCTGGCGCATCGTCCGGTCAACGGCATCGAGGCCGCCGATCAGCAGGATTCCAACGACAAACAACAGGATCAGAACATCCGTCGCGATCTGAAAGACCGCTTTCCGGCGCGGCGACGCGAATGCGTCAACGACGATCCCGATATTCATGTGGCCCTTTTCGCCGAACAGAAGTGCTGCGCCCAGAAGAACCAGCCAGACAAACATGATTTTCGCCAGTTCTTCCGTCAATGCGCCGGCGCCGCTGAACACATAACGGTTCACCACCTGCCAGGTGACGACAAACGTCAAAAGGCCACACAAGGCGATGCAGATCGTTGCCAGAAAACGATCGACCCAAAGCTTGATCGTATGCATAGCAGTTTCTTTCTCATCCGGGCTGGCCCCGGAAAACCGGGACCAGTCGAGATCATTGATGATTGGAGATCATTCGCTGGCAGGGTGCATCTGCGAATAGATCTTCTTGGTGACATCGGAGGTGAGCTTTTCTTCCGTCAGCGGACGAACGGCGTCACGGAAGGGCTGAAGATCAACATCGTTGAACTGGGCGCCGGCTTCTTCCGCCAGTGCACGGGACTTGGCTGCATCTTCAGCAAAGACTTCGAATTCATAGTCGGCGGCCTTCTGAAGCTCTTCCAGGAAGATCTGCTTCACATCGTCGGGCATGTCTTCGAAGTAGTCGACATTCATCACCAGATAGTCGGGGATCATCAGGTGCTGGGTGTAGGAGAAGTACGGTGCGATTTCCGAATGCTTGAGCGACCAGTAGGTCACCTCGTTGTTTTCGCCACCGTCCAGAACACCGGTCTGGATTGCGGTGTAGACTTCGCCTTGTCCCATGGCGATGCCGTTGCCGCCCATCATGTTCATCATGTCGATATTGGTCTGCGACTGCATCACGCGGATCTTCTGGCCGGCCAGATCTTCCGGTGTGTTGACCGGATGGTCCTTGAGGTAGACGTTGCGCGAACCGGCGGTGAAGGCGGCGACGACGACGATGCCCTGATCCGCAACGGAGTTGTAGAGATCACCGACGATTTCGGGATTGTTCACGACGCTCTTCTGGTGCTCGATGCTGTCGAAGACATAAGGCAGATTGAAGACGACGAAATCCGGGTTCCAGCTTTCCAGCAGGCTGGCGGCAGCCAGCGACATGGCGATGGTGCCGGTCTGGGCCATTTCGACCGTTTCCTTCTGGGCACCGAGCAGCTCGTTCGGGAAGATCTTGACCGTGTATTCGCCATTGGTGCGTTCGGCAAGCGCTTCGCCGAAGCGTTCCATGGCCTTGTACTGCGGATGCGATTCCGGCTGGTTGAATGCGATTTCGAAGACAGTTTCAGCGAGAGCCGAGGACGGGCCGAAAACAGCGCTCAGCGCAACAATGCTGACACCGGCCAGACGGATCGTGTTTTTTACGTTTTTCATGATAGCCTCCCATGAGGATATTGGAGTTTGATTACATCGGTCCTGTTCTCGCTTAAGCGGGCCGATCTTCTGCTTGAGAGGCGGTGTTGCCATCGCCCCACTTCTCGTAGACATCGTTGATGTCTCCGATGAAATAATCCGGGTTGAGGTCGCGGATGGGACGCAGGTCCTCCGCGCTCAGGCCTTCAAGGTGGTGCGTCATCGCGGCAACCGCGCGGTCCGCATCCCTGTCGGCAAGCGCGTCCACGATTTCTCCATGTTCGACGAGCACCCGCTCCATGCGGTTGATCTGCGGCAGCGTCAGACGTCTGTAGCGGTCGACCTGCAGCTTGACCTGCTCGATGATTTTCCAGATGCCGGGATAGCCGCCGGCAACCGCAATTGCGCGGTGCAGCGCTTCGTCGGCCGCGTGAAACTGATCGCTGTCACCGGCCTCCGTGCGCTCGCGCTGATACATCAGCAATGCGCGCATATTGGCGATTTCACTGCCCTGTACCCGACTGGCCGCGGCACGGACATTGACCTGTTCAAGCGCCGTGCGCGCCACCTGCGCCTCCAGCAGCGAAGCCACCGGAATGCGCGAAACCCGGGTTCCGGATTTGGGAACGATATCGATCAGCTGTTCTTCAGCCAGACGCAGCAGCGCCTCACGGACAGGCGTGCGCGAAAGCCCGCACTCGGCCGCGATTTCCTTTTCGCTGACCACCTCACCCGGCAGCCGCTTGAGGGAAACGATTTCGGCACGGAGACGACGATGAACAATCTGTGTGGCCGTCCCGGCCCGGCTGCCATCGCCACTCCCCGAAAGGTCAATCATGCCATCAGATGCGTAACTCATCTGTGTCTCCATGGTCTGTTGTATATCTTATATATCATATATATCAGTTATACAAGACCTCCTTCATCAACGACGAAATAAAAATCGACGACTTTGGACGCAGGTATGAGCCCACCGGCAAAGCACCGTTCGAACCGGAGCTTCATGGTCGCATCGCGCTTTTTCCGAAGGGCTTTAACCGGCCTTCCCCGCAAGGCTTTAGACGGGATGGCTACCGTCGCCATTCAGTCCGGGAATGTTGACGTGACAGGTGAGGCGATCGAGCTACGCGTCGGTCAGGCGCCATGAACGTCTTCGATGACGGGAGCGAGGAAGATGCCACGCCTGCCCTCGATGTCAAAAAAACTGCATGCGAAGATCGGCGACTAATCTGGCGCTGGTGCGCCGGATTTACACGCTGCATCTGGACTACCCTTCAGATGTTACAGGGGCTTTTGACAGCAGAAGGCCATAAAGCCGGGCGGCGGCATGCCAGAACATTGATGAAGAAGATTGGCATTGACGCAATCTATCGCCGCCCGAACACCTCGAAACCGGCACCGGGCCACAAGATCTATCCGTATCTTTTGAAGGCCTTGCCGTGACGAGCCCCATATCCAAGTCTGGGCAATCGACATCACTTACGCGCCTATGGCGCGGGGCTTTGTCTGTCTCTGTGCTGTCACCTTGCAAGCGGCGCGTCGGTGGTGAGCTTTTGATCTACCATGCGCACGATTTCTGCCTTTGTCGCTTTGGCAGGAACTTCGACAAGCGGAATCCCGGCACGTTCCAGGGCCAAACGCTTGACTTCCATGCGATCCGGTGCGTCATCGGACATGTCGTGTCCCGTGCCATGATACTCAACAGCCAGCACCGGCTGGCCGAACCTGTCGATCAACAGAAAATCCACCCTCTTGCTGTTGTAGGAACTGAACGCCGCCTTCTGCATCCGGTCATCAGGATCATAAGAGGAGGTCTTGATGAACGCACCCATGGAGACCTCGAACGCCATGCGCCAGTAAGGCTGGTGGGTGTCGATCCACTCATCGAGCGCATAGAGGACTCGCACGGCCTCCTTGTTGACGGGACGCACCGCGCGCAATTCGGTATGACTGATGAACCTGATCTGGTTTTCCACATCCGAAACATCATTTTCTTCGAAGAAGCGCTTGCGGCGAGCAACATCGCCCAGCCGCCGGGATTCGGCATCACGCATGGCGAGGAGTTCGCGCTGGAGTATGCCGACCTGTTGATCGAGCGCATCGGCCTGGCGCTTGGCTTTGTCGGCCTGGCTTTTCGCGCGCACGGTTCGGATGAAAAAACCGGCCGTGAAGCCAATCAGCAGAAGGAGGATCGTCGTCATTTGCATCGTCAGAACCCGGCTATCAATGTTCGACCTTCTAGCAGTCGATGATCGGAACACCTGCCGCGTCGAAGGCGCTGGCGTCGCTCGTAGCGACAGCGAAGCCATAGGCAGTTGCAATGGTGGCGATATAACCGTCCGTCACGGGAAAGCCCTTGCCTGCCTTGCGGGTCGCAACGGCAATATCGGCATAGTGGCAGGCGGTATCCGTATCGAAGGTGAGGGTTCTGCCCTCGAACAGCCGCAGCATCCCGTCGAGCGCGGCGACAAGCTTCTGCTTGCGTCGGCTATCCGGCGGCGCGTCGATACCAAACAGCAGCTTCGCGACGGTCACGCTAGAGATATAAAAAGTTTCGACCGCCTGTTTGTCGAACCCGTCGCGCGCAGCAAGGCTTGGCTCAGGCTTCATCGCCTCGGAGACGACATTCGTATCCAGAACGATCATTCAAAGCTCATCGGCGTGGCGGGCGTCTTGTCGCGAGCCTGTTTCAGCACTTCGAAATCGGCATTGATCAGCCTAGCCTTACGGCTCAACGCCGACAGGGCAGAACCGAAACGCACGCGCTCGGACGGGCGAACCGCTGATCCCAGAATGTCGCGCATCTCCACCTCCGCGTTGCGGCCATGATGAGCAGTGCGCACCTTGATGGCGCGGTGAGTCTCGTCAAAGAGATTGCGAAGGGTAGCGGTGGGCACTTAATGTACTTCCGATTAGGATATGTCTATGATTGTAATGTATAAAACACGCCTTCCCTTGACAAGAGGTGCCCCGCGATTGTTCCAATCTGTCGAGGTCATCCGGCCGCGCGCAAAAGTCGTGCGACCGCGATTTTTCCGATGGAAGACCGAGATCCCTTGTGCATTCCCGGCCCATTTTTCATTCCGCCGCGACAGATAAAGCCTCGGTGCTCGCAGCTTCCGGCATGTCCTCGGGCATTGTAGCCCCCGGCTGCTCGTCGGCCGGCCATACCGGCCCTCCAGAACGCAGCACGGGCGGCAGCCAGCCGGTTCCGGCCAAAAGTTGCTCGGTGGCTTCGGCCATTTCCGGCTTCTTCCAGTCCGCGATCCGCTTCGCCGCCAAAGACATCGCGCGCGGCCGCGAGGATATGCGCCTTGGTGACGCGACCGAGATAGGCGCGCACCGTGGGCGTCCGATGCGCCGTCATGTCAAGCGAAACTGCCGTTGCCAGCCTATCCGTGGCGTTAAGGGCATGGCGCTTCTCTGCTTCCCGAGGCTGCTTGTCGGCATCGACGGTTAGCAAAGCGCAATGCGTGAACAGGGTCATGACGCTGGAATGGTCCAGGCTGGCGACGAAACCCCAAAGATCCATCATGCGGCGGCGATCTACGCTAAGAAGGTTGCGAAGCGCCCTGGACCGGCCCTCTGAGCGACAGAAGGCGGCTGAGGCTGCGAATGCTGATCGAGAAGATTTTGCTCTCACCAAGGCCCGAAATGCGACGAGATCGATGCCACGCTTTACGGTGGGCTGGGGCAAATCCTCGCATGGTCGGAGTGGCAAGCCATTGACGAATATACAAAAATCAACACTCCTGGCGGCGAACGCTCGGGAGTGTTGGTGTCGGTGGTTGCGGGGGCAGGATTTGGACACTGTTTTGCACAGCCGAGTGCCTCCGCCGTTCAGTTTTTCGATCACTTCGCTCGAGTTTTGTGTCAAAGACCTTGAACCAGACAGGTTCGGTTTTGAGCGCAACAAAACGGGGCAAACATCAAATTGGCCGTCACTCCAAGACGGTCCTGTAGATCACGGGCAGGATCAGGGTGCTCGGTGTGGCCGGTCCTCCGAGGATTGTCTGCCGCGCAATGATAAAGTCCGCCGCCGTCGCTTTTTCCGGCGCAATGCCCGACTGCGGGTTGCGGTCGAAACGCGGAAAGTTCGACGAGGCGACCTGAAGCCGCAGACGGCCTCCCTTTGCAAAGAGGTGGCTAAGATGGCCGAGCGTCACCCGCACTTCGAAAGGTCCGTGTCCGCCGGCTGGTGTTTTCCTCCGGGCGATGCCGTCGACAATGCCGATGCTCTGCCCATCAGGCGTCACCTCGCAAAGCCGCGCGGTCCAGTCCGCGGATATCGCATCAGAGGTCACGAAAAGCCGCGCCTCGACCCTGCCGGTGACGTCGAGCGCCTTGTCGAGAGGCTCGGACGTGAATGTCACGACATCGGATCGCGCTTCGACAACACCCTGCGGCATCGGACCGGAATTGCGGCCGAGCAGCAGCCCGGGCAGAAAGGTGGCGCCACCTGTTGTCGGCACCGGGCTTGCGGGGTCCGATATCCATTCCCGCCGAAAATCTTGCGTCGGCGGGCTCTCGGAAAGACCGTCACCGTCAAGATAGAGGCAGCGTTGAACGGTTTCCGGAACGGGCCAATCGGGGGCGTCATGCCAGCTGTTCGAACCGGAGCGAAAATAGCGCACCATCGGCCCGGGAGGCGCCACGCCAGAAAAGACTGCCTCGAAAAAATCGAGCTGAACATCGGACAGCCCCGCCGTCGACGCCTTGGGCCCATGCCAGAACGCGCCCTGCCAGTCCTTCGGATTGCCATGCGACCAGGGACCGATAATCAGCCTGTCCTTGACCTGGCCGGCATCTTCATGGCGCCCGCGGGCGGTCTGGAAGAGTTCGAGTGAGCCCTCGAGAAAGAGATCGTTCCAGCCGGCGATGACCAGCATGGCTGGCCGGCTTTTCCCAAGCGCTTCGAGGTGCTCGAGATCGGCGGCAGCAACCACAGCGCGGTCTTCGTCGAACCACTGCGCGGCATAGGGTGCGAGGGCTGCGAGGTCCGCCTCCAACACCGGCAGGCGGGCAAACCCTGCCTCCGGATCACGCTGAAGCGCTTTCATGAGAGCGCTCAGCCGCTTTGCCTGATCGTCCGGCAGAGCGGCCAGACGGCGCTCGAGATCGGGCGGGGCAAGCGCCTCTATGATCCAGAGCAGCAGGAAGCCAAGTTCGGTGGCGCCACCACGCCAGGTCCAGCTTTCGCCATGGCGTGCCGTAGTCAGTTGCGGTGAAATTGCCTCGAGACCGGGCGGGTTTTCGGCCGCAGCCAGAACTTGCGTCGCCCCGACATAGGACGCGCCGAACATACCTACCTTGCCGTTGCAGAAATCCTGCCGTCTGAGCCAGGCGATCGTGTCAGCACCATCGCGGCCTTCATGAAGGAAAGGCTCGAATACGCCTTCCGAGGCGAACCGACCGCGCGCAGCCGGAATACCCCGCGCGCCGCCGGCACTGACCTGCGCCGCTGGCAAAACTGAAACCGTTGACACCCACACCGAAAGGCTGTCCCGTTGCCTTGATATTGCGAGGGATTTGCCCATCCGCCTAAGCGTTTAGCAATATGCATTATGCCAGGTTAGGCCATAGTTTCTACGGTAGGCCACCACGTCAATCCGGTGCAGATCTGCGCTGATCGGCCTTCCATTGGACGACCGCTTCAGGTGTATCCAGATCGGTAAAAATCCCATCGTCCTTGACGGTCACTTCCGCCACCCACTCGGCATGATGGCCAATCAGATGGCGTGCGCCGACGTCGCCGCTGAGGCTGACAAGATCGGCAAAGAACTGTCGCCCCCACAACACCGGGTTGCCGCGCTTGCCCGCGCGCACCGGAACGACGATTGCGCGTCCCTCATCGGGGTCGAACGCACCTGACAGTCTCCGGAAGAGCTCCACGTCCACATCCGGCATGTCGCCGAGGCAGACCATCACGGCATCTATATCGTCCCCCAGAGCAGCAATCCCCCGCCGCAGCGAAGTAGACAGGCCAGCCCGGTAATCCTCGTTCTCGACCATTTCGAGATTAAGGCCGGACAGGGCGGCACGAACCCTATCCGCCTCGTGCCCGACGACAGCAACAACCTGATGGAATTTTGTTTCCACGACCGCCTCGGCGACGTGACGCACCAAGGGACGCTTATCGAGCTCAAGCAGCAGCTTGTTGGACCCCATGCGGCTCGATTGTCCGGCAGCAAGAATGATTGCGCCGATATGAGGCGACCGATCTTTTGTCCGGCGGGTGGCGTCCCGCATCCGAGCAAGGGTGGCACGCGGCAGCGGCCGTTCCGGCAGATCCTTGAGTAAACCGCCGACACCCATCCCCTGGATGCTTTGCGCCGTGACCGGCTGCTTCGCCAGGAGACGGCGCAAGACGAAATCCGTGCCATTGAGTTTAGGCGCCCGTGCGCAGCCCGGCAGTCCGACCACCGGCACCTGCCCCACATGGCCCAGAAGCAGGAGATTGCCCGGATCGACAGGCATGCCGAAGTGCTCGACGGTTCCACCCGCCGCGACGATCGCCGCCGGGATCACGTCCTTGCGGTCGACGATGGACGAGGCACCGCAGATGAGCACGAGCTCGTCGCCGGCAGCAAGGCGCGCGGTGATCGCATCGGCAACCGGGGTTGTCTCATGCGCAACCCGAACCTCGCCGACCAGAGTGCTGCCCAGAAATTCCAGTCGTTGCGCCGTCGTGTTGCAGGTCTTAGTCAGAACCGAGGGCTTCGCCTTGCCAAGAAGGGTCTGGATCAGCGACACCCGATGGTGAACGAAAGGCGTTACCTCTATGGCACGCGCTGCCCGGTCCCATGCTTGCAGCGTGCGTTCGGTTACCGCAAAGGGAATGATCTTGATTGTGGCGATCGCGTCACCGGGCCGAACCATGTCCTGAGGGGAGAGCGTCGCAATGGTGATGCTTTCGTCAATCGCGTTGAGCGCGTTGACCGCGTCCGCATCCAGTTGCACCAGACCATACGCGTCCGCGTGGAGATTGACCCGCCCGGCATGGGCGGGGGCAGCGACAACGCCAGCACCGGCGAGACCTGCAGCGGCGCGTGTAACCCCAAGGTCCTCACGCACGTCGTCGGGCTCAAGCCGGGCAACGGTGATCTCTTCAAAACCCCTTTCGGCCAGCGCGTCGACATCGCTCTGAGACAGCGCGTGCCCTTTGGTGAGGGTCAGATCAGAAAGGCGCAGCGAATGCGCGAGGATTGTGCCATCCGCCGTGACGACGGGAACCGTTTCGAATTTCATTTCGAACCCTCGATGCTTGTAGCGGGACGGCGGAGCTGCGCCGTCATCTCGGCGACCACCGACAGGGCGATTTCGGGCGGGGTCCGGGCACCGATATCAAGCCCCGCCGGCCCATTGATCCGATCGAGAGCCGCGGCATCGCAGCCTGCGGATGTCAGCCGATCCAGACGCTTTGCGTGGGTGCGGCGCGAACCGAGCGCCGCGATGTAAAATGCCGGCGTTTGCAGCGCGGCGATGAGGGCCGGGTCGTCAAACTTCGGATCATGGGTCAGCACGACCACTGCGGTCCGCCTGTCAGGGCGAAGCGTCGCGATCGCATCGTCGGGCCAGACGTCGATCAGCGTCACCTCCGGCAACCGTTCGGCCGACGCGAAGGCGGATCGCGGGTCAATCACCGTGACCTCGTATCCGAGTTGGACTGCAAGCGGCGCAAGGTATTGGGTGATATGAACAGCACCGACCACGATCAGGCGGAGCGGCGGCTCCCAGACCTCGACAAAAAGCCGCCGGGACGGCCCATCGACAAAGCCGCTGCGCGAAGACTCTACCGCATTGGCGACCCCTGCGTGCTCCTGGCTATCGAGGATGAGGTCGCCGTTTTCTGCACCGGACGCGAGAAGCCTGCAATGCTGCCCTTCCGGCACCAACGTCACAAGCGCCGCCACGTCACTGCCGGACGCATCGTTCACCAGAGTGGAGAGAGATTCCGCGTCTGCAAGGCGTTCCACGAACACTTCGATGGTGCCGCCACAGGCAAGCCCCACCTGCCAGGCGGTTTCGTCGGCAACACCGAACTTCAGCAGGCGCGGCTCTCCATTTTCGATCACCTCTCCGGCGGTCTGGATCACCGCGCCTTCGACGCAGCCGCCGGAGACCGAGCCGACGAACCGACCCTCCTCATCCACGGCCAGATGAGACGCGACCGGACGGGGCGACGACCCCCATGTGGAAACGACGGTTGCCAGGGCGACGCGACGCCCTTCCTTTGACCAGGCAAGGGCTTCGGAGAGAACGGTAGTGGTGTCATTCATCACGTGGCCTTCATGTACTGTTCGCCGATTTTCCCGGAGCTGAACGAAAAAGGTAAGCTGGCTTGCAGCCTAAGTTCTCGTCTGACCGGGGGTGCAGGAGGTCGACGTCTGGGACAATAATTCGTTCTCTTCACACCGCTTATCCTTCAGTGGGATCAAATATCGTTCAGTCTGAATCTTTGGTTTTCGGCTAATCGAACAGCCGCTTTGTATTGCTTTGGACCTCGCCAAGAGTTAATTTTTATTTCCGCCAACTGGCGTTAGCCACCAAAGCAATCGCGGCGAGGAGAAGACTGTCGGCGACCTTTGGTGGGGGGCTTTGTGCGTTGTCGCGAGGCCTGAAAAGGGAGGAGTTTTCGTAAGCATGCGGGATGGCGCAGGCGCGTGAGCGTGTCTGCGACGAATCTGAACGCATGTCGCTGCGCGGGGAGCCAAAGAAACTGGCGCCCGAGACACATTAAGCCACGTAGCCCGAACTCCTGACGACAAGGTCAAAAAGGGGATGGAGATGCGCGAAGCTATTGTTCTTTATCAGGGGGATTTCGGACACCTGTCGATCCGAAACGTCGTTGGCGATCTTGTCACGCACGCTCACCAGGACGCTCACCTCATCATGTGGTTGGACGGCGAGGCCGGAGAGATGACGATCGGCAAGCGACAGGTCGTGCCGACCCGGAATATGGCCGTTGGCGTCAACTCCTTCGAACCGCATAACCACAACCTGATGCCACAGAATAGTGGTGGTATTTTTCTTGCCTTTTATCTCGATCCCGACTGGATCCGGCAACGCCGCTGTCTCAATACAAACGCCGCCTTTTTCGCCCACCCGGCAATCCCGCTTGATCCCTGCATGCATGATATAGCGATCCAGATGGTCGAGCGGCTGGTCGATGGAAACGGGGCGAGCCATATCCAGCTTTTCGAGATCATTTCCTTCATCGATCAGGTCCTCGATGCAGCCGAAGCGGACCGGCAGTGTCAAAACCGGCCAGTGGCGGTACCGGTCGCGCGCGATTTCCGCATCCGCAAGGCTATCGAGCTGATGAACGAGAACGTCACCAAACGGATCCGCTTCGACGAGGTTGCGCGGGATGTCGGGCTATCCCGACCGCATTTCTTCGCGCTGTTCAAGGAACAGATGAACGTCACGCCGAACGTTTTCTGGAACATGCTTCTGATGGAGGAGGCATTGCGCCATGTCCAGGGTAGCGAGGACCGGCTGACGGAAATCGCTCTGGATCTCGGTTTCACGTCCCAGGGCAACTTCTCGCGCTTCTTTCGCGAGCATGTCGGCGTGCCGCCTGCGGTTTACCGGTCTGCGGCGCGCTCCATGGTCGCGTAGTTTCCAGACTGAGCGATTGGTACATCCGACGCAGCGATAAGTCCTGCCCGCGTTCATCGCTAATATGGTGTCGGTTGCAAACAATCCGAGGATTTATTTCTTATGCCTACTGTCACCGTTTCAAGTGTCATTGATGCGCCGGCTTCCGAAGTCTGGGCCGTGATTCGGGATTTCAATGGTCTGCCGGACTGGCATCCGCGCATGGTCAAGAGCCACATCGAGGACGGCCTTGCGCCCGACCAGATCGGCTGTGTGCGAAATTTCGAACTCGTCTCCGGCGCGCAACTGCGCGAGAAGTTATTGTCGTTTTCCGAGGACGAGTATTACTTCTCCTATACCATTCTTCAGACGCCGGCCCCGATTACCAACCACAAGTCGACGCTTCGCCTGTTCCCGGTTACCGACGGCAACCGCTGCTTTGCCAAATGGACGGCAACCTTCGACTGCGCGCCCGAGAAAGCGGAGGCCGAGGCCGCCGGCATGGGTAAAAACGTATTTCAGGGCGGGTTCGACGCCTTGAAGGAACGTTTTGCCAGCGCGTCCTGATATTTTTGGACGGAGGGCGGTTCTAGAGTCCTTCAGGTTTAATGACCGACGCTTTGCGCAATCTCTATCAGGAAACAATCCTGGATCACGGGCGGCGGCCGCGCAACCGCCGTTCGTTGACAGGCGCGACGCATCGCGCCCGTGCGCAAAACCCGCTATGCGGTGATAAAATCATCGCCGAGCTGCGCATCGATAGCCGGGGACGCGTGGAGGATGCCGCCTTCGACGGCCAGGGATGCGCCATTGCAATCGCATCCGCTTCGCTCATGACCGAAGCAATCAAAAATCGCACGCTGGCAGATGTCCGCGCTCTGAACGCACGCCTCCAGACGCTATTGTCGGGAACAGGACCCGAGGATCTTGACGGGCTCGGCGACCTGGCGGTTCTGGCAGCGGTCCGGGCTTTTCCCAGCCGGCGCAAATGTGCACTCCTTGCCTGGGATGCGTTGGCGGCAGCGCTGGACGATGCCTAAAGCCCTGCCCCTCCCCCTCGGAGGACGCACAAGTCAGCAGTATCGCACGCGGCATTTCTTCTTGATCCATGAAACGGCGGTCGAAGCCTCGGCCGCCGTTTTGCCGTGGGCCGCGACCTCCAGGATTTGATCCGTTCGGCCCTGCGGCGTACCGGCGCAAGGTTCCGACCCAATGATAAGCACTTCAGACAGACCGATAAGCGCGCTGCGTTTGTGTGCTGTAGCGTGATCTCAATGGCAGGAGAAAGCCATATGGGATGGAGAATATGCTAGATAATGTACTCGTTCCTTCGGATCTGAAGGCGGCTTTTGACGCACTGGCCAGTTCGCGGTCCAGCGCGCTCCTCTCCGGTGGGACATTGCTGATGCCGGAGATCAACACCAAGGCCGGTGTGCTCGATACACTGGTATCGCTCCGCAAACTCAGTCTCTCGGGGATAACGGTGGGAGGCTGTCGCGCCACCATCGGAGCCACCACAACGCTCGACGCGTTTGGTCGCGATCCGCGTCTTGCCGTGTTGTCGAACGTTATCGAGTCAATCGCCTCGCCGCCGATCCGCAATGTCGCCACTGTCGGCGGCAATCTCTTTGCCGCCAACGGTGGCGACCTGGCGGTAGCGTTGATGGCGCTTGATGCCGAAGCCGAGGTCGCAAGCGAAAACGGCATGCGCCGGACTTCCGTCGCGGAGATCGTCAGGAAAGGTATCGGGCACGAGGAGATTGCCACGAATGTGGCCTTCGATATCCCCGAACGCAACAGCTGGTTCTTCACCAAGGCAATGCGGCGAACGTCGAACTCGGCGGCCATTGTCACGATTGCCGCCCACCTGACAGTTGAGGACGGCCTTGTCAGCACGGTCAATCTTGTACTCGGCGGCGTCGCGCCACGCCCGGTCCGCGCATTGACGGTCGAAAAGGCACTGATCGGCAAACCGCTGGATGCGGAACATGTCACGGCGGCAGCCGCCGCCTTCGAAGAAGACACGGAGCTCTATTCCGACGCGATTGCCAGCGCCTGGTACCGCGCCCGCGTTATCCCGGTTCATATACGCCGGGCTCTGACCGGCGCCTGACGTGCATACCGCTCCACACTTCGACAAATGGCCGCAGGTCGGCAGAAGAGGAAAAAATGGCCTCACGGATTGTGACGCTTCTTGTCAATGACGCAGTTCAGGAACTGCTTGTGAAACCCGGAACAACCCTGCTCTCCGTTCTGCGTGATCAGCTTGGACTGACCGGAACGAAGCGCGGTTGCGAAGAAGGCACCTGCGGCGCCTGCACCATCATTCTCGATGGAAAACCGGTGCGCTCCTGCCTCATCCCCGTGGAAACCGTGGACGAGTCCCAGGTCAGGACGATCGAGGGGCTGGAGCAGGACGGCGATCTCTCGCCGCTCCAGAAGGCGCTGGTGGAGGGCTTCGCCACCCAGTGCGGCTTCTGCAACGCCGGAATGCTGATGGTGGCCACCGCGCTGCTTGAGGAAAACCCCGACCCCACAGACGATGAGATCGTGCGTGCCATCTCGGGCAATGTCTGCCGCTGCACCGGCTATCATCCGATTATCCGCGCGATCAAGGTGGCGGCGGTCGAGATGCGTTCGGCAAAAAATGCCGATGCCCTGGTCACTGAGTGAGGAGCGCTGACATGGACGACCAATCATCCTCGGAAACCCTGGATCGCAGCTACTTCGCCGACGAGCGCAAGGACGACCTGCATGTCATCGGTGCAACCGTTCCGCGGCTTGATGCGCGCGGCCACGTTACCGGTACGACCAAGTATTTCGAAGATCACCTTTTCCCGAGAACGCTGCACATCAAGATCTGTCGTGCCGCGCGCCATCACGCCGCGCTGCGATCCGTCGACACCGCGCCGGCGATGCGGGTTCCCGGCGTGGTCCGCGTTATCACGGCCAGGGATGTGCCGGAGAACTGGTATACGGTGCTTCGCCTGATCAATGTCGGTCCGAACGACGAGCCTGTGCTGGCGGAAGACCGTGTGCGCTACTGGGGCGAGCCGATCTGTGCCGTGATCGCCGAAACCGAAGCGGCGGCGTTGGAAGGTGCCAGCCGTATCCGTGTCGACTACGACGATTTGCCGGCCGTGTTCGATGTCGAAGACGCGCTGAAACCGGATGCGCCGTTGGTCAACCCGGTTCATGGCCACAACTACTTCGAATATGAAGGGCATCCGTTCCGTCGCATCCGCTTCGGAGACGTCGAAGAAGGCTTCGCGGCCGCTGACCGGATCTTTGAACACCGTTACCAGTCGCGCCCCATTGAGCAGGCGCCGGTCGAGACCACGGGTTGCATTGTCAAGCCGGAGGGCGATGGCCGTCTGACGATTTATTCCGATACCCAGGCCTGCTTCTTCACGCTCGACAACGTGGCGCTCATCCTGGACGTACCAACCGCCAAGTTGCGGGTCATCGGCGGCACTGTCGGCGGTGGTTTTGGCGGCAAGGTCGACGTGATGGTCGAACCGCTTGCCTGCATCGGCGCCATGCTGACCAACAGGCCGGTGAAATTCGTCTATGACCGCGCCGAGGAGATGCAGGTGTCCTCGCCGCGCGCGGCAGAGCGCATCTACATCAAGGATGGTGTGACCAATGATGGCCGGATCCTGGCCCGGAAGATGACCTACTACGTCGATTCCGGCGCCTATTCGCGCCACACGCCCTATGGCACGACAAAAGCGTCCGCGCATGTGCCGGGCCCCTACTCGATCCCCAACGTCTGGGCGGATTGCCACTGCGTCTTCACCAACCGTACGCCATCCAGTGCGATGCGCGGTTTCGGCGTGACGATCGCCGACTTTGCACTGGAGAGCCAGATGGACCGCGAGGCCAGGGCGCTCGGTATCGATCCCCTCGTGTTCCGGCTGAAGAACGCCTACCGCGACGGCGACATCAAGGCGCACCGCAAGGTGGTCGAGGGCGCGGCGCTGGTGGAGGTGATCCAGCGTGCAGCGGAACTGGTCGGGCACGACCTGCCCGAGGATTGCAAGAAAATGTCGTCTCTGACGCGGGAGGGATTGTGATGGCCATCCTCTATGGGCGCGGCTTTGCCGCCGTAAACTACCCGACGGGCATGAATCTCGGCGGCGATCCTTCGCAGGCGCTTGTCCATGCCACAACGACTGGCAATTTCGTTGTTACCCTGTCTTCGGTCGATCTCGGCCAGGGCATCAAGACAATCGCGGCGCAATGCGCGGCGGAGGTTCTCGGGCTGTCGGTTGACAACGTCATGGTGGAAACCGCCGATACCGACACCGGCCCGCACTGCATGGGGACCTTTGCAAGCCGCGGCACGCACCGGGTGGGCAATGCCGTCATCATGGCGGCGCGCGAGGCGCGTGAGGTCATGCTTGAGGTGGCCGCCGAGGAGATGGAAGTCGACCCGGCAGACCTGGAAACCGACGGCAGCGGCTATATCAAGCTCAAGGGCTCGGAAGAGAAAAAGATCAGTATTTCCGATGTAGCGGGGATTGCGCACTTCCAGCAGGGCCGGACCATCTCCGGGCGCGGCATGTTCCTGAAGCCCAGGAGCTACCCTGTTCCGGAGACCGGCGAGATGGATCCCGACTCTGCGCAGTCACATGCCTGCACAGTGATCGATGTCGCCGTGGACGACGAAACCGGCGTGGTCGATATCGTGAAGATCTTCAGCGTCTACGAAATGGGACGCGCCCTCAACCCCGCCATGGTGCATCAGCAGATTGCCGGCGGTGCGTGGATGGGGGTTTCCCATGCCCTCTACGAGACGACGGAACCATACTATCCCGATCGCTCCCATGGACCGACCGACTTCTCAAGTTACCTGATGCCCGGACCGGGCGACACGCCTCCGGTTACCAGCGTCATTCTGGAACGTCCGGTCCAGAACGGGCCGTTCGGCGGCAAGGGCATCGGCGAGATGACGGCCAATTCGCCCATCCCGGCCGTCGCAAACGCGATTTTCGATGCCTGCGGCGCACGCGTCGAGGAATTGCCAATCACGCCCGAACGGGTGTTGCGTGCACTCGATATCGCGCGCAACAGCGCCGTGGAGGGCTGAAGATGCAGGCGGCACTGCCAACCATGAACAGCCCGCGTGCTGTCCAGAAAAAGTTGGAGCGCGTCGGCTATTTCGCCGATCTCGGCCTTGCGACAGCGATCTTTCTGAGTGTCAGCCTCGGCAAGCCGTTGCTTCTCGAAGGCGAACCCGGTGTCGGCAAGACTGAAGCTGCGCATGCGCTGGCCGCCATCACCGGGCGCGAACTTATTCGGCTTCAGTGCTACGAGGGGCTTGAAGCAGCACAGTCTCTCTACGAGTGGAACTATCCCAAGCAGCTGTTGCAGATGCGCCTTGGCGCAGGCGAGACGGCGGCGTTGTCCGATATCTACACGCACGACTTTCTTTTGGAGCGTCCGCTTCTGCGGGCATTGCGACAGGCCGAGGGCGCGATCATCCTGATCGACGAGATCGACCGGGCCGATGCGGAGTTCGAGGCCTTCCTGCTGGAATTCCTCGGCGATTTCCAGATCACGATCCCCGAGCTTGGAACCATTTCGGCATCCGTTCCGCCGATCGCGGTTCTCACCTCGAACCGGACTCGCGACCTGCACGACGCCCTGAAACGCCGCTGCGCCTATCACTGGATCGACATGCCGGACCCCGCATTGGAGTTGCGGATCATCAAGGCCCGCGCACCGGGGCTGCAGGCAGATGCAGCAGCCGCGCTCGTGGAGGCCGTCAGTCGTGTCCGCAGCCTGCCGCTTTCGCGCCAACCGGGGATTTCGGAGAGCGTCGAATGGGCGATGAGCGCCATGGCGCTGGAACGAAGCGGCGAGGACTGGCCAACCGCACTGCGACTTTCGCTCGGGCTTCTGGTCAAGGAACAAGAAGACCTGGCCCATGTCATGTGCGAGGCGGATTTGCTGCCAGGGAGCATGGCATGAGCATGCGGGCGGAACAGCATCTCAACGGGTTTCTGGATGCGCTGGCGCATGCCGGCCTCGCAATGTCGCCGATCCGTCGCAGTGATTTCCTGCGGGCAATGACGCTCGTTGATCTTTTGTCGACGGAGGATCTGTACTGGACCGGCCGTGTCACGATCGTCTCCCGTGTCGAAGATATCGACACATATGACCAGATATTCAGTGTGTGGTTCAAAGACGGAAAGACGGTGCTCGAGGAGACGGTCGAGCAGACGGACGAGAGCGAGAGCGATCAACCGCCCGAGATGTCGACTTACGGGGATGCGCCGTCAGTTGAGCGCGATGACGGCACCGGCCAGCAGGCGAGCCCGGACGAGTTGCTCACCAACCGGCGATTGCCGCAGACCGGCCCCGAAAAGCGTGAGATCTGCCGGCGTATTGCCCGGACGGCGGCGACCGTCCTCCCCCGCCAGCGGGCGCGTCGTCTAGCGCGGTCTCCGCGGCATGGCGTGCTGGACATGCGCCGCGTTGTTTCGCATCTGCGGCGCAGCGACGGCGAAATCATTGATCTCTTCTATCGCAAGCGCCCGTTGCGTCTCCGCCGCGTTCTGATGCTGATTGATGTGTCCGGATCATTGAAGACTACGAGCCCCGATGCACTGCGTTGTGCGCATGCGCTGATGCAGGCCGCCCCGCAGATGGAGGTGTTCACATTCGGCACCCGCCTCACCCGGGTCACCCGCACGCTCGCGCGCGGCGATATCGACGACGCGCTACAGCGTCTGTCGGATGTGATCTACGATTTCGACGGCGGCACCCGCATTGGACCGAGCTTCGAAGCCTTTCTTGGCGAAAACCGCCTTCAGACCTTGGCACGGGGCGCTCTTGTGATCGTGGTTTCGGATGGTCTGGAGCGCGGTGATATCAGCGCGATGCAAGGGGCGACAGAACGACTGGCCCGGCTCGCACACAGGCTCGTCTGGTTAACGCCGTTGATGGGCGACCCGGCCTTTCGGCCGGAAACGCGCGGTCTGAAGGCGGTTCTGGGTGCCATTGACCGGCTCGGCAATGCGGCGACGCTTGGCGCCCTTTGCGACGAAATCTCCGGGCTGGACGAACAGGTTGAAAGACGCGCGCGCCGCGGCGTGGCGTCACGATGGATGAGGCCCGTGCCCGTTTCCGGGCGGCCTGACGACACAAGCAATACCGGGAGGGTGCTATGACTTTGGTCGATTGCCATTTTCATGTCTGGGAACGACAGAACCTCGATTGGCTGAACGGTCCGATGCAGCCGCGCATCTTCGGCCCCTATGAGCCGATCCGCCGTGATTATCCGATCGAGGAATACAAGGCCGATGCGCAGTCGGCGGGGGTCGAAAAGGCGGTCTATGTCCAGCCCAACTGGGGACCGGGCCGGGAGATCGAAGAGGTTCGGTGGGTTGAAGACCTGGCTGAACGTACGGGATGGCCACACGCCATCGTCGCGCCGGCCAATCTGATGGACGACAGCTGCCTGGAAGTGATGCAGGAGGAAGCCCGCATCTCCAGCCGGATGCGTGGCTGCCGCCAGCAGCTCCACTGGCACGAGAACCAGCTTTACCGCTACGCGCCTGTGCCGGACCAGATGAACGACCCGGCTTTCCGTCGCAACCTCTCCCATGTCGAGGAAATGGGATGGCTGTTCGAGTTGCAGGTGTTCTCCGGCCAGATGGAGAATGCTGCAAAGCTGGTGCGCGATTTCCCCGGCATTACCTTCGTGCTTGTGCACGCTGGCATGCTGGAGGGCGACGATCCGGAAACCGTAGAGGCTTGGCGATCGGGAATGGCGCGCCTGGCGGAGAACCCGAATATCGCGATCAAGTTCAGTGGTCTGGGCACCTTCGTTCACCGGGTCGATCAGGACCTGATCAGCAGGATCATTGATGACTGTATCGGGATGTTCGGGTCCGAACGGTGCATGTTCGGCAGCAACTTCCCGATCGAGAAACTCTGGACGGATTACCCGACCATGCTGGCGGCCTACCGGGCAGCGCTGGAACGCTATTCGGATGAGGAGCGCGCCAATGTGCTCGGCGCGACGGCGGAGCGGATCTACAGGATCTGACGTTCCGCTGATGACTGGCTTCGGTGCGGGATCCTTCTCAAGAATACTGCCGCACCGAAGCCGGCATTCAAGCAGTTGAGAAGACGGGATGTGTGAGGCCAACGCGCCGATACACTGGAGCAAGATGGGAGTAAAACAATGGTGGCCCGGCTGAAAGGCAAGCGTGCGTTCGTTACCGGCGCAGGACAGGGCATTGGGCGAGCAGTCGCTATTGCCTTTGCGCAAGAAGGCGCAGAGGTCGTCGCGGCGAGCCGAACGGCTTCGAAAATGGCGGACCTGCCGGAGATTGCACCGGCAATCGAAACCGTGGCGCTGGATGTGACCGACGCCGATGCTGTGCGTGGCGCCATCGCCGATGCTGGTCGGGTCGACATCCTCTTCAACTGCGCGGGCTGGGTCCACAACGGCACGATCCTCGACTGCTCCGAAGAAGACTGGGCGCGCAGCCTCGATCAGAACGTCACCTCCTGCTACTTCACCATTCGCGCGGCACTGCCGCAAATGATCGACCGCGGGTCCGGCTCCATCATCAACGTTTCGTCGGTGGTTTCCAGTATCTCGGGCGTTCCCAACCGGGCGGCTTATGGCGCGGGCAAGGCCGCACTGATCGGACTGACCAAGGCCGTTGCGCGCGACGTCATCCGCAGCGGCGTGCGTGTGAACGCCCTCTGCCCCGGCACCACCGCATCCCCTTCGCTTGACGAGCGCATCGCCGCACTGGACGATCCGGAGCAGGCGCGTCGCGATTTCATCGCCCGTCAACCGATGGGGCGCTTGGGCGAGCCGGATGAAATGGCCGCAGCGGCAGTCTATTTCGCCAGCGACGAATCCGCCTTCACGACCGGTCAAACGCTCATCGTCGACGGCGGGCAGACGATATGACCGCGGCTCTGAAAACCAGTTATTTTTACCAGTCGGAACGATCAGAACAAAGAAATGCGTTCGAACGGAGGAACAGGTGACACAGGGTACAGAAAGCCTGGCCATCGAGGCCCGTGGGATATGCAAGTCGTTTCTTGGCGCCCGGGCACTGGATGAGGTCGATTTTTCGGTGGCGCGCGGCGAGGTGCACGGCCTTGTCGGCAAGAATGGCGCAGGAAAATCGACCCTGGTCAAGATCCTCGCCGGGGCGCAGCCACCCGATGCCGGTGAAATCCACGTCGGCGGGCGGCGTTATTCGTCGCTCGATCCTCTCGAGTGCCAAAAGGCTGGTATAGCGGTCGTCCATCAGAACGCGGAACTCCACCTCGACTTGTCGGTGGCGGCCAATATCTTCCTCGGCGCCGAACCGCGGACCCGCTTCGGTTTGGTTGACGAAGCCACGATGGCCAGAAAGGCCAAGGCACTCCTCGATCAGATGAACCTGCAGGTTCCGGTCGATAGCCGCCTGGGTGATCTGGATATCGCGCTCAGGCAGCAGGTGGCCATCGCGAAGGCCGTCCACAAGGATGCCGCAGTCCTTCTTCTCGACGAACCCACAGCCGCGCTGAACAAGAACCAGGCTGAGTTCCTGTTCCAGTTGATCCGCGATCTGGCGGCGAAGGGGCTGGCCATCGTCTATATTTCGCACCATCTCGACGAGGTGCTCGCGATCTCGGACCGGATCACAGTGCTGCGCAACGGCCGCACGGTTCACGTCGTGGAAGACCGCTCGGCCGACAAGGAGGCCCTGATCTCGCTGATGGTCGGACGTGACCTTGAGAGAACGGTGCGCAAAACGGTAACGACCTCGTTTCCGCAGGTTCTACTCAGCCTGCGCACGATCAATGTTCCGGGCAAGCTCCGCGACATCTCCTTGACGCTCGGCGCGGGGGAGATCGTCGGCCTCACCGGCCTTGTCGGAAGCGGCACGCGTGAACTTGCAGAAGTGATCAGCGGTGTAACGCGTGCCGACGGCACGATGGTGTTCGGCGGCGAGCCATTCGCACCGGCAACCGTCCGGGAGGCGATCACGCGGGGCGTCGTGTTCATTCCCGAAGATATGCGCGGGCGCGGTCTCGTGATGCCGATGCCGGTTTCCGGCAACATTTCTCTTGCCGCGCTCGGCAAGCTCGCACGCTTCTCCTGGCTGAACCTTGGCGGCGAGCGGGATGAGGCATTGCAGATGTCCGACCGGCTCGACCTGCATCCGCGCGCGCCCGAAAAGGAAGTCCGGTTCCTGAGCGGCGGCAACCAGCGCAAGGCGCTGCTCGGTCGTGCGATCTTTGCCGGGGCGAAGCTCTTTGTTCTCGAAGATCCGACCCAGGGCGTCGACGTGGAGGCGCAACGTCAAATCCACGATCACCTGCGCTCGCTCGCGGCGGCCGGCGCTGGCGTCATCTTCCTGTCAACGGATCTGGAGGAACTGATCGACCTGGCTGATCGAATCCTCGTCCTCCGGGAAGGCCGGATCAACCGCGATATGACCCCTGTGGGGCTGACGCCCGAAGCGCTCCTCACGGCCATCCAAGCCCAGTCAACGGAAGCTGAAGCTCATGTCTGATGCCACACCCATTCCCATGACGGATAAAAACGACTCGAAGGCGAAAACGCCCAAATTGGCCACGGTCGGCCGCTACACACTTCTGATAACGCTCGTCGCGATCGTTGTTCTGACGGCGGTCGGAAATCCGCGCTTCCTGAGCGCCAACAACCTTCTCAATATCCTGTTCCAGGTGTCGGCGCTCGGTATCGCGGCCTTTGGCCAAACCATTCTGCTGATCGGCGCGGGACTGGACCTGTCGGTGGGCGCCATGCTCTCGGTGGCCGGGCTGGTCTGTGCGCTGACCATCGCCTCGACCGGTTCTGTCCTGCTCGGCGTTCTGGCCGGCATCCTTGCCGGCGGCTTCATCGGCTGTATCAACGGGCTGCTGGTGTCGACCAACCGGGCGACCCCCTTTATTATCACGCTGGGCATGATGACGCTTCTTCAGGGGGTCGCCATCATCATCAGCGGCGGCAGTCCCGTGAACGGGTCCGGAGCCCTGTTCGATGTCTTCGGCCTTGGGACGCTGGCTGGCATTCCCTATCCGGTTTACGTGATGGCGCTTGCCCTGGTCGCGGTGTTCCTGGTGATGCGCAGCACCACGCTTGGCCGCTACGCTTTTGCGGTTGGCGGGAACGAGGAGGCTGCCCGGCTATCGGGCATCCCCGTGCGGCGTCTGAAGATTGCGCTCTATGCCCTCAACGGCCTGCTGGTGGGCGTCGCGGCGGTGGTGCTGACCGGCATCCTCGATTCCGCCCTTCCGAACATGGGGACCGGATACGAACTCAGAGCGATCGCGGCCGTGGTGATCGGCGGCACCCCGCTTCTGGGCGGGCGTGGCACCGTGATCGGCACGCTCGGCGGCGTCCTGCTGCTTGGGCTCGTCAGTAACAGCATGAACCTGCTTGGAATTGGCGCGAACTACCAAAGCGTCGTTCTGGGACTGATCATCACGGCCGCCGTCATCCTGCAGCGGTCGCGTTGAAGCCGCGCGTTATCGCGTGTGGCCCACCTAAACCACGACTAACGGGAGGAGTGAAAATGACAGGATATAGCTTAAAACTGGCGATTGCGACATCTGTCGCCGCCCTGACGGTTGCGTCCAACGCCAATGCGGAGACCTTCGCATTCATGCGCGCGGGGCCGGACCCGTTCTACCAGTACGGGATGGAAGCCGTGCAGATGGCAGGAGATGCGCTTGGTGACGACATTGTCACCTACAATGCCAACAACGACTCGACCCAGGAGCTGGCCAATATTCAGGATGCCATCACCCGCGGGGTTGATGGCATCCTGATCTATGCGGTCTCGCTCTCCTCAGAGAAGGCGGCGATCGCTCAGGCACAACGCGCCAATGTGCCGATCTTCTTCGAATACGGTTACGATCCGGCGCTGCTCGACAAGGTGGCGGGTTTCATGCAGATTGATGTTCCGACCTTCGGCATTCCGGTGGGTGAGTTCATCGGCGAGCAAGTCCCCGAGGGCAAGGTCGCCATTATCAGCGGCAAACTCGGGCGCGGCGATGCGGAAGCCTATTCCGAGGGGTTCAAGACCGGTCTTGCCAACTCCGGGTCCAAGGCAGAGGTCGTGGCCGAGGTGCCGGGTGACTGGAACCGGCAAACGGCGCTCGATGCGACCTCGCAAATCCTGACAGCGCATCCAGACCTCAAGGCCATTTACGTTCACAACGACGACATGGCCGTCGGTTCATCGATTGCCATCGAGCGAGCCGGCAAGACAGGCGAGGTGTTGCTGGCGTCGGGAACGAACGGAGCCCCTTACGGACTCGATCTTATCAAAGAGGGCAAGCTCGCCGTATCCTACGCCAACCCGCCCTCGAGCGCCTCTGTGATGGCCTACCGACTGCTCAAGGGCGTGGCTGCAGGCGAAGTTGAACCGGGACACTACTATGAAGCCCCGTCGCTTCTGGTGACCATGGACAACATGGACGAGGCGCAGCCCTGGGACCCGACGCCCGAGCAGGTCGCCGAATGGCTGGAGCTTCCACTTGCCGAACCCGTCGTGCCGGCACCCGGACAGGAGTAGCCCGACTGACAACGACAATTCCTCCGCCGCCCGAACCGTGGCGGAGGAATCCCAAAAATAGCCTTCATGGTGTGATCGCGGGTTTGCTGCACCGCGCGACGGGCGGCTTGGCGCCAGAACAACAAAAGCCCCGCTGGTTTTGCGAGGGCTTTGATATGATTGATAATATGGACTTGGTTGCGGGGCTGGATTTGGACACTGTTTTCATGTTCGGACGTAAATTCCGCTGACCGCCACAGAACGTCCCCTCGATCATTCTCGAAACAGCGAAGAGACGAAGCCGCGGTCACGCGTCAGTCGCCGTCGAAACGCGCATCGGAGCGGGGCGCGGCAATCGACAGCGCCACCGGGTACACCACCGCAACGCCAATGCCTGTAACGGCGGCTCCGATAAGTGTGACAATCATTGATGACGCCGCGGCAATAACAAGAAACCCCGTGCTGGCGCAAATGATCGATCCCGGTGCGGCGAATACCGCTATTACGACTTTCCCGACGCCGACTTCGGCGACCGTATCGGCGATTTCGGCGCGAGCGAACAGAAGGTCCTGTTCGGCGCCGGTTACAATTTCTGATTTCGGATATTTCTCCCGGATCAATCAAGAGTGCATTTTGGGCTGGCTATCACATTGGCAGATCGGTCAGTTCAACCGGTCGCCGAGATCCCGCGCCGCGTTATCGATCCCGACCCTGGATGCCGACAGCGAAGAGAATGTCGCGCCGACATTCATCGCGGCCGGATATTGTTTTGCAACGAAAGCCAGCAGCAGCGTGTCGTTCTCCGATTCGAACACTTCGGCGGCATAGCTTACCGATCCGGTCATGCTGCCTTCGCGGCCCCGGCCGGCCTGTACCGCATTGTAGACGCCGCCTGCCATATCGAAATGCGAAAGCGTGCCGATGACCGGCGATGTCAGTTTCGCGCCGGTCAGGGTCAGTTGCAGTCTCAGCGCATCCGGCGCCGGGGTATCGGTTATGGTGAAACGTTTTCCAAGTTCTTCGGTGAAGGCATCGCGCATATAATCCGCGAGGGCCTGCCGGTCTTCTTCCTTGACGTTCACAAACTGGTTGTCGGCTCCGTCATAAACGATGACAGGTTCCACGATGATCTTTTTGTACTGGCGCCAGTCGACATTTTCCCGGCGATAGCTCAGCGGCACGCGCCCGCCCTTGTCATGGCGACTGGGTTGCAGCAAGGCCGTTGACGACAGGCCGGTATAGGCCGTGGGGCTCGCCGTCGAGCAGGCATTGAGCATGGCACAGCCAGCCAGAAAAGGGACGATCAGCTTCAGTTTGTTTTTCAAGGGAAGGCTCCGTATGCGGGCAAGGATATACCGGTAGCCTAGTGATGCCCCGATTGAGAAGTTTGCTGAGATGTTCGGAAATGTTGTCAGCCGGGAACGGATGGGTGGGTATGCATGTCGTGAACGGCCGGCAGGCTGATCTCGGCGACGAGACCATGCGGCGTGCGGTCCAGAAGTTTCAGCGTGCCGCCATGTCCCTTGCGGATCAGTTCGTCGGCAATGGAAAGGCCGAGGCCGAAACCCGTGCCGGAACTGCGCGCTTCATCCGCCTTGAAGAACGGCTCCATGACCTTCCCCTTCAGATCTTCGCTGAGGCCGGGGCCATCATCGACGATGCGGATGACGATGCCTTTTTCGCCCGCATCCTCCAGTTCGATTTCGATATGCGCGGCAAAACGCGCGGCATTGCCGACCAGATTGGATACCGCACGCGTCAGCGCCTCCGGCTTGCAGACATATTTGAGCCGTCTGGGACCGGAGAACCGCACATCGGCGCTGGCCTCGGAAAAATCGGTGGCGATGGTCTGCAGCAAGCTGGAAAGATCCACTTTCCGCAACGGTGAATCGTGCTGGACATCGGTCAGGAAGGCCAGCGTTTCGTTAATCATCGATTCAAGCGCGGTCACGTCATTGAGCATCTTTCCCTGAAGATCGGACGGTTCACCGGATTCGACGCGCATCTTGAGGCGCGTCAGCGGCGTCCTGAGATCGTGACTGATGGAGCTGAGCATGCGGGTTCGGGCCTCGGCCATTTCCAGAATGCGGTTTCGCATGACGTTGAGCGAGGCGGCGAGGCTCCTCAGTTCGGCAGCGCCCTCGGTTGCGAACGGCTGCTCCAGCCTGTCGTCCGCGCTTGTCCGTTCGGCCGCCACGGCAAAACGGGCCAGCGGCCTGATGATCAGCCAGCTGCTGACATAGGCAAGGGCAACCAGCGGAATGACGATTTTGAGGACGCCGCTGATGACGGCTGGATAAAACCAGACCGAACTTGGAAATACCGGCATGTCGAAGACCAGCGCTCTGCGATCGTCGATGGGCACCGCAAGGGCACGTCTTGCCGAATGCGGCTCAAAAACATGTCTGATTGCATCGCCGAAGCCTTCCTGCAGAAGACTGCGGGTCGTCGTCAGGGCTGAAGCTGGCTGCGCGACGGGCATGCCGCGGGCATGCAGATCGGCCACCTCGCCGGCCGGGACCGCGGAGACGGAAACCCCGAGCTTTACCGCGAGCGCCATGACGGCGTCTTCCTGGGCCGGCGTGGTCGCGCTGCTATAATTGTCGATAATGCGCTCCATGCGTCCGGCCATAAGGCCGATCTCCACGCCCCGGTCATGACGGCCGCGAATGAACGGCTCCGTCAGGGCGGCCAGCAGCGAGACCAGGACGATCAGCAATATCGCGAGCGCCAGAAACTGCGCCCGGATCGAAGCGGCTCTGACGTCCTTCAAGGCAGCGGCTCCACAGTCGCGGCGAACAGATAGCCGCCCAGGCGAACGGTCTTGATGAAGGTGGGATCCTTGATATTCGGCTCGATCTTCTGCCGGATACGGCTGATATGCGCATCGACGCTTCGCTCCACCGGTCCGGCCGAACCGGCATGCGTCATCGATAAAAGCTGATCGCGCGTGAGGACGACGTTCGGATTGCAGCAGAACGCCCACAACAGATCGAACTCGGCTGTGGTCATCGAAACCTCGTCACCATCGGTATCGAAGAGCTGACGCCGGGCAAGATCGATACGCCAGCCGTCGAATGTCAGGCGTTCCGCCGTGGCAACATCCGCCTGGGAAAGCGATGAGCGGCGCAAGATGCTGCGCACCCGGGCCACCAGTTCGCGCGAATTGAACGGTTTGGTCACATAATCGTCCGCGCCCAGTTCCAGCCCGAGAATGCGGTCGACATCCTCGCTGCGCGCCGTCAGCATCAGGATCGGAACCGCCATCGCACTGCGCAGCCGCCGGCAGATGCTGAAACCGTCCTCGCCCGGCAGCATGCCGTCAAGGATGATCAGGTCGCAGCCCTGCCGTCGCAAGAGACGGTCCATCTCGTTTCCGTCGCGGGCACAGCGCGCGTCGAACCCGTTGCCTTTCATCAGTTCGGCCAGCATGCCGGCGATTTCGGCGTCGTCTTCGACGATAAGAATACTGGGCGGTGATGACGATTGTCTGGACGCGATCATATTTGAACCTCGAACCGGCCTGACGCCTTCCGGCGCGATGTCGTATTCAGGCAAGCCGAATGCGAACGTTTACGCCGTGTGACTGGTCCTGCCTGAAAGCAACATGCTGCCGGAAACGAGAAGCCGTCAATACTGCTGCATGTCTGCTGCAAGATCACCTGCATGTGGCTGACCACAAAACAAGCAAAAGACGATAACGCAACAGCCGATATCCGGATATTAAGAAATATTGCGAATTGTTCGCGCCTTATCCGCACAGACCACAACGCGCGCCGAACCACCATGGCATTGGCTGCTCTGGTTTCGCGCCCGGCGAACACTGACAGTGCATGTCAAATCGGCATCCCGATGGGGCGTGTCCTGCCGCTGCAACATTTCACAACAATTCTGAATCCCTGGCAACAATCGGATTTTGTAATCTGCCGCCAATTCAACAGGTTTTGTAATATCGGCAGCTGGCGAGCGCGTTTCACATACGCCGCATTTTCATACCGATTGCGAAGACCTCTGCCCGGGATTGTCTAGATGTCAGGAATAAGCGGCCGATACGCAGTTTTGCTCGCGGCCTTGATGAGTTTGGCCCTTTCGGGGTGTTCGGACAATGACAGCGCGACGCGCAATCAGGCCTCGCCTCCGCCGCCGGCCGTTGCCGTCATTGTTGCGCAACCGGAAACCCTTCCCGTTATCAGTGAACTGCCGGGGCGTGTTGCGCCGCTGGTGACCGCCGACATCCAGCCGCGTGTTACCGGCATTGTGCAAAAACGCGTGTTCGAACAGGGAACGACTGTCAGCGAGGGCGATCTTCTTTACCAGATCGATCCCGCCCCGTTCCAGGCAGCGGTCGATTCCGCGCAAGCCACGCTCGATGCAGCCATTGCGGCGCGGCAACTGGCTCAGCAGCATGCCGACCGGCAGATCCGGCTTTCCAAAAACGGAGTTGCCAGCCGTGAAACGCGCGAGACGGCGGTTGCCGAACTTCAGCAAAGCGATGCGGAAGTGCGGCGCGCGCAGGCCGAGCTGACGGCAGCGCAACTGGAGCTGCAATATACCGAAATCCGCGCGCCGATTTCCGGGCGCATCGGCAGGGCGATGGTGACCGAAGGCGCACTTGTCGGCTCCGGTTCGCAGGCCATGGCGACGATCCGCCAGATCGATCCCGTCTACGCCGATTTCATGCAGCCGGCCGACACTTTCCTCGCGTTCAGAAACGCCGTCGCCGAAGGCCAGCTGCAGGCGGATGAAACCGGCAATGCCGATATGCGCCTCGTCACGGCCGAAGGCGTTGACTACCCCTATCAGGGACGTCTTCTCTTTTCCGAAGCCTCGGTTGACGCGCAGACAGGCCAGATCATCCTGCGCGGCGAATTTCCCAATCCCGACCGTGATCTTCTTCCCGGCATGTTCGTCCGGGCAAAAGTCGTGCAGGCATCGCGCGACAACGCGCTGGCCGTGCCGCAACAGGCGGTGCAGCACGATACCGCCGGGCGCTCATACGTCTATCTCGTCGGGGACGGCGATGCGATTGAAACGCGGATGATTACGACCGGCTGGCATACGGAAGGAAACCTGGTGATCACCGAAGGTCTCGAAGCGAGCGACCGGATTGTCGTTGAAGGTTTTCAAAAGATTGCACCGGGCATGAACGTCACGCCGGAGACATGGGAACCGACCGCTGCGCATACGACGGCAGGAGACTGACGGGCATGGCTGCTTTCTTTATCGACCGCCCGGTTTTCGCCTGGGTCATTGCAATCGCGATCATGCTCGCCGGTTTCCTGTCATTGACCGCGCTGCCGGTGACGCAATATCCCGATGTCGCGCCGCCGCAGATATCGATCTCGGCAGTCTATCCCGGGGCCTCGCCGGAAGACACCTATGAGGGCGTGACGCGGCTGATCGAGGATGAGCTCAATGGCATTCCCGGTCTGCTTTACTATGAATCGACATCGAATTCTTCCGGATCAATCGGCATCACCGTCACCTTCGCGCCCGGAACAGACGCCGCCAATGCCTCGATCGACGTGCAGAACCGGGTGCGCCGGGTGGAAGCGCGCCTGCCTTCGTCCGTGGTGCAGCAGGGCATCAATATCGACGCGGCGGGCGGCGGAACGCTTCTGCTTGTGACGCTGTCGTCAAAATCCGGTACGATGAGCGATGCCGATCTCGGCGACTATATGAGCCGGAACGTGATCGGCGAGCTACGCCGTGTTCCCGGCGTCGGCAGGGTCCGGCAATTCGGCAGCGAGCGGGCCATGCGCGTCTGGCTCGATCCGGACCGTCTGTTCGGCTTCAATATGTCGCCGGAAGATGTTCTCACCGCGCTTTCGGCCCAGAATGCGCAGGTCTCCGCCGGTCGCATCGGCGCGGCGCCAAGCGATCAGCGGACCATGGCATCGCTGATTGTCAGGGGACAACTTTCCTCGCCGGAGGCTTTTGGCGCAATTGTCCTGCGGGCAATGCCCGACGGGTCAACGGTCAGACTGAGCGATGTCGCCCGCGTCGAGATCGGCGCGCAAAGCTATGCGACATCGGCGCGCCTCAATGGCCTGCCTGCCGCAGGTGCCGCCGTCGAACTGGCGTCTGACGGCAATGCGATCGCGGTCGAACGGGCTGTCTCGGAACGGATGGAAGAGCTTTCGGCCTCGTTTCCCGAGGATATCATCTATTCGATCCCCTACAACACCACGCCGTTCATCAAGATTTCGATCGAGAAGGTTCTCACCACGCTGGTGGAAGCGGTGATCCTGGTGTTTCTGGTGATCCTGCTGTTCCTGCAAAACATCCGCTATACGCTGATCCCGATCATCGTCGTGCCGGTGGCGTTGCTGGGCGCCTGTGCCGTCATGCTGGCGCTCGGGTTTTCGGTCAACGTCCTGACGATGTTCGGCATGGTGCTGGCCATCGGCATTCTCGTCGATGACGCCATTGTGGTGGTTGAAAATGTCGAGCGCATCATGGCCTCGGAAGGTCTCAGCCCAAAGGAAGCCACGAAAAAGGCGATGCAACAGATTACCGGCGCCGTCATCGGCATCACGCTGGTGCTGACATCGGTCTTTGTTCCGATGGCGTTTTTCCCCGGCGCTGTCGGCGTCATCTACCGGCAATTCGCCCTGACCATGGTTGCCTCGATCCTGTTTTCCGCCTTTCTGGCGCTGTCGCTGACACCGGCGCTTTGTGCGTCCTTCCTGAAGCCGGTTTCCGGCGACGGTCACGTGCACAAGGGGCCGTTTGGCTGGTTCAACCGTCAGTTTGAGCGGACATCGCATGGTTATGGCAACGGGGTCGGCCGCATCGTCAAACGAAGCGGCCTGATGATGGTGCTATATCTGGCCATCGCGGCGGTTGTGGCTATCCTGTTCGTCCGCCTGCCCAGCGACTTTCTGCCCGCAGAAGATCAGGGCGCGCTGCTGGCGCAGGTGCAGGCGCCGCCCGACGCGACCGCAAGCCGCACGCTTGAATCGGTCGTCACGATGGAAAACATCGCGCTTGACGATCCGTCTGTACAAAATGTCGTTTCGATCAGCGGTTTCAGTTTTTCCGGCGCCGCCGAAAATGCGGCACTGGTCTATCTGACCCTGCGGGACTGGAGTGAGCGCACGGCCGATCAGTCCGCGGAGAAAATCGCAACGCGGCTGAACGGCATGTTCGCGTCGATCAAGGATGCCGTTGCCTTTGCGACCTCGCCGCCTGCCATTTCGGGTCTCGGCAACACCAACGGCTTTTCCTTCAGACTGCAGGATCGCGGCAATCGCGGCCACGATGCGCTGCTTGCCGCCCGCGACCAGTTTTTCGCAGCCGCCGCCGAAAGTCCCGTTCTGACAGCGGTCCGCGAGGAAGGGCTTGCCGATTCACCACAGATCACGCTGGATATCGACCGGAAGAAGGCGAATGCCTTCGGCGTTTCGTTCGCGGAGATCAATCGGACCATCAGCACCGCGCTCGGTTCGGCCTATGTCAACGACTTCCCGAACTTCGGACGCATGCAGCGCGTCACCGTGCAGGTCGCGCCCGCAAAACGCAGCAATATCGACGATATCATGCAGATGTCGGTTCGCAATAACGAGGGCGGCATGGTGCAGCTCTCGACGTTTGCGACCTACCACTGGGGCACGGGACCGGTTCAGCTTGTGGGCTACAACGGTTTTCCGGCCATCCGGATTTCCGGACAGGCCGCGCCGGGCTATGCCTCGGGCGATGCGATCGCGGAAGTCGAACGCATTGCCGCCGGGCTGCCGTCGGGTTTCGGTTATGAATGGAGCGGACAGTCGCTTCAGGAAATCCAGTCGGGCGCACAGGTGCCGCTTCTTCTCGGCCTGTCATGCGTGCTGGTTTTCCTCTGCCTTGCGGCGCTTTACGAAAGTTGGGCGATCCCGCTTTCCGTGATGCTGGTCATCCCGCTTGGCCTTGTCGGGGCGCTTGCGGCCGTCTTCTTGCGCGACATGCCCAATGATGTCTATCTCAAGGTGGGCCTCATCACGATCATCGGCCTGTCCGCCAAGAACGCCGTTCTGATCGTCGAATTCGCCAAGGAACTGCGCGAGAGCGGAAAATCCGTCCGCGAGGCGGCGATCGAGGCCGCGCATCTGCGCTTCCGCCCGATCCTGATGACCTCGCTCGCCTTCACGATCGGCGTGCTGCCGCTGGCAATCGCGTCGGGCGCCGGATCGGCAAGCCAGCGCGCGATCGGAACCGGCGTGATGGGCGGCATGATCTCCGCTACCGTGCTGGCGATTGTCTTCGTGCCGGTCTTCTTCGTCGTGGTCATGAAATTCGCCCGGCGCAAGGACTGAAACTGCCGCCTCCGTTGCCAGGAGCAAGACTTCACGAAAGGCCGCAATATTTCCGAACATAACAGCACACCCTGAAAATCCGGTCCGTGCATGATCGAATTCGTCAAGACCGTTTCCGGTCCCGGGCTGACGTTACATTCGGAGATGCCATGCCTTTATTGCCTCAGACGCACGAACCTCCGCCCGCTGTCTACGGGAACGCAGACACCGTAGAAACAATCGGGCCATTGAGGATGACCTGGTTCGAGAGAATCGAATTCGTTTTCAGGCTTTCGATCGTTTTGGCCTGCTTTGCCGTGCTGTTCACAGTTCTGGGCGGCCTGACAGCCAGAACGCTTCTGACATCCTGCGCATCTCCCGAACAAAAAGCCCATGGCACGCATCTTCAGCCCGCTCGGTCAGCCGCGCAGAACGAGCCTTAACGCCGAAGAGCAGTACAAGCATCTGCTACGGCGTTTCATAAACTCGATAGCGCCGGTTCAACCAATGACGAGGGGTGACGGGAATGAATAAAGTCCAAGTACCGGTGAGTATCGAAGGCGACGGACCAATGTGGTCCATTCACGACCGAGACGACGAACCAATCGCCATCCTCTTCTCTCTGGATGTCGCACAGGAGCTGTGCGACCTGATCAACAAAACCAAACGAAAAACGCAAATAGACGGGGCCATCACCGCTCTCCCGCCTCGATAATTGAAATGACTCGGATTGTCTGAACAGGCAGACGGTCGTTCTTAAGCGGTTTCCGGCCTCACCCATGCTGCCGCTGATATGGCGGGCAGCGCGTCGAAGTAACACCTGATCCGGCGTATTCCGGTCAAGCGATGAATGTGGACGACGGCATGAACGGCAAAGCCGACCATGCGGCCGATGGTGTCACTGACGATATGCCGTTTGCGACAAGGCGGCGGTTCGATTCCGGCACGCCAAAGCCGCCTTGTCGCCTGCCAATCCCCTACCACCTGACCTTGAGGCCGAGATTTCCGCCATATCCGTATGAACCGCTGTCAAAGCCGGTGGAGGCGGTGACTTCGGCGTAGATGCTGTAGAGCCTGCCGCCATTATCGGCCCAGTCATAGGCGCCGCCGAAGCCGATCTCGCCGGTCCAGTTGTCAAGTTCGGAGGCGATGTCGTAAAGGCCTTCGAGCTGTGCCTTGGTCTCGCCCATGAACTCGTAATAGACATTGGCGATGCCGTAGATATTGCCCTTGCGGATCAGGCCCTCGTCGTTTCTCCAGTGGCTCTCCCGCTCCAGTGCAAAGCCGAGACGCGCGGTCAGGCTTTCCCCGGTCTCGAAGGTGATGTCGTCGCTGTAGGCACCGGTGAAGCTGTCGACATCGACGGCGGAATAGACGAGCTGCGCCTGCGGGGTGGCGATCAGATCATTGGAGAAGCCGAACTGCCGGCCCGCTTCCAGCGACAGCGCATAGCCGAAGGCATCGGTGTCATCGACGCCGCGCGCCAGGCTTTCCGCCTTCAACTCGCTCAAATACCAGGTCGCTGCCGCCTGGGCATCGGTGTAGAAACCGTTGTCGGAGAACCACGTCGCCGTTGCCCCGATGCCGTAACCGTCCGGGTGCATGCTGCTGTCTCCATGGCGCGACGCAAATTTTGCCTCGCCGGTGACGTAATGCGCCGTCAGGCCTGCGATCAGCCGGCCATTGTCATTGTCCATGAACAGTCCGTCGACGCCGGCCTGCATCTCGAACTGCGACAGGTCGTAATCATAGCCGACGATCGTGCTGGACGGATCGAGATGCGAGAAGTCGCCATCGATCCGGCCCCAGACAGCATCGAACGCCGGCGTCGCCCGGGTCGGGCCGGCAGCGACCATCGGGTCGGCATAATACCCCTCGTCTTTTGGCGTCAGCATCGGGGCAACCGCCATGTCGTCATAGAGCCAGTAGCGCTTGCCGACGCGCTGGCGCATGGTCGGCAGCGTGTTCATCTCGAGCAGCACCGACTGATAGCCTTCGTAAAGCGGGACGTAGGGCTGAATCTGGTCGGGATCGGCATAGAGATAAAGGCCCGGCGTCGACCCGATCGCCGGATCTCCGGTGAGGTTGTAGTAGATCGAATAGGCATAAAGACCCGACGCCGTCTGGTTGGCGACCTCGAGCGTGAATTCGTTCCGGTCGATCGCCGTGGCATTGGTGGTGTCGGCCACCAGCACCGCGCCGAAGGTGGCGCGGGAGCCGATATCGTTGATGACGATATCGGTGAGCCCGCCAATCGCGCCGCCGAAGGTCAGCACGTCGGACTGAAGATCGTAATAATCGACATCGATGCCGAGCTGGCCGCCATCGCTCTCATAGTCGCCGGCAATGAGGATGTTGCCGCCATAGGCGCCATCCTGCATGGAAAGCATGCCGCTATTGGCGAGATTGGCGTTGAGGGTGAAGCTTTGGCCGAGCCCCGCACCGGCTGTCAGCGTGGCACCGCCGATAATGCTGGCAAGGCCCATATCGTTGACATTGCCACCATCATAGCCGTCGAGCGTCAGGCTGCTGTCGGCAAAGGCGATGCTGGCATTGTTGTCGACGGTCAGCTTTTCCCAGTGCCGGATATTGTTGCCGACGACGCCGTCATTATCGCCGATGAAGGTGATCGTGTCGGAATCGGACGAAACCTCGCTTTCCGGCGCCCCGCCATCCTCGCCGCCATCGAAGATCGCCGCGGCAAAGGATGGCGAGTTCGGCACGGATATCGTCGCCGTATCATTGCCGCCCTGGCCGTAAAACCCGCTGTTCAGCGTACCGCCCGTCCAGATGAAGTTGTCGGCGCCCTGAACCGGGGTTGCAAGGCCGGGAATCGGGTTGTCGGGATCGAAATCGCCATAGATATCGCCGGTCCACGACCCGCCGGAAAGCGTAAAGGTGGAGCTGCCACCGCCCATGACGGCATCGCCTGCAACCGAACCTGCTGTGGTCAAAGCAATGTTGTTGTCGCCGCTTGGGTCTGCGCTCCAGAGTGCATAGCCAAAGGATGACGCCGACGCATCGATCACCATGTCCGGGCCGATCGTGACGGTCGCAATGTTCGCGACGTATCCGTCTGTCGTATGGTCCGAGAAGCCGATCGCAGCCAGGCCGTCACCTGTCATATTGATCGTGCCGCCGGTGAGGCTGAATTCACTGATGCCGCTGGTGTAGTTATACGCCAAAACACCAATTGATCCGTAGCCGGACGCATTGATGGTGCCGCCGGTCATCTCTGCACGATTGCTGTATTCCGCTGTAGACTGGGCAATTGCACCCAGACCATAGGATTTGTGGTTGTTGACAATGCCGGCGTTGTCGGTGCTTGACAGGACGTTGATTTCACCTCCGGTCATCTTGGCAAGCACATTGGCGCCACCGGTGACGTAGACGCCGGCCGTCGCATGATCGCCGACGATGATTTTTCCGCCATTGACATAGGCAAATGCATCGCCGGTTCCGTAGTTATACGTAGCCATGCCAATGGCCAAACTGCCGGCAGGGTCGCCATAGAGGGTAATCGTGCCGCCATTCATCACAGCCGTCGCCGAGCCGGTCGCCACGGATGAATTTACAAACGCGATAATGCCGTAGGCTTCGCCGCTTTTCTGGTAGACATCGATGGTTGCTGTGTCGAGGCCGCCAGAAAGGCTGGCATAGGCACTGCCGGTTCCACCATTGCTGATCGAGGCATTGACCCCCCAGGGGGCATTGCAGCAGCCGCTTGGGCTAGGAGCGAAATTCTGGCCGACGGTGATATTCGAAGGCCCATCACTGTCGTCCATGGTCACGATCGAGTCACCGGAACCGAAATTGCCCGTTGTAAGGGCGTAGTCGCTCTCGGAAATCACTGTGCCACCGGTGAATTTGATAACCGCATCGGAGGAAGCGGAAGTGGAGTGAACGTTCGCCTGTACCGGACGGCGCCAGGCTTCGACATGGCCGCCGGACATTTCGACCAATGCTTCTCCGGGGCCGTAGCTGTCGGCAGATACCCCGAATTGATTGGCTGTGGGATCGGTTGTCGAATTGCTTGTGACCGATGCCGTGCCTGAAATGACGACATGCGCATTGCCCTGCTGCGCCTGGGCGAGGATTGCGGAAGTATTGATGCTCGTGCTGACGATCGTGCCGCCGGACATGTTCACCGTCGCATCGCCGGCGCCTGAACTAGAAGAATAAAGGGCGTGCGCGTTGCCGGTCGTCTGCATCATGTTGATGGCCCCGCCAGTCATCGTGATAACCGCATCGCCACTGCCAAGATGCTGGGCAAAAAGACCGTGGGCCGAGGCCCCATTTGTAGAAACCGTTCCGCCTGTCATTTTCACCAGAACCTCTGCGGTGCTGGCTGCGTTGTAGCCCGCGCTGCTTATGACGCCATAGGCATCGTCTGCGGCGGTCGAAATCGAACCGCCGCTGATGATGGCTTGCGTCAAGCCAAGACCTGACGAAGTGGCAACGACACCAACCGAAGAATCGCCGGTGGTGGTTATTGAGCCCCCGCTCATTTCCGACGTTACTGTGCCCGTCGTGGAGGCGTTGGCGCTGAGCGCGTAAAGGCCGTAGGATCTCGCATAATCTGTCGTGATAGAACCGCCGGTCATCTGTGCGGTCGCATCGCCGAGGCCTGACGTCTGAATGATCAGGCCATGAATCCTGCTCGTCGACGTGGAAATGCTGCCGGACGCCAGCACGCCCATTGCGGCGCCCGTGCTTGTGGCGCTATTCACATAGGCATCAATGCCCGCGCTCGCCGAAGTAAGCGTCACTGTCCCTACATTCGTGCCTTGAACGATTGCCGTGTCGGAGGAAACATTATTGATGCCGCCGCCGCCAATCGTGCCGGAGGGCGTATTGACAGTCATCGTCAGCGGCGTGCTGCCGTGATAGTCAATTCCGTTCGGATAGCTGGGTGCGGTGCAGGTGACGGACGAACCGGCAGGCGCTCCGCATTCGTTGGCAGCTTCAGCCACGCCGCCTGTTGCAAATGCCGTTGCCAGCGCCAGCGCGGAAACCGGATACCATGCGCAATTTGCACGCAGGTTATTGAAATATTTTGCACAAAGATGAGCCATGCCCCCTCCTCATAAAGTTATATGGGCATATATTGCAGTAATTAGTGGTAACAATTCCATTAAAAAATGAAATAATACAAAATTTATATAAGTAACTTTATTATAATATATTAATAAACATTTTTAAAAAAACGAGATATACATTAAAACGTCGGCCACAAAAGCGACAGAGTAGACCGACTGCGGGCGGTGTAAAATCCGGCCACCTGTGTTCCTTCGGCAATGAACGCAGGAGCGCCGGGAATCAGAGCCTTGGAACTTTATCTGAAGGAATGGCTGATCTTCTCAAGGAAGCGTTTCCTTTATAGCCCGCTCAACATTCGATTGTTCAAACGTAGGGCGTTCATTGCCGAAAGCATTCGAAACTCGGATTATAAGTCCGATGGAGTTCAAAGACCGGGCTGATGCTGTGCCCGAAGGCCATAACCAGCCGGCAGACCGTCGCAATGACTCCAGCAGCGAGATAGTGACCTACCTGGCCAGGTCCGCGCCGAGTTGACGAAGGGCCTGGAGGGCCTGGAATGAGGTCATCCCGTTTCTTGACGATCCATCCGAGGTGCGCAGGCTGATCTACACCGCGAATTCCTTTGAGGCGCTCATTCCGAAAATCCGCCGCGCCGTCAGAACCCGAGGTCACTTCCCTAGTGATGAGGCCGCGGCCAAGTTGATCTAACTGGCCCTCAATGCTACCTCAACTGAATGGAAGCGATCAGTGCGAGAATGGCACGCCGTCAAAAGCCAGTTCGCCATCATGTTCGAAGAATGTTTCTCTATGTCCTGAAACAACACCAGGGCACAAAATTCTAGATAGTCTCTCCCTGGAACGAAAACTCTTCATACTTGCCCAGACGTCGATCAGCGTGCCGCCCACCGCACAAGGCTCACCCAATATCAACCCCATGACCTCGGCAGCAACATCAGCGCAGACAGGCAATCCTGTAGAGATGTAGGGACCAGCGAGACATTCTTCATCGCCTTGTGGATTTCCGGGCGGTTGCGTTCGACCGTCTCCGGGTCACCCCTGACAAGCCTACATGCAGCTACGATGCGCTTAGCAATACTGCGCCCGATGGTTTTGCTGCCCATCCCCTAACCAGTGTCGGATGGCGCCCTTCCAAACGGAACCTCATTTCTCTGCGGTCAGCACACCAGGGTCAAAATGACCGCTGTCGAGGAAAGCTTCGAGCATCTCGCGATAGGGATCGGTGTCGATGCTGTTTTCTTTAAGCCAGGCCGGGTCATAATAGGTCGAGGTGTAGCGGTCGCCGCTGTCGCAGATCAGCGAGACCAGCGATCCGCGCTCGCCTGCGGCCATCATGCAGCCGGCAATCCAGCAAAGTCCAAAGAAATTGGTTCCGGTTGAGCCGCCGACACGGCGGAAAAGCCGCTCCGACAGCACATGCATGGCCGCGATCGAGGCGGCGTCGGGGACCTTGATCATATGGTCGATGACCCCCGGCATGAAGGATGGTTCCACCCGCGGACGACCGATGCCTTCGATCCGGGAAGGCGCGTTGCAAACCGCGTTGCGGTCGCCGGTCCGCCAGGCGTCGTAAAATGCCGAGTTCTCGACATCGACGACGCAGAGCCTGGTGTCGAAGTTGCGATAGCGGATATAGCGTCCGAGTGTTGCCGATGTGCCGCCCGTGCCTGCGCTCATCACCACCCAGGTCGGAACCGGATCAGCCTCCGAAATCATCTGGCCGAAAATGCTTTCGGCGATGTTGTTGTTGCCGCGCCAGTCAGTGGCGCGCTCCGCATAGGTGAACTGATCGAGATAATGGCCGTCGCTTTCGCGCGCGATCTGCACGGCGATGTCATAGACCTCGCCGGGCCTTTCGACGAAATGGCAGCGCCCGCCGAACCGTTCGATCGCCTCGATCTTCTGCCGACTCGTGCTGCGCGGCACCACGGCAATGAAGGGCAGTCCGATAAGGTGGGCGAAGTAGGCTTCGCTGACCGCCGTTGAACCCGAGGACGCCTCCACCAGCGTAGTGCCTTCGCGAATCCAGCCATTGCAGATGCCGTAAAGGAACAGTGATCGCGCCAGCCTGTGTTTCAGGCTGCCGGTCGGATGGGTCGACTCGTCCTTGAGATAGATCGATATCCCCTTCAGGCCCGGAAACACCGGGTTGACGAGATGGGTGTCTGCCGAGCGACGGCCGTCGCCCTCGAGGATCGCAACGGCCCGTTTGGCCCAGTTGCGGTCAGCACCCGCGGGCAGGGCCGTCAGCGTGGGGCAGCAGGCGGTTTCACCGGTCATTCTCATGGCTCCTTCGAAATTGCGATCACGGCCTCGACTTCGACCTTCGCGCCCTTCGGCAGGGCAGAGACCTCGTAGCAGGCCCTGGCCGGAAACGGCGCGTCGAAGGCCTCGCCGTAGACCTCGTTGATCGCGGCAAAGCCTGAGAGATCGGTCAGCAGGATCGTGGTCTTCAGGGTGCACGACATGTCCGTCCCCGCCGCTTCCGCGATCGCCGCTATATTTTTAAGGCATTGCCGCATCTGGTCGATGGCATCGTCGCTGACGAATGCGCCGGTTTGCGGGTCGATCGGCAGTTGTCCGGATACGAACAGAAGGTCGCCGTGCGAACCGCCTGAGAGTCGGGGCCAATCGCGGAGGGTGCGTTTTCGGTGGCAATTGTCTACATTATCAATGCCTTTCCGTCATCCTGATGTGTCCTGCAGCGCGCGAGCGCGTCATGGTTGAACCTTTTACGGAGCGACCTCGGGCGCTCGGCCTGAAACGATATCGGCAATAATCTTGCCGGTCCCGCAGGACTGCGTCCAGCCATTGGAGCCGTGGCCCGTATTGAGATAGAGGTTGGTCAGACCTGTCTTTCCGACAATCGCCGGGCCATCCGGCGTCATCGGCCGGAAGCCGGACCAGAACTGAACCTTGGTGTAATCGCAGGCGCCGGGGAAAAGCTTCTCCACCGAGGCGGAAATTCCGCGTCGCGCCGCATCCGAAAGGCGCCGGTCGTAACCGGCGAGCTCGGCCACGCCCGCTGCGCGCAGGCGACCGCCCAGCCGGTTGATCATAATCTTGGAATGCTCGTCCATGACGGAGGACAGCGGCGCCTCGTCGTCATTGTCGATCGGGCAGGTGATCGAATATCCCTTGACCGGATAGACCGGGAGAGCGATGCCGAGCGGTCTGACCAGGGCCGGCGCAAAGGCGCCTGCGGCCACGACATAGGCATCCGCCGTCAGTTTCCCGTCCGGAGTCACGATGGCGGCGATCCTGTCGCCGTCGCGGTCGAAACCGCGCACGTCGGCATCGAATACAAACCGGCACCCCCGCTCTTTCAGAAGTCCGGCGAGCGCATGGCAGAACATGTGGCTGTCGCCGGTGGCGTCGTCCGGCAAATGCAGTGCCGCCAAAAAACGCGCGCGCGCGCGGCGAAGCGCCGGCTCGACCTGGTAGATCTCCTCGCCTTCGATGAAACGATGGTTGATGCCGAGTCCGGAGAGCACCCGGGCGGAACGGCGTCCGCCCTCGGCCTCGGCTTCGGTGGTGAAAACCTGGAGCGTGCCTTTTTCGGCGAAATCAAAGGAAATGCCCGTTTCCGCGCGCAACGCATCAAGGCAGCGGCGGGAATAATGCGCGATCCTTTGCATTCTCTGCTTGTTTTCGGCGAATCGTTCGGCAGTGCAGTTGGCGGCGAACCGCATCAGCCAGAGCCACTGAGCAGGATCGGCCTGAGGACGGATTTTCAGCGGCGGAAATGCCTTGAACATCCACTTCATTGCCTTGAACGGCATCCCCGGCGCGGCCCAGGGGCCGGCGAAACTCGGGCAGATCCCGCCGGCGTTACCGAAACTCGCCTCGCCGGCCGGACCCGCGCAGCGGTCAACGACAGTGACCTCGTAGCCTTCGGCCGTCAGGTACCAGGCAGTGGCGATGCCGACGACGCCTGCACCGATGACAATGACTTTCATGTTTTTGCTTCTCCGCTTCTGGGGCCGAGGCGTTTCGTGCGATCAGAGCCTCCCCCGCGAAACCGACCCAGAGCATCGGACGATTAGTCGGTGCCACCCAATGCTCTCGATTCTTATCTTCTGGCGCGTCAGGTTAACGAAAAACCGGATTCCACTTTTTCGCCCGACGCTTTAGTAAGTGCCTGGATAGCCGCCGCCGTCGATCAGCAGATTCTGACCCGTGACGAAGCCCGCCTTGTCGCTGCAGAGAAAAGCGAAATAGGCGCCGATCTCTTCCGTGCGGCCGTAGCGGCCGGCCGGATTGCCCTTCGCGCGCTGCTGCCAGACTTCATCGAAGGACGGACCGCCCTCCTCCAGCATGCCGGCGATATGCTCGCGCTGGGCATCGCTGTCGACGATACCGGGCAGAATGTTGTTGATCGTTACGTTGCGCGCGACGGTCTGGCGCGAAAGCCCTGCGGTAAAGCCAACGAGACCGGAGCGCGCGCCGTTGGAAAGGCCAAGCTCGAGCTGGGCAATCTTGACGCTGCGCGACACGATCGAAACGATCCGACCGAACCCGCGGTCCATCATGCCGTCCACAGTCGCCTTCATCATCTCGATCGGGGCGAGCATCATCAGATCGATCGCGCCGATCCAGTCTTCGCGGGTCCATGTGCGGAAATCGCCCGGCGGATAGCCGCCGGCATTGTTGAGCAGGATGTCGGGTTCCGGGCAGGCCGCAAGCGCCCGGGTCCGACCCTCTTCCGTGGTGATATCCGCCGAGACCGGCGTGACGCTGGCACCGGTTTTCCGGCGGATCTCGTCAGCAGTCTGCTCCAGCGGGCCGGCATTGCGGGCCACGATCGTCAGCGCCACGCCCTCTTGCGCCAACGCCATGGCGCAGGCCTTGCCCATTCCCTTGCTCGCACCGGTGAGCAAGGCCTTGCGTCCTGCAATCCCCAGATCCATGTCGGTCGTTCTCCTGCTGTAATTGTTCCTGAGCGGTTTCGCTTTTCACGGAAACGCGAGACCGCCCTGTCTTTTATTTTCGCGCAATTCCGGACCGCTGCCACGGTTCGATCCGCACCAGCGCGCTGAGCGCTGCGCAGCCGCGCGAGAGCGCCGAGGTTTGCCGGTCCGCCGTCAGCGCGTTCGGATTGCCGTTTGCTTCGATATGGTTGTCATCGTCCGGTTCAAACCACGCCCCCGTCGGCATCAGCGCCACGCCCTTGCGGGTGGCGTTCGAAAGGCGGGCGCGGGCAAGACACGCGCCACGGCCATTGAACACGCGGACAAGGCTGTCCTGCGCGATGGCGCGCCGGGCGGCGTCATCGGGGTGAAGCGTCACCGGGGCACAGTCTCCAGCCCCCAGCACCGGGTAAAGCTGGCCATGGAGCTGCTTTTCCGGCTGGTTGGTCAGAAGATGCAGTTCATCTCCTTCCGCCGCACCCAGCCATTCGACGGGTTCGAGCCAGGATGGATGAGACGGGCAATCGTCATAGTCGAAGGCGGCGATCGTCGCCGAGGAAAGTTCGATACGGCCGGATGGTGTTTTAAGCGGATGCGCTGCCGGATCGGCCCTGAACGGCGCGAGCATCACCTCTGGCGCCTCAGGCGGAGGAACGTGCCAGTAGCCGTTTTGTCGCAGCGTTTCGAAATCCGGCGCCGCGATGCCTTCTCTTGCCGCCTTCGCCTCCGTCAACGACCAGAGATGGCGAAGCCAGGCCTCCTCGCTCCGCCCCTCGTCATAAGCCGGCTTGCAGCCGAGGCGTTCGGCAATGGCTCCGAAGATCGCGAAATCGTCCCTCGCCTCACCGACCGGATCGATCAGCTTCGGCATGAAAAACACGTAAGGGTCGCGCGAGGAGCCGCCGATGTCGTTGCGTTCAAGGCTGGTGGTGGCCGGCAGCACGATATCGGCGCGTCGCGCCGTCGGCGTCCACCACGGTTCGTGGACGATAACGGTTTCCGGCCGCTGCCAGGCCTTTTCGAGCAGATTGAGGTCCTGGGCGTGATGAAACGGATTGCCGCCCGCCCAGTAGACCAGCCGCGTGTCGGGATAGCGCAGCGTCCGCCCGTTGAAGGCAATTTCCTTGCCGGGATTGGCGAAGCAGTCGGTGACGCAGGCAGCAGGAATAGCACTTGCCGCAGGGTTCGGCAGGCCCGGCATGACCGGCACGTAGCCACGGCGCGCCATCGCGCCAACGCCGTTCATCGAACCGTAGCCGAAGCAGAAACCGCCGCCGGGCAGGCCGATCTGACCGAGCATCGCGGCAAGCGCGATCAGCGCCCAGTAGGGCTGCTCGCCGTGGTCGGCGCGCTGCAGCGACCAGGATGCCGTCAGCATGATGCGGCCTGTGCTGATCTTCTCCCAGAGCGCCTGCAGCGTTTCCGGCTGAAGCCCGCTGATGTCGGCTGCCCAGTCGAGCGTCTTCTCGATGCCGTCCTGTTCGCCGCGAAGATAGGCAAAGAACTGATCCTGTCCGGCGGTGTAGCGGTCGAGGAAAGACCGGTCCGCGCGGCCGGTTACGAGCGCCTGGTGAGCAAGACCCAGCATAATCGCGGTGTCGGTGTTGGGGCGCGGGGCGATCCACTCGGCGTCGAGGCCTTCCGGAATATCGCCCCGGAACGGCGAGATGACGATGAAACGGACACCGCGCTTGCCGGCCCGGACGATATGATCCGGTATGTGGTGCTCGCCGGCGCCGCCGGAGGTCACGCGCCAGTTTTTCGGGTTGAGACCGCCGAAGGCGACGACGCAGTCGCCATCCGTGGCAATGGTCTCCCAGCTTGTCGCGGCATGGGAAACGGCGCTGGCATCGCCGACGACATGCGGCAGGATGATATTGGCCGCGCCCCATGAGTAATTCCCGGTCTGATCGGTGAAGCCGCCGGCTGCGGCAAGGAAGCGGCGGATCTGGGTGCGCGCGTGATGAAGACGGCCGGCGCTGGACCAGCCGTAGGAGCCGCCGAAGACCGACGCCGGACCGTGATCGCGATAGACCCTGTGAAGTTCGCCGGCGACCAGATCGAGCGCCTGTTCCCAGGAGACCGGGATCATTTCGTCGCGACCACGCTGCCCTTTGCGCCCGTTCTTTCGCAGGAAGCCGGCACGCACATAAGGGCGATCAATCCGGCTTTCCGAATAGACCAGGTCGGACCAGGCGCCGATCATGTCCGGATCGGCGCCGCTGTCCCTCAACGGACGCGTCTGCGTCAACCGCCCGTCCTCGACGGTGGCCTCAAAGGCACCCCAGTGACAAAGGCTGGTCGCACGCATCAAAGACATGGTCCTATTCCGCTGCAACGGCGAGGTTGACCTTGAAGCCGTAGCGTTCGGCCAGACCAAGCTTTTCGAAAGCATCGATACCAGCCTGAAGCTTGGCACCATCAATCGGCTTGAGCGGCTTGCGCAGCGGGCCCGAGGGCATGCCGACCACGCGCATCAGGGTCTTCACCGCCACGGGGTTGATGGCGGAATAGGCGAAATGCAGCATGGGCAGGTTCTCGAGCCAGGCCTTGCGGCAGGCAAAGGCGTCCTCGCCGTTTTCCCACGGCTTCGAGATCACGGCCATCTCCTGCGGAATGATGTTGCCCGTCATGTTGGCCGTTCCATGGCCGCCGAGCGCCATGGTGGGAATAACGAGGCCCAGATTGGGCGAGCAGCAGCACATGATAGACATGTCCGGTTCTGCAGCGCAAACCTGGGCGACCTGACCGACGCGGGTGGTGGATTCCTTCAGAACCACCATGTTGGGGTGTTTCGCAAGCTTCAGGAGATCCGTCCAGTGCAGGTCGGTCTTCACGCGCGGCGGGTTGTTGTAAAAGCCCATGGCGAGATCGGTGCTGTCGAGCACCTCCATTGCGTAATCGGTGATCGCGTCGTTGTCGGCGCAGATATAGGCGGGCGCCGCCATGATCGCGCCGTCGGCGCCGGAATCCTTGGCATAGCGCGCATACTCGATCGTCGTCTCGGTGTTGTTGCCGGTGATGCCGTAATACATCAGCATGTTGCCGGGCTTCATCTTGACGGTTTCGGAGATGATCTTCCGGCGTTCTTCCGGGGACAGCATCGAGACCTCGCCGGTCGATCCCATAATGAGAACGGCCTTGGTGCCATTTTCCTGATGCCACTGCAAAAGGGTGCGGAAGCCTTCGTAGTCGATCGATCCGTCTTCATTCATCGGCGTGACCAGCGCGACGAACGATCCTTCGGGCTTGATATGAGCCATGAGAAAACTCCTTACTCTAGAAAAGTTGGGGAACGAGAAGCTTCGGCAGGCCGAGCACGATGTTCGGCACCCAAAGCGAAAGGCAGGCGATCAGAACCGTCAGCGCGCAGATGGGAAGGGCGGCGAGCATGGCCCGTCCGATTCTGACTTCGCCGATCTGGGCCGCGATCAGCAGGCAGATGCCGTAGGGCGGCGTGATCAGGCCGACCGACAGCGCGATCGTCGTGACGACCCCGAGGTGAACAGGATTGACGCCTGCCGTCGTGCCGAGCGCCTGGATGATCGGCAGAAAGATCAGGGTCGCCGAAATCGGGTTCAGCACCGTGCCGATCAAAAGCAGGAAGGCAATCAGCAGCAGCATGATGCCATAGGGGTTGGAGGTGACGCCGGTGATGAAATCGACCACCAGTTGGGCGGCGCCGAGATAGGCGATCAGCCAGCCGAAAATGCCGGCGCCTGCCACCGTGAACATCGGCACGGCGAAATCGATCACCGCATCGGTGAGCAATTTCGGCATCGCCCTGAGCGGAATATCGCGATAAAGGATCAGCGACAGGAACAGCGCCCATCCGACCGCGATGATCGAGCCCTCGGTTGGCGTGAACACGCCGCCGACAATACCGCCGAGCACCAGCACCGGAATGAGCAGCGGCGCTGCGCCGCGCTTCAGAATACCGCCAAAGGCGCGCACGCCGGGAAAGGGATTGGCCGGATATCCCCGCTTGACTGCCATGACTGTCAACGGCGGTGTAAAAACCGGCCGCGGGGCGGAGCAAAAGTCGGCCACTTTGGACGCAGGCATGAGGGCCGCGGGAGGGCGTAGCCCGAGC
>NZ_JBEPLY010000009.1:0-179614 GCF_040545495.1 Martelella mangrovi
GCAGAAGGAAGATAGGTGGACGGATTTTACTCCGCCCGCGGACGGTCTATTCCGCCGCTTCCGTGGCCGACTTTTGCACCGCCGTTCTCAGCGGATATCGCGTTCCAGCCCAACATCATCAATTGTCGGTGTCGTTGTCGGCAAGGGTCGCATGGTCAAAGAAATGCCATCGCCAGACCCTTTCATCACACCTTTCGCATTCACGCGGAACCGCTGACGCCGGTGACGATCAATCGGAATTTCAAACGAGAAATCCAGCGGCCGACCTTGCCGTAGAATACTGAAAGCATCCTCAGAGCGCCACATATGGGTCAGGATACTCAGGACTTCAGAGGCATTCAGAGGTTTCGCGGTAGCGAAATGCTGTGTCCCGTGCATCTTGATCCGGATACGACTGTCCGTCTGTATCCGGATGTCTGATGCCCCTTTCATTGAAGCCCCAACAAGCAGCTGCTGAAACGGGTCCATATCGCCGTCAAAACGCAATGGCTCACGCTTCAGGATGCGCGCATAAGGCTCCTTCGGATCATAGGCGACATCGGTCACATTCGATAAATCAACGACGGGCATTACTTCGTTACCTGAAAACGTCTCCGGATCGGTTTCCATTGCGCCGGATTTTTCACGAACCGGGCTGCATCGTCGATCTCGACGCGGCGCTCACCGATATAAAGCTCGTTGACGCCGCCGGTAGCGCGTGTCTCGCTCGATTTCAGCACGAGATTGGTAATCAGGCCGGCTTCGACCGCCTTGCGGTACTCAACCATGCCAAGGTAGTCGCGCCGTAGCAGGTTCATATTCTCCTGCAACGCTGCATCTGCCTGCTGTTTGCCCTGTGCCCAGCCCTCATCGAGGTACTGCGACCAGATCTTGGTTTCGTCGTCATCCTGGGGCAACAGACGATCATCAGGCTCGCGCGGCTCATCAAGCGGCAGCACCAGATAGTCGCGCCAGGTCGGCAGAATAGCGACCAGACGGCCGGGTTCTTCAATCCGGTAGTACTCGTCAGCGGCAACGCTCTTACGGCCGTTATCAGTCACGTTGATCGCAGATGTTGCACGAGTGATCACCGGTGGCAGAACATAACCGGTCTCCCTCGGCGCCTTAAATGCCACACGATTGAAGTTGAAAGTCTCGGACAGTTTAACGGATTCACGCTCCAGATCGTTCATGATCTCCCAGCTGCGTCGCTCAAACCCGGCCTGTGCGCCATAGGCAAGGGCAGCGTCGCGAAGCACCGAATAACGCTGTTCTGCGACATCATTACCGCCAAGCTTGCCGTGTTTGGCCCGTGAGGCAAACTGCTTGTACGACATCGGCGCATATTTCGGGTTGGTCAGATCGTCGGAACCACCAAGTTGCGGAACAGGAGGCGGTTCCGGCGGTTCGCTGGTTGTTGCACATGAGGATAGAAAAACGGCCATAAGAACGCTCGAAAGCGCCATGGAGCGATGTCGGCGGCGAGAAACGGTCGAGCTCACGGCTTGAGGTCCTCCTGATGTGGAATGGGGCTTTGTTCAGGGCGAGCGTAATAGATCGTCATATGCCTGCGCCCCTGATCAACAACGAGACGCGCTCGGCCTTTCGCCTGTCCATAAGCTTCCCGCAACAACCCCAAGGCCGGCAAATTGTAAAAGTTGGTTGAGATCAAAATCGGTGCACCGGACTTCTCACCCGAAGCCGAAACACTGTAGCCAACTTCGCTGGCAACGCGGGTTGTCAGCTCATCCAAAGTTCCCTGCCACTCAGCGTCCAGCACTTTCATAAGCGGACCCTGGGCGGTTTCAGGGTTGCGCACCTCGACGGTATTTGTTGCACGAGGTTCCAGAACACCTTGGTATAGCGCTGCGTCGTTCAACTCGCTGCGAACCAGGTGAACCTGATTGTCAATGTAATTGATCGTAGGGGAATCCGACGAAACCTCTCCTGTACTGGTACAGCCTACAAGAACAGCCAATACCAGACTGATCGCGATGCGCATTGGGAAACCTCTTCCGGTGCTGAAATTGCAGCGTATTACGCCTGCAATTCACCATAATGGGGGCCTTGATGCAACATTAAAGAGAACAAAAGCGGTTAATCGACAAGCCTTTTGGCCTCATCGGCCAATCGAATGATGGTGTGATTTCTCGTGCTCAAGACGAATTTCGGCTCGCTGCGTGCGATCGATCTCAACAAAGCGGTCCTGAGCGGCACAGATCTGGCCGGCCTCACGATATATCGTCGATATCGTTTGCTCCGGCTGGTCCGGCATCGACCGTGCCAACAAGTCCTTACGCAAGGCTCCGTTGCTGTCGGCAAAGCGCGACCGTAGCTCCTGTGCGCTATACCGAACCTGGCCGACGGCCTCGGTATCATCGAGCGCCGCCCGTTCGAGCGTGCGCCGGTCATCGGAGCCTTCCGGAAACTTTGATGCTTCCTCAAGCATAGACAACAGTTCCCGGGCTGCCGGCGAAAGTCCATCAATTGGTTCTGCCATCTGTGTTCGAAGCTTCTTCTCCGAATTTTCAACGCCCTCGATGCTCACCTTCAATGACCCCGCAAAGTCGTCAGCGCTACTGGATGCCGGAAGCGCTGCCGCAAGTGCGGCTTTTCGTTCCTCATCAGGTCGGCCAAGAAAGTTCGTCTTGCCACGTAGCTCGCCAAGAGAAGCCGGGTTCTCATCCATCGCTCTCAAGACCTGGCTGACATCACCGTTGTTTTTGACCGCAATAACCACCTTATCGAGGATCGGCGCCGGATCGCGCCAGACCTTACCCATGTGTGCGAGAGCAGATTCCTGCAGTGATTTGGTGACGGCGGCCTGATTGGCCGGATCTCGGGCCACGGCCGAGACCGAAACAGGCCAGCTTTTCACTGCCGGGATAAGCGGCTCATCCGGTATGCGATATCGCGCCCGTTCCTGTTCATATTCCGCCTCAATATTGGCTTCACGCCGCTCGGTCACCAAGACCGAAGCAACGTCATCGCGGCTCTTGTCGTCTGTGGCCAGCTGACCGACATGCACCAGCCGCCAGTTTTCCTTGATGAAGGTTTGCGCCTCTGGCGGCAGATGATCAACGAGCGCTTGCACCCTGTCCTCGTCAGGATCGCGTCCAAGGGAACGAACCTCGACGGGAGAAACCAGCGCTGCGACTTGCTCATTAAACATGACCAGATCAGATGACGACGACATTTGCGTCAGCTCCGTTTCGGCCGCCCGGTACCAACGCGCACGCTTGTTGCTGTAATTTTGGGTGTTGCCATCGACCTCCGAAAGGCGGGCAAGCGCCTGGCTGACGGCCGGCGTCAGTTCCGGAAGCCTGATCTCTTTCTCCGGTTCGGTGCGCGCTGCGACAGGTACAGACGACGGCGGCACGTCCGGCGTTGCCGGCGTCCTGTCGCCGGCCGGCGCGTCGTTGTGCGAAAGTCGCTGCGAAATAGACCGGAACCGTTCGGCCACCGCAGAGAACCGCGTGCGCATGACATCGAGGGACCGTCGCCACAGATCGCGCAGCTCGCCCCGGTCCGGCAGATCGCGCCGCCGTATGAACGCTTCCCGCTCCAACTGATAGTCGGGCGTATGCTCATAAGCCAACGTCGAATCCTTCAACCTGTCACGCGACAATGTTTTCATCAGGTCGTCATCACTCGGGAAATCGCTTTTCCCTGCATAGAGTGTGGCCGTCTCCCGATGACGCGTAAGCGCAACATAGGAAAGCTGCGCGTCCATCATCTGCGTGGCAAGCACATGCACCCGATCTACCGTCGCGCCCTGCGACTTATGGATCGTGGTCGCATAGCCATAATCGACATTGTTGTAATGGCTCTCATCAACCGTGACTGCTCTGCCATTATCGATCCGGACGGAAAGAATGCCTTCTTGCGCGTCCTCCACGGTTGCCAGCATGCCGTTCTTTACACCGAGGTCACGATTGTTTTCGCGGAACAGAAGCCGGTCTCCGACCGCAAATTCACGATGCCCGCGCAGCGCAGCAAACGTGACTTCGTTATCAAGGCCGCCTCTCCGCTTGATCGTCCGACGTGCTTCTTCATTCAGACTGAACACTGCATCGTTGGAATGCGCCAGCATTAATGTATCGACGCCAGCGCCCCAGTCATGGCTCCAAGCTTCCACCAGTGCCGCAACAGCCTCATCGCGCGTGTCCTTGACCTGCACGTGTCCATTATCGGCATAAGCCTGAAGCGCCGCGCGGCTGTCGCCACTGCCGAACGCAAGCGAAGCTTCACGCATCCACATTTCGTTTTGACGGCGAACTTCGCTGAGTTCGACGAACCCGGTATTGTCGGCAATAGCGCGAAACGCAGCGCCGGCCTGAATAGGCTGCAGCTGCCGCGCATCACCGACCAGAATAAGCTTGGCTTGCGCAGCATCTACCGCTTCAACCAGCATGGCCATGTCGTTTGATGACACCATACCGGCTTCATCAAGAACGAACACATCACCTTTTTGAAGCTGATGCCTGTCATGTTCCCAGGACATCCGCCAGGACGCCAGAGTTCTGCTTTCAATGCCCGCAGATTCAGATAACCCCTCGGCCGCTTTGCCGGCGAGCGCACCACCGATAACACGCCGCCCCTCTCCTTCGTAAACCTGCCTGACGACATCCATTACGGTTGACTTGCCCGCGCCGGCATAACCGACAACCGTCGTCACCCCACGATCAGACGTGGCCGCGCGCACCACCATCGCCTGTTCGTCAGAAAGGGCAAATCCATGCGACTTCGAGAACGCAGAAAGCGCCTTGTTCACGCGCCCGTCCGAAACGGCAAATGCGCGATCGCTAGCACGGTCGCGCACGCCATCAATCATACGCGCTTCCATTTCCAGGACTTCGCGCGTTGTCATTTTCTCGCGTTCAAGCAACTTGTTGGTGAACGGATCGCGCACTTCCTGTGAAAGTGTCACGAGGTTTTCCAATGCACCCACACGGAGGAAAAGACCGGAAAACTCCTCGGACGTAGAAGCGTATCGATGGATGAGCCTGGCAACATCCCGTTCATCGAAAACTGACTTTTCTTCGGTGATCAGTTTCAGAACAAGCGATGGATCTTCTGCAAGCTTGCGGAAGTTGTCGCTCATCACCTGCTGATGCTGCTGCACCATTTCGGTTTGAATGCCGCGCGCTTCCATCTCATCAACAGCCGGCCCACGATGAGTTGTCGGCTCAAGAGGAATATCGCGATCGTCAAAACTGCGGTGATCGACCTTCGCATCATAGCCATGTTGCACCAAATGGCGATTGATCTCCTGAGACCAGGCCGCACGTATCTCCGGCAAGCGGTCTTTCCATCCCGCGAAATGCCGATAGACGATCTCTCCTTTTTGGCCCTCTTCTTTTGGCGGCCTTCGCATCGGTTCACCGTCAACATCGAGCACCGGCACCCGCTTGGGACCAAAGCCCGTATCCGTCAGCGGCCGCAACGATACCATGATGTGAACATGCGGATTTCCTGTCGCATCGTGATAATTCCAATCGGCAACCTGACCACGCTCCGCGAACTGCGAACGAACGAAATCACGCACAAGATCAATGTTCTGATCCGCCGACAGCTCGACGGGAAGTGCAACGACAAACTCATGAGCAAGCTGGGCGTCATCCCTTTGTTCATTGGCTTCCACGCGATTCCAGAAGCGCTCTGCGAACTCGTGCGCAGTATACCGATCATGCCAGGAGCGGACCCATTTAGGCGCGTCCTCCGGCAAGGCAACTTCACTGTGGATGCAGCCTTTCTTACGGCTATAGTCGGCGGTTTCACCCACACGGCCGACAGTCATCCGGGCCGCATGTCTATATGCTGCAGCAGCAACAGCACTTTGTCCTTTTCCGCGCGAAATCTGTTGAGCGCGCAAGTGATAGATCGCCATGGATCGTGCCTAGCATCTCACATTGTTGAAAACAATGTATAAGTGTGCCATTTCATAGAACCTTGGTTCTATCCTGCATGACAGAAACGGCATCGGCTACGCCGATTCATTTTCTCATGCCGTTTTGGGCCGAATTTCGTGCAACATTGAGGTTTACAAAACGAGAACACTTTTGCACTCTGCCTGGGTAAGAATTGCCGTAAAGGAGAATGACTATGGCTCGCACCAAATCCCCCTCCGCCATCCGTGACCAGATCAAAAACCTGCAAAAGCAGTTGCGCGAAGCTGAGGAAAAGGAAGCGCTGCGGATTGGACAGATCGCGATGAAAGCGGGTGTCGAAACGCTGGAAGTGTCCGACAGCGAGCTGGAGGCGGCATTTTCCGAAATGGTCCAGTCCTTTCGTTCCGAGCGAGACGGCGGACAAGGAGATTTACAAGCTACGTCGAACGCTCAGTGACCTGCAAAGCGAGTACAGGAAAATGCGGACCCGTGAACGCAGTGAAGATACGCGCCACAAGATCGAACTCGGCGGGCTTGTCATAAAAGCCGGGCTTGGTGAGGAAGACCGCGCCTATATTCTTGGCGTTCTTCTGACAGGCAACCAACGAAAGGGTGATAAACGTCTGCGCGAGCAGATGATCAAACTCGGTCGAGAGGCATTCCGGCAATGATCACGAAACCCAGACGCTCGGAACTCTCAGTCCTGTTCTATGCAGGACTGTTTTTTGTTGCGGTTGCGGCCGTCACTTGGGTGTACCTTTTCGTCGTCAAGTCGTGGTCGTTGCCAGAAGGATTTGCAGTTCGCCTTTCGGTATCCGAAGCAATCGACTGCCTCAAAATCTGGAATGGCGATCTTTGCAGCCGGCATTTTGTCAACAGTGCGGGGACACCTCCTGCCGGTTTGAAAAACTGGCAATGGCTTGTTGTCGGCTCGTTGATTGCCGGCATCACAGGCATTGCTGTCGGCGGATATTTTACTTTTCTTCAACCGCCCGAAAAGTGGATCAAGTCAGGCCGCACCGTTGCTGGCATGCCCGAGCTTCTGAGCGCGGCGAAGCGCGAGAAAATCGACAAAAAAGATGGCCTTCATTGGTTCAATGGTTGGCGGCTGGCGCTCGAACGGGAAGTCCGTCACTTCATCATATTCGGCTCCATTGGCGGCGGTAAAACACAGACCATGATCGGCCTGATCGTCTCCGCGATCGCGCGACATGACAAAGTTCTTGTCTTCGATATCAAGGGAGACTTTACCGAAAAGTTGCCGCCGACAATCAAGCCAGATGGTTCAAAGGTGCAACCAATTATCATCGCGCCGCAGGACCGGCGTTCCCATGTTTGGGACATCGCCAAGGATTTGCGGATCGCTGAAGACGCTGTGGAGTTAGCGACGCGATTGATCCCGGACACGCGGGACCGGTTCTTTTCCAACTCGGCCCGCGCCGTGCTCGCGGCGTGCACCATCCGCCTCATGCATGAGAAGCCCCGCGCGTGGACATGGGCTGATTTGGTGGCGGAAACGCGCCGCGATCATCTTGAGCTTCTGGAAGTCGCGCACCGGTATCATCCGGATGCCGTGCGCTTTTTGGATGCAGATTACAGACAGGTTTCTTCGACGCTTTCCACCTTGACGGCTGATACGAATACGCTCCGTTTGTTGGCCACCGCGTGGTCGGATTATGAAGGATTGAACCGATTTTCCTTGCGCGATTGGCTGCTCTACAAGACCGAAAAGCGCACGGTTATTCTGCAAAAGTCAGGCCGGTTTTCCGATCAGTCGGACGGCTGGATCAGTGCCTTCCTCACCATTGCCTCTGGCATCGTTTCCGATCCGGAGCTCGGTGACGCCAAGCTTCGCCGCATCTGGTTTTTCGTGGATGAATTTGCCCAGTTGCCGAAGATCAGCCGGTTTTCCGCACTGCTGGATATTGGGCGGTCGAAAGGCGTTTGCGTATGTCTAGGCGTGCAGGATATCGCCCAAATTCGCGATACTTACGGTCGCGAACGGGCCGATGCCTGGATGTCGATCGTCGGTACAAAGATCATCGCAAAGGTGAATTCCGGCCCGACAGCCCAGCGCCTTGAAAGCGACGTCGGTCAGGCGACGGTAGTCTATAACCGCCGTGAGCCACGAGCAAACGGGCTCGAATGGGTGCGCGATGAACGGCGCGAAAATACGATTGAGCGCTCGGAGTTCGAGACCCAGCTCGGGCCGCGAAAGAACGGCATCGATGTGCTCGTAACAGGCATTGGCGAGGATGTTTACAAGGTGCGTGTTCCCTATACCACCCTGCCCCATGCACGAGATGCACAGGAGCCGGCGCATTGGACGCTGGACCTTATCACCGTCAGCCGACTTGAGGGCACTGCCGCATCGGCCGACGATGCAGACGAGACCGGGAACGCGAACAGTGACGACGGCTATCCGAAAGAAGCCATTGAGGTGCTCAAGGGAATGGAGCCAGTCAGCAAGCCCAGGAACACATCCATGGTCGAAGGCGAGACGCTGGATCTGTTTGACGGCCAATTGCCGGGCATTTGAATATGGGCAGCCAGTTTGACCTTTTCCCGACAGAAGTTTTCCTGCGCCGCATCGAACCGGCCACCAACAAATGGCGGTTCTATCATCTCAGCATCGAGAGCGACCTGTTCGGGGACTGGTGCCTTGTGCGCCGTTGGGGCCGTATTGGCACTGGCGGCCAACTGAAGCTGGACTGGTTCGCCTCCGCCGGAGAAGCACACGACGCGCTCGCCGTGCTGGCTCAAAGCAAACGCAAACGCGGGTACCGCGATTGATTTGCGAGACGCGCCGTTCACCTGTTCATCGCTTCGATGGACAGGTGAACGGCCGTCAAGCGGGAGGGAGGAGAGTTTGAGGGGAAGGAACGGGTTCCCCTCATACTTGTCTTGGTCGGTCGATCCGGCCAAGACAAGCCAAGGCGGAAACAGGGCCGATTAAGTGGCCCTGTTTCGCGTTTAGTGTATCGAGGGAAACAGTCGATCAAGCAACACCATAAAACCGACGCCAGCAACGACGAGACTACCAAGTCTTATGGTCATCTTCTGACCCATCGATTCAATCGCGGCGACAAGGTATTTGCCTTGATCGTCGATTTTGCGATCCAGCTTTTCGATGTCGTCTTTCGTGGCGACGTTCTCGCCAACGCCCTCGGCAAATGTGGAAACGAGCTCGTAAGCCTGCTTGTCGTCAAAGCCTGCTTCCTTCAGCCGGTTTGCTGCCTTCAATGTGTCAAATGCCAAAGCCGCCATGCGGATGTCTCCTTTAATTTCAATATATGCCATTATTCGCAATCTTCACAGTGTTTTCAGGGCCTGCCGCCTCGGCGGCAGGCATAGGCTCGCTAGTCGTGCGACACGCTGCCGAATACTTCACCGCAGAATTCCCAACGGCGTTGGGCTTTCAGGATGCGCATGGCGTGCTTGCTGGCGAAGACAGCGGCCACTGCTTCGGCCAGCGCGTCCCACGGTTCCAGATTTTCCTCGGGGATGGCATCGCCATATTCATCCACACCGCCGCTGATGTACTGGCGCTCGCGCCAGGCAGCATCATAAAGGCTCTCGGCACGACGGATCAGGGCAAAGCCTTTCATTTTGCCTGCCCAATATTCCTTGCTCTGGTCGATCACTTCACACATCGCCGTTTTCCTTGTCTAAAATCGGGGCAGGGTTTGGTGCCCTGTCACCAAACCCTGCCCATCGGCGAGATGGGGGGTGAATTTCCAAATGTGCCGAAGGCAGGAGCGGACCCGCGCGCAGCTGCACGGAGCAGCCGAAGGCTGTGGAGGAAGCGAGCACGGGGAGCCCCGCCATTTGGAAAGAGGGCGGAACTGCCCTCAATCCAGGCAAACAAATGCGCACCGCTAAAGCGGTGCCCATTACAGCCCCTTCCCTGCCCCATGTCTGGGACCGTAATCCTCGTGTTTGAACGAAGAGAAAAGGAAGGCTGGAAGCCTTCCTTTCAAGTGACCTCATTCGAGGTCAGCGATCCAGGATGCCATGTCCTGCTCAAACTGCCGCTCCTCTGCCGCTGCCTGTGCTTGCAGCTGTGCAAGTTCGGCTTCAGCACCCTCACGTTCCAACTGCGAGAGGTCGCAGTTCATCAGCTCGGCGCGCAGTTCGTTGATCTGGTCGAAAGTGGTCATGTCTCCGTCTCCTTTTGTTGACAGAAACCGGCCACGGGTGATCGCAGGGCAGTGTCAATGATCGCGCAGCGACCGGCAACGCCGGCGAATGGGGGTGCCGATTTTGTTGCTGCCCTGCGGGCAGCGGCAAAATTGGGGGCACCGTTCGTCATTGACACTGACCAAGGAGCCGTACGCTATCCCGGCAGAAAAAGAAGAGAACCGCGGCCCTAAAGGCCGCGACCGAATCCGGCGTCCAGCCGGCAATCTCTGCTGCGAAATCGCAAGGATGAGGTTTTAACCAAGGCCGTGTCCAAAGTCGTCGTCGCGCGCCCTCCCCTCTCGGGCGTTCGCACGGGTCTTCTGTGGCGTTTCGAACGCCACATGCTGCCCTTGCTCGGGCAACGGCCGTGGCAGGTCTTTTGTCTGGCCCACGAGGATATTCTGCTTGTCATGCATCATGAAATCCGCCCCGCCGACCCCGACCAGGACGCCATCATAACGACGGCCAGGTTCGGTCGTTGCCATATAGCGATCCTGCCAATCAAACCCTTGCGAGGTCAGGAATTTCTGTGCCTTCTCCAACGCCTGCACACGTTCCGGATCAGAAATCTCGCGGAACATGCGCTTGAAGGCATCGATATCGCCGCGCTCATGACCGGCAATACTGGCCTGCGCCATGCGCTCGGCCGACACGACACCAAAGTTAAGTTCGTGACCGGCGTTCTTCGCCAGGGCGACCATGAACTCCCTCTGCGTACGGCCGTTACCTTCCCGAAAGGGATGGATCATATTGAGCCGGTTGAAGTAACCGGCCGCCTGATCGGCAAAGGTTTCACGGTCGAGACCGCGCAAGAGGTTTTGACCGCGTAGATCTTCGGATAATCGGTCCAGCTCGCCGGGAATGGCCGGGCCGATCGCGAATTGCTCGCCCTCGATCTTCTGCATCGTTGGCATGGTTGCGACCGTGCCATCCGAAAGCTGCACCCGCTCATCGCGGGTGCGCCCCGCCCATTCATAGACCTTTTCGAAGAGATGCTGATGCAAGCCCTTCAAGTATTGGCCATCGAAGGTCGGGGGCGGTCCGGCACCAAATCGCAAGGTGACCAAACGAGCGGCAACGCGTTCGGCTTCCACAGCTGACAGCTTGTCAGCATCGGTTATGCCATAGATGTTCTTGAGAGTGCCGTTTTCGTATGTGTAGTTCGTCATCCGTTGGCTGCGCGAAATTCATCGAGCATGGAGTCAATATCACCGGCTTCGATATCACCACGAATGAAAGCCTCGAAAATGTGATCCGTTGCCGGATCGCGTTTCAGGCCTTCCATGGCATTGGAATGGTCGGCGCTTTTGACTATCTGACGGCGCTTTTCCATCTCCGCATCTGAGATGCGCGCTTTCTCAAGGGTGGCTGCCATGGTCGCTTCCTTCTTCAGATCAATGTGGTCTTCGCCGGCTTACCAGTTCTTCAGAACTCTCTCCGATCCTGAACCGGCACGGTTCGACTTTGCATTCTCACTCTTTGGGCACCAAAACCCGCGTAGTCCTGAAAACACCCGTATTATACCTCAAGAATGGACAAATTTCTCTTGTTTTTTTATATGCTTGACCCTTTTCTCGGCCCGAATCAATCGTCTTTCTCAAGCCGCTTGGCAGGCGGCGGAACAACCAGATCATGAAGAACCGCCAACGCCGTATCACGCTCAATGGCATAACGCCCGTTCTTATTGATCTTGTAGAAAAGGCCCATTTCTTCGAGCAACACGCAATTACGCGCGATCGTAAACCGACTGATCCCCAAATGTTCAGCGAGAATATGAACCGGCAATATCCCGCCGTCCATCTGCGGACTGTAGACCAATTCGATCAGACTGCGACGCAGCATCGGCAACAGGTTCACAAACCGTTTTGGCCGGTTTTCCACGGCTGTCGCGATTTTGTTCGCGTTAACACCCACAGTGCCAGGCGGGATCTGTTCCAGGATAGGATGCCCATCGAACCACACAAACGGATCGTGCGGCTGTGCGCCAAGTCCTTTGATGATATCTTCTCTTTTCATTCTTTTGCGACAGCTGTCCGGTCCGGTTTCGGATTATGTTGTACGTGCACCTGCACTTAGCGAATATCACGATGCTTGCGAATTAAATTCGCCGTGAGCCGCAAATCGTAGAACAGAACACTTAATTTGTGGCCTTCATTGAAACAAGAGCCGCCAGATGTTGCAAGGATGCGTTTTAACGCCCTGGTTAAGGAATAGCGCGGCGCTGCCGCGCCGCGCTATATGAGTGTTAGCTCCAGGGGATGACTGACATCAGATCATCGTCGTCCTGGCCGGGAAACTTCCCGAGGTTTGCGCGGAACAACCGGCTGGGCGTGGCGGCGGTGAGTTGCAGGTACTCATCACCGTTCTGGTTTGTCTGCCGCCAAATGCCGCCTACCTCAACCTTGCGGCCACGCGGTGATACGCCATAGAGGCGGTAAACCGGGGCTTTCGGGTTTGTGCTGTCAATCATCTCGCCGGTGATGTCGTAATCGAAATCCAGTGCGGCGATATTGCCCGTCAGAGTGCCGTTGTCGTTGAAGCGGATGAAGTTGATCAGGTCTGCCATTGGTATGTCTCCGTTGTTTGATCGAATTGACAGGGACGCCCAAAGGACCGGAGAAAGGCTGGCTGCACCCGAAGGGCCGTAGCAGAGCGGAGGGCGACGCAGGAAAGGAAAAGACGGAGGGTTCGCCGAAGGTGGAAACCGTCTTTTCCTGACCGGAGACGTTGCTGACAGGCGCCGGGCCTTACAGTCCCATCGTCAATTGATCACAAACAACAACGGCAAGACGTGCCTGTGCCATGGCAGATCAGATCTCTCCGTCGTCTCGTTACGGTGAGCTGGATACCGCACCGTTCTGGACGCTTTCCCGTCAGCCGATCACGACCTCTTCCTCGGCGACGATCCTGCCGTAGTCGTTCACGTCCATGAAATTGACGTAGTCGTGATCGACCGCCTCGTGGAATGACTGAGCAGCCAGGCGCGCAGTAGCGCCTTACCGGCGCTTGCGGAACAGGGTATCTGGCAGCCACGCTGATAGCCAGCGTCAGCGGACATAAACAGAGACGGATCAACGAGTTGCGGCCACGGAATCATTCAGAGCGATCAGACGGCCAAAGACTGCTGGCACCCCAAACCTGACACCATTTCAAGTTCGCGAACTGTGGCATTTCTCGATATGGTGGGCTGACGCCCGTAACAGTCTTCGGCAGGAGCGCGCTTCGTGAACCGGATTTTTATCATGGGTAATGGCGGAAGCTGCAAATCGTGGCTAGCTAAACAATTGGCAGCCAAGCTTGGGTTTCCGATCACCAATCTGGATGATTTACACTGGCTACCGGGTTTCGTCGGAGAGCGTCCGCGCCATGAGCGTGATCAGCTCGCCGCCAAAGCTGCAAGCTGCGACTCGTGGATCATAGAGGGCATCTATGGTTCAGTTCTAAAGCAGGTATTTTCCCGCGTGACGACGTTGATCTGGCTAGATCTCGCCGACGACGAATGCATTCCAAATCTGGTGCAACGAGGACAAAACGACGGAGGCACGTCAGAGCAATTCCAGCAGTTGCTCGAGTACACACGCACTTACCGCCTCCGAAAAAAACATCTGAACTCCTTCGACGCGCATCGCTTCTTCTATGATCAGCATCCCAAGCAGAAATTTAGGCTGTCGAGTCGAACCGAGATCAACGATTTTTTGGTTGGAATCCAATAGCCATCTTGGCGAGTTCAGTCGCTGCTTTGCCGCTCTCTTTCCGTTAATCTCGTTACCGACATTCTCGGAATCGTCTGCCGCATTTGCGCCATGTGTAATAAGGACACCGCTTACGGAACAGGCAGGCATGTCCCGGACAAGCTTCGTGCGGATGTTCAAGCCTACGGTCGCACTCCGCCGCTCGAGTATCTCGCACGGTGGCTAATACTCGTAGCAAGGTTCTGATTGAACATAAGTGCCGAAAAGCTCGTGATGATAGCGATTTCGCCCGGCTGTGAGCCCGAAACCGCGTTCGAAACGGCCTTCGAGGCGTCGCGACACGAAAGTGTTGGATCTATCAGATATCCGATGTCCGGAAGCAGGATATTGGCCCGTTCCCCGAGCGACGAAGCTATTCAGCCCCTCTCTCGTAAAGCGTGTTCAGCGGCCATTAGTGTGGAGACATATTGAAACCCTCGAGGAAAACACCGCCATGTCCTTCAAGCTAAAGATCCTAAGCCTAAGCTTATCCGCCACCCCCATAATGAATTGAGTTTAGCGGTGCCATCATTTCAAATCGGACACCGTCCGGCTCGTACTCGATGTGGGCGTCGGCATTGAGTGTTGCAGACAGTACATTTTCGATGATTTTCGAACCAAAGCCGCGACGCGTCGGCGTGTGTACCACGGGGCCACCAGACTCGGTCCAAACCAATCTCAGTGAGGGTTCATCACTTTTAACAACTTCCCATTCGACGGCAACTATGCCATCCGAAGCCGACATAGCGCCATATTTGGTCGCGTTAGTGGCCAGTTCGTAGAGGGCAAGAGAGAGAGTCGAGACGGTTTGTTCATTTAGTAAGACATCGGGCCCGGAAATTCTAATATTTGCTCCTTCAAATGGAGCCAAGACCTCTTCAATCAAGGCACGAATTCTCGCTGAATTCCAGTCGTCTGTGGCTAGCAAATCCTGAGCTTTAGACATTGCGCTAATTCGTCCAAAGGCCAATTGGCGAGCTTCATCGAAAGTTTCGGAAGACTCCAGTGACCTTGCGAAGATTGATTGTGCGATCGCTAGCGAATTTTTGACGCGATGGTTGAGTTCTCTGGCGAGGACCCTTCTGCGCTCTTCTGCTTCTTTTCGTTCAGTGATATCCTGAGAAATACCGGTCAGGGTTAAGTCTCCATCGGGAGACGCTGAGAATCGTCCATGTGCCTCTAACCAGCGTGTTTCCCCATTTGGTATTCGAATACGGTATTCAATATGAAGAGCTTTGTTTTTGTTGTCGCTTTCTGACAAAGCACTTTGCCAAATTTTGCGATCTGCTGGCTCCATAGCTTTTATGGCATCTCGAAAATTAAAGCTGTCGGCCGCACCGCGGCCGAAATTGGCCTTTGCTTGCGAAGACAAGGCCAATCGTTTGCTGGCAACGTCAAGCGTCCAAGAGCCGAACTGGGCAGCATTCAATACGAACTGAAGTCTGTTTTCAGATTCGGATAATTCGTGAATCCTATTCTCAATCTGGAACTGCAATTGCTCTTCGGAGTACGCGTGCTCGGCAAACGGACTTCGCCCTGGGGTAACGTCGAATTGAGAGGCAATAAAATATGAGAGCTCACCCTGGGCATCAAAGACCGGCGAAATAAAAAGCCGGTTCCAAAAGCTGGTACCATCCTTGCGGTAGTTCAGGAGGTCGATTTCAAGACGCTCTCGTTGAGCGATGGCCTCCCGCACTTTTCTGATGTCATGAACATTCGTGCCATTTCCCTGCAAAAACCGGCAATTCCTCCCAAGCACTTCCTGACGGTCATAGCCAGTGAGCTGGAGAAAAGCATCGTTTACAAAAACGATCGGATTGTCAGATTGTCGAGGGTCCGTAATCAAGATCGGCATTCGGGTGGCCCTAACAACGGCCGCGAACGGATCATTTGAAGCAGAAGTGCGGCTTAATTCGTCTATGATACGAATGGCGTCAGGAGCGTTCATTCTTTTTTGTTCGAAAAATTGATATTAGTTTCTGGTATGAGACTTGTCGGCAAAAAGCCATCTGTTTCTTTGTCAGAAGCTACCGACATCGACGTTAAAGTCGTTTAAAGTCTTACCAAATCAGCCTTATAAATGCACTTGCTTCAACAGCCTGTCGGCTAACGCGTGGAACTCTTTAGAACCACCTTCTGGAACATCCAGCACGTTGCATGAATCGAATGGGATTCCGTTTTGAATTGAATTGTGGTTCCTCGATTCGACAAAACGGTACGATACTCCGAGCCCTTTCCGTTGACCTTCACTGCCATATGAAGGATGCAATCGCACGGGGGCAAATCCCGGTGGCGCCGCCAGCCGCCACGATGATCAGAGCCGGAAAAATCTAACCTCCGGCGGTCCAATAAATGGGCACACTGCAGAACCTCAAGAATCTCCCAAAAAGTGGAGGGACGTCAGGACTTTTCATCTTCGTGTCTGACGCGATTTTTAGGAATGATGCACTTATAGGATGCTGAAATTGTTGGCTTTGTTTAATTGTCTTCTGGAAATGCCTAAACTATCCTGCTGCCTGGTCATGGGGGCATGACGAGGGGATAGGACATGATAAAGATCAAGACGCGCGCTGTCGAAACTCCCGCGAAAAGCGGCTTTGACAAGAGCCCAACCAGAAAGGGTGGCGCACGCTTTTCGCGACTTCTTCTCGCCTCGACCCTGCTCAGTCCGCTTCTCGTGGCTCCGGCCTGGTCTTCCGACACTGTGAGCAATGATGGCGCGAACGCACCGCTCAATTACCAGGGCGGCGGTACAAACTATCCCGATTACTCCGGCAGTCCGCCCGATCCGCTTCCTCCCGGCGGAAACGGCGCCGTGGTGACCGTCGATGTTGCAGGTACGATCAACAGCCAACCCTCCGGTACGGCGCCCGTTCAGGTGGATGTCTCAGGCGGCAAGGGTGGCGGGGCCGGCATGTCCGGCGGTTTTGACGACACCCCCGATGTTTCAGGTGCGCCGGGCGGCGCTGGCGGCAGCGCGACGATCACCTCAGGCGCCACGCTTTCGGCATCGGGCGGCGGCACATCCGCGATTTCGGTGAACGGCGATGGCGGGCAGGGAGGCAATGGCGGTGCGACAGAGGCTTTCTGGGACGACCCCAATGGCTCCGGCGCCGGCGGTGCAGGCGGAGAATTGTCACTGACGCTAGATGCCGGCGATGGCGGGGTGCAGCCGGCAATCTCGTCGGCAGGCGCCAACGCCGGCGCGGTGCATATCTCCGCCGCGGGTGGAAACGGCGGCGCGGGCCAGAACGAGGGCGAGCCGTTCGGTACCGAGGCTCTTGGAGGCAATGGCGGTGCGGGTGGCACGATCACGGTTACGGGCCATTCCGCCCATATCGAAACATCCGGCGAAAACGCGCCGGCGCTCTGGGTCGATGCCACCGGCGGAGATGGTGGCCGGGGCGGCACGGAACAGAACGGCGGCAATGGCGGCGCGGCGCAATCTGTCACGATCAATCTGGGCGAGAATATTTCCCTCAAAACCACCGGCAAAAGCGCCGCCGGCCTCTACGCCTCCGCCAATGGCGGCGCGGGTGGCGCGGGCGGTTCCGGCGGCAGCCTCGGCGATGGTGGCGATGGCGGCGCGTCCGGGGCGGGGGGAATAATCGGGGTTACCCTTTCCGGCATGATCGTTACCGAAGGGGATGACTCGCTCGGTATCGTCGCGCATTCCTATGCCGGTACCGGCGGCGCCGGCGCAGGCTCGATCGATCCCTTTTATGCCCATGCGGGCACCGGAGGCGCAGGTGCCGCTGGCGGCGCCATCACGGTGACGACAAAGTCAGGATCATCGATAAAGACAAGCGGCGCAGGCGGGCTCGCAATCCTCGGGCAGTCTGTCGGCGGCGGCGGCGGCAATGGCGGAGCATCCTCTGCGCTCGTTTCGATCGGCGGCAATGCAGGCGGATCGGGCAATGGCGGCGGCGTCACGATCTCCAGCACGGGCAAGGTGACGACCGATGGTGCTGGCGCCATCGGACTGGCAGGGTTCAGCGTCGGCGGTGGCGGCGGGCTCGTTCTCGGCTCCCAGCTCGGAACCACCGGCAGCGGCGGTTCCGCGGGCGGTGCGTTCTATGCCGGTGGCGGTAGCGGCAGCGGCGGTGGTGCGGGCGGCGCCGTCCGGATCGCACCCATTGGCAGCATCACCACCAATGGCAGCAATGCACACGCCGTCATCGCCCAGTCGATTGGCGGCGGCGGCGGTGCGGGCGGCGGTTCCTTCGCCGAAAACGGCTTTTTGACGGTGACGATCGGCGGCAGCGGCGGCGATGGCGGTAATGGCGGGGCGGTCACGGTTTCGCCGACCGTTCTGAACAGTGCTGTCGCAGCCGAGGCCGCCAGTTCAACAATCCAGACGTGGGGGGTGGGCGCCTATGGTATCAACGCGCTCTCGGTCGGCGGCGGCGGTGGTGATGGGGGCGGGGCAACCGGTGCAGCCTTCGGCATTCCGATCCAGGGCGTAAGCCTTGCCGTATCAGTCTCTATCGGCGGCAATGGCGGCAAGGGCGGTGCGGGCAGTGCGACCAACGTCACCAATCTCGCCTCCGTCATCACCAATGATGATGATGCGCTCGGTATCTATGCTGCCTCGGTCGGTGGTGGCGGCGGCTCCGGCGGAGCGGCAACGGCGTTTTCCGAAACACCGGTGGCGGGCCTCAGCGACAAGGTCTCCATTTCCGCCAGCGTTGCCGTTGCCGGAACTGGCGACGGCGGTGGCGATGGCGGTGCGGTGACCGTCACCAACAAGGGCAAGGTCACGACCCACGGCGATCAGTCCTATGGTGCTCTTTTGCAGTCGATCGGCGGTGGCGGCGGTCTTGGCGGTAACTCCCAGGCGACCTCGGCAACTACGATCCTTAGTTCGCTCTCGACCGATGCGGCTCAGGGCAAGAACGGCGCAGTCAGCGTCAGCCTTGCTGGAAATGCGGGCGGCGGCGGTGCAGGTGGCGCGGTCAAGCTCACCAATGATGGTTCCATCACGACCCACGGCAATTCCTCCGATGCGGTCATCGCCCAGTCTGTCGGCGGCGGTGGCGGCACGGGTGGCGCGGGCGCGGCCTACGCGCCGCAATGGGTTACGGTCGTGGCCGGGGCCAGCGCATCGTCTGCCGTAACACTTGGCGGCAGGGGCGGCGGTGGCGGCGCAGGCGGAGCGGTAACCGTCACCAGCACAGGCGCGATTTCCACGGACGGATCGAACTCGCGGGGTATTCTCGCGCAGTCGGTCGGCGGTGGCGGCGGGCTCGGCGGAGGCGCGACATCAAATGCGACTGCGGCCAAGATGCAGGTGAGCTTCAGCCTCGGCGGTTCCGGCGGTGATGGCGGTGATGGCGGCGCTGTGACCGCCACGAGCGAGGAAGGGGCTTCGATCACCACCAAGGGGCATGGCAGTACGGGCATTCTCGCCCAATCGGTCGGCGGCGGGGGCGGAACCGGCGGCAGCGCCACGGCCGCCAATTCGCTTGGCTCGGCGAACATTGCCAAGGCGCCCAAGAGCATCATCAAATACTGGACAAGGCTCGAAAACTGGTGGAAGGGCCGCAGTTCCGTCAAGGGGCCGTCCAGCACGATCACCTTTGATATCGCACTCGGCGGTTCCGCCGGAAAAGGCGGGGCAGGCGGCACGACGATTGTGAAAAACCATGGCGCGATCACAACCAAGGGCGCGATTGCGGCAGGTATTCTCGCCCAGTCCGTCGGCGGGGGCGGTGGTGCGGGCGGCGCAGCGTCGGGCGGTGGTTCATCGGCAGGGGGCACTGTGATCATCGGCGCAAGTGGCGGCGATGGCGGCGACGGCGGCAAAGCCTCGGTAACGAACTCCGGCACGATCGGCACTGCGGGCAATCACTCTTTCGGTATTCTTGCCCAGTCCATCGGCGGCGGCGGCGGCCTGGGTGGTGTGGCTGCGGATGAAAAGTCGCTGCTGCCTATCCACGCGCTCGAGTTCCGCAATGGCGGCGATGGCGGAGCCAGCGGGAGCGGCGGCGAAGCCGCCATCACCAACAAGGGCAGCATCACCACATCCGGCACGCAAAGCCATGCACTCGCAGCCCAGTCCATCGGCGGCGGCGGCGGCTATTCCTATCTCGACGGTCAGGCCTTTGTGGAAAGCGATCTGCCGGAAAATGCCGGAGGGCCACTCTACGCCCAGCCAGGAACGCCTGAAAATGACGGAGCCAGCGCGGGCGGCGAGGTCTTTTCGGGTGTATCCGTCACCCTTGGCGGCTCGGGCGGCTCCGGCGGCAATGGCGGATCGGTCTCGATCGAGAACACCGGGGCGCTGATCACGAAGGGTGATGAAGCCTCCGGCATTTTCGCCCAGTCCGTTGGCGGCGGCGGCGGTGTCGGTGCTATCGGTCATGGAGCGACGCTTTCGGGCCGCGACCTGACCTATGGACCGAGCGGTGGAAACGGCGGTGCGGGCGGTGACGTCAAGGTGACGCTCGGCGGCGATATTACGACTGGCGGAACCGGCGCCGTTGGCGTTCTGGCCCAGTCTGTCGGCGGCGGCGGCGGGCATATCGGCGGGATCGATACCGGGGTTGCGACGGTCGCTTCGCCTCTCGAACTCTATGGTTCTCCCGCTGCAGGCGGCACGGGCGGCGATGTGGTGATCAAGACGAATGGCGGACCGGTAGCGATTACCACCACCGGCTACGGCGCCCATGGCATTTTCGCCCAGTCCGCTGGCGGCCTCGGCGGTTCTGCGGGGACATATGCTGGCGTCTTAAGCGTATTCAACGCGCTTCTGGCAATGTCCGGCGATGGCGAGGCAGCTGTTGCCGGCAACGTGACGATCGACCTTGAAGGAACGGTCAAGGCGACCGGCACGGGATCTGTCGGCATTTATGCCGAGGCGCTCAGCAACGGGCCGCTTTCGGTCTCTGCCGACGATCTTCCGAAGATTGCCGTTACGGTCAACGGCGATGTGACGGGCGGCAGTGGCCCGGCAGGCGCGGGCATTGCCATTGCCGGCGGCATGGCGAACACGATCAATGTCAAGGGCGGTACGGTTTCAGCGGGCGAAAACGGTTTCGCCGTCGCCGCTGCGTATACCGGGCTCGCATGGCAGGAGAATGGCAGTGTTTCGACCTCCGGCGCGAACCTGACGACGTTTTCCAATTCGGGCACGGTCAGCGGCAATGTCGATCTCGGTGTCGGGCAGAACCGCTTCGAGAATTCCGGAACGCTGAATGCCGGCGAGTGGATCGTCATCGACAACGACACAGACTACGCCAACAGCGTCTATCCGGTGAGTGGACCGCCGGTCAACGGCCGTACCCAGTTCTGGAAGACCATCTTTGCGGCGAACCAGACCGAAGGCGATATCGCCAATCCCGTGCCGACGGGAACCGGTGTGAACAGCACTGCCGATACGTTCGTAAATAGCGGAACGATCAATGTTGCGGGTCCTGGAACGGTCGGGTTCTCGAATTTCTATGTCTCGAACTTCACCCAGCAGACGTCCGGCACGCTTTCGGTCGATGTGGACCTTGCCGATGGGCAGATGGACTGGATCCGGATGCAGACGGAAGGGGCTGCGGTCTCTCTTGCCGGCACGGTCGCGCCTTCTGTCGTTGCCCTGCCGCAAACCCGCGATCCGTCTCAGCCGCTTCCCGGCGCTGCGATCTTCAGCGTCAGCGGCACGCCGGATGCGCCGTCTGTTGCCGCACTTTCCGTCACGGACAGCTTCGTCGTCGACTATGCGCTGTCGTCGGGCTCCTATCAGGGGCTGCCGAGCGCGCTGCTTGCTGCCGAAAGCCTCGATTTCGATCCCGCCGGGGTTGGCCTTTCGGGCACGGCGCAGTCGCTTGCGACCTACTACCAGCAGGAATGGCAGAGTGGCGATATCGGCAATCTCGGCTCTTCCATGGTGGCGCTCGCCAATGTCGCGGCAGGCGATACTGAAGGCTATGCGCAAATGCTGACCTCGCTTTCGCCGCAGGGCGCGGTCCGGGTCGCAGCCGAGCAATCCGGCAAGGTCGTCAGGCTTGCCGATTCCCTTCATTCCTGCCCGGTCTTTACCGGCGAGACAGCCTTCCTCACGGAGGAGAGCTGTGTCTGGGGCAAGGTGACGGGCGGAAGCATCAGAACGTTTTCGTCAAATGGTGCGCCGGCCTATGAGACCGATACCACCGCCTTGCGTTTCGGCGGCCAAAAGGCGCTCGAGAACGACTGGTTCGTCGGCGGGTCGGCGGTGTTCGGGCAAAGTAGCACACATGCTTCGAATGGCAGCTTTTCCTCCAGCACGGACGACTACGGCCTTGGCCTCGTCGTGAAGAAGCGCATTGACGGTGCGTACGAACTTGCCGCATCGGGCAGCTATATCTTCAGCGATATCGACCAGACGCGCTATCTCAGCCCGTCAATCGTTGGAGGCAATGGAGATATCATTCCCTCGCAACCCGAGGCTCATGTCTTCGTCGGCCGTCTGAGGGCGGCCTACTATGCCGATCTCGGCAGCTCCTATCTGAAACCGCATCTCGACTTCGATACGATCTACACCCATGTACCTGGCTATTCGGAAAGGGGCGGCAGCGCCTATGCTGCAGATCTGGGAAGTGTTGACGATGTGGCGATCGGCATCCGTCCGGGGCTTGAGTGGGGTGCGCGCGTCGATCTTGACGGCGGCACGCTGCGGCCCTTCGCCAAGGCCAGTGTGAGCTGGTGGCACGACCGCGACATCGCTCAGGATACGCGGTTCAGGGGGGCTTCCAACCGTGGATCGAGCTTCAACACAATCTATGATGGCCAGGACTGGGTCGGCCAGGGCGCGCTCGGCTTCGAATATGTTGCCGATGGCGGCTTTGAGATGCGCCTCCAGTATGAGCTTGAGAGCAATCGGGATACCGTCGCGCAGACGGTCACCGGGCGTGTCGGCTGGCGCTTTTGAAACCCGTCGCAGTCAGGCGGAACCGCCTGGCGCAGTTGGTTGACAAGCCTGACTTCACAATCGGCTGTATCATCGTAGGGACACCAGGATACAGCTCTCGCTTACGGGGGGCTGTCAGCCGTCAGAGCTGGTCTTCTTCTGCAGCGTGTAGAACTCGCGCTTCTGACGATACATTTCAGCATCGGCGCGGCGCACGGCGGATTGGATCGGCTCGCCTTTATCGCAGATCGCGATGCCTGCTGAAATGCTGATCGACGCATCCGCATAGAACTGGTTGTTGATCCTGAGGACCTTGTCGATCTCCTCGAGCGCCACCTCGGCGGCCCCGTAGTCTACGCCGGGAAGGAGCACCGCGAACCCGTCGTCGCCCTGAAGGTAATCGACATCATATCGGCGGCCTACCGCTCCGTGGCCGACAACACGGCTGTGGAACTGAACCTTTAGGAGCAGCCTTCGCGGTGAGGTCATTCGACAACCGACGCTCTCGACATTGCACTGCGGGCGGTCAATGCGATTGACGGGTAAGCGAAAAAACAGGGCGTGACGGCGCGTCATATGTATGCGCTTTGCGATTACGCAGAGCTTTTCGTCCGCTGCCGCCAAGGTATCCGCCACAGTCCCGCGGAATTCGTGGGAAGAGACGACATCGCCACGGCGCTCGCAGTCCTCGTCGAATTTCTGAAACATTATCCGGAAGGCTAAGTCATGACGGCGCGGCGATGCTTTCGCGACAGATCAGGCGACTTGGAATGACGACCCGCTGGCCGCTGGCGCGCTCGTTCCGTTCGATCAGGTCCACAAGCAGTTCAGCCGCCGCCCGGCCCATCGCCTCGACGGGCTGTTCGATGGCCGAAAGCGGCGGGAAACAGAAGGCGCAAGCCGGCGAACCGTCGAAGGAGATGATCGAGATATCCTCGGGAATGCGCCAGCCCTGCTGCCGGACGGCACTCATGAAAGAAACAGCCATGTCGTCGCTGGTGGCCAGAACGGCGGTCGGCTTTTCCGCAAGAGTAGCGAAATGGTCTGCCGCTTCCGTTCCGATCCGGAAGCCTTCCTGATAGCTGAGCGCACCGCCGGAAAGGACAATGTTTTCCTTCGGCAGGCTCGCTGTTTCCATGGCATCGACAACCCCGCCATAACGCTCCCGGTCGTGATAATTTCCCTGTTCAGCGGTGATGTACAGAAAGCGCTGGTGGCCCAACCCGATCAGCTTTTCCGTCGCTTCACGCATGGCGGCGCGGTCGTTTGTGACGACGCTCGGAAAGGAAAGCCCGCTCAGATCCCGCAGGATCGAGACGACCGGCAGGGCGGTGTCGGCGAAGGAGCGGCTGCCATCGTCCGGCAGGTCGGAGGAAAAGATCAGCGCGCCGCGCACGGCGCTGCCGAAAGCGAGGTTGAGAATATGCCGCTCCGAGGTCTCGTCACGGTCGAGGTTGGCGATCATCAGGTGATAGCCGTTGCGCGCCAGCGTGGTGTTGATGCTGTGCAGGATCTGCGGAATGACCTGCGACATGCCGTAAAACAGCGAGCCCGGCAGGATGATCATGATCAGGTTGGACTTGCCGGCCCTCAAGGAACTGGCAATGGCATTGGGCGTATAGCCGAGTTGGCGCGCCGAGCGCATGATCTTCTCACGGGTCTTGGCGTTGACGCGGTCGGGAGTGGCCAGCGCCCGGCTGACGGTGGAAATCGCCACGCCCGCCAGTCTGGCGACATCGGCCATCAGCGGGCCATTGCCCTCCTCACCGGATATTGCTTTGTTTTTCTTCACATATCCCTCCCTGAGACAGCGTCTTTTGAACGGTCAAACTATAAGACCCTCCGAAATTTAGCAATCGTTTGCCAAAAACCGGTTGCCTCGAAAATGAACTTGATTATTATCTAGTCAATGGCAAACGATTGCCATTTGTAACATTATGGATTTATTCGCGTTTTCGGAAAGGCTTTTAGCCTTTCCGCGATGGTGCGCGCTTTGGCGAAAGGATGATCGATGGCATCGCAGGACAGGCTTCGCTTCGGGGTCGATCTCGTGACTTTCTTCCATCCCGGCTTCTGGGGCGTTGGAAGCGAAGATGACGTCATTGCCTATGCTCAGGCCGAACCGGAGCCGTTCTGGCGCAAGCTTCTCGACAGCGTGCAGCAGGCCGGTGTGACCGGCGTGGAACTCACCTTCTCGCCCTTCGGCTGGGAACATGCCTGTGCGACCTTCGGCTCCGTCGACGCCTTTGCCGGCGAGCTTTCCGCGCGCGGTCTTCAGCTTGCCAGCGGCTTCTTCGCCGGGCTGGAAGCAGACGGCGATCCGAACGATCCGGCGGTTCAGCCGGCGATCATCGAGAAGGTCTCCGCCTATGCCGATTTCATTGCGGCCTGCGGCGGTGATATCATGGTGGTCGGCACGCCGCTCAGGCATTCGCCGGATATCTTCCCGGCCCGGTTCTTCGACAGGGCGGCGGCGGAAAAACTCGCCGATCTTCTCAACCGGCTCGGCGCGATAACCGCTGAAAAGGGCGTCCGGCTGGCGCTGCACACGGAGGCGCATTCGCTTTTCGCCAACGGACGGGATGTCGATCTTCTGATGCTTATGACCGATCCGGCCTATGTTCATATGTGCCCGGATACCGCGCATCTTATCCTCGCCGGGGCCGATCCGCTGCAGGTCATCGACCGTCACCACGAACGCATGATCATCGCGCACTGGAAGGACGCGCTCGGCGCAATGCCCGCCGACACGCCGATCGGCGCAGATATTCACCAGCGCCACCGCCCCTATTTCTGCGGCTTCGGCTCCGGCCGGGTCGACTGGCCCGCTTTCATGCGGCTTCTGCGCAACCGCAATTATGAAGGCTGGGCCATTCTGGAACTCGATGCCGCGGCCGATCCGGTTACCGATATCGCCAACGGACTGAAACTGGCGCGGCAGGCGCTTCTTCCGATCTTTCGCTGAACAGGTTTCGGCAAAACCCCGCGGACAAAGCTCCTCGAGAGAGCCCGCTAAAAACTGAGGTGGAACATGAAAAACCAGATCAGACTGCTCATGTGTTCGACGCTTTTGATGGCGTCATCGGCCGTTGCCCAGGATGCCGGACTGAAGGCGGAAGTCTTCACCTCCTGGACATCCGGCGGCGAGGAAAAGGCCGTTTCGGCCATCCGCGAGGAATTCGAGAGCGAAGGCGGCGAGTGGGAGAATTTCTCCATCGCCGGTTTTGAAAACGCCAATGCGGCGCTGCAGAACCGGATGATCGCCGGTGATCCGCCGACAGTCGTTCAGCGCGTCGTCGGCGCCGATACCGCCGATTATGCCGAACAGGGTTTGCTTAACCCGATCACCGATGTCGCGACCGCCGGTGACTGGGCAGCCGTGATGCCGAAAGCGCTCCTAGACTACGCCACCTATGACGGCGACATCTATCTGGTGCCGACCGGTATCCACGGCGAAAACTGGATGTTCTATTCCATGCCGGCGTTCGAAAAGGCAGGCATCACCGAACCGCCGAAAGACTGGGACGCCTTCTTTGCCGACATGGACGCGCTCAAGGCCGCCGGCGTCACGCCGATCGCCTGGGGCGGTCAGGCCTGGCAGGAGGTCAAGGTGTTCAACGCGATCCTCGCCTCAGAGGTCGGCATTGAGGGTTTCAGCAAGATCTATGCGGATGAGGACGAAGCCATTCTCAATTCCGACGGTGTTTTGAAAACCTTCGAAATTTTCGGCCGCATGCGCGACTATGTCGATGCGGGTGCGCCGGGCCGCAACTGGAACGACGCCACAGCCATGGTCATCAATGGTGATGCCGGTCTCCAGTTCATGGGCGACTGGGCCAAGGGCGAGTTCGCGCTTGCCGGGCAGAACGCCGGGACCGATTTCGGCTGCGCGCTCGCGCCCGCTTCCGACGGCCTCGTCTATATCTCCGACGCCTTCGCCTTCCCCAAGACCGGCGACGAAGAACAGGACAAGGCGCAGAAGCTGATGGCCAAGGTCGTGATGATGCCCGAAGTCCAGCAGAAATTCTCGCTCGCCAAGGGCTCGATCCCCGTCCGCTCGGATGTGGATATGAGCGATTTCGATGTCTGCGCGCAGACCGGCATGTCGCTGCTTGCAGAAAACAAGATCGTGCCCGAACACGGCATTCTCATCACGCCGCAGAAGGTCGGCGCGCTGACGGATATGGTCGATCAGTACTGGAGCAATCCTTCCGCCACGCCGGAAGACGGCGCTTCGGCCTTCATCGACGTCATTGCGGCCGACTGAGTTCCCCGAGGCGGGTCGCGGCATGGTCTGCGGCCCGTTCGGCTGTTTCGAGGCATTCTATGCGCAACAAGAAGAAACGTCCCTTCGCGGCCGCTGTCGCGCTGTTTCCCACCTGGGCGGCAGTACTGGTGCTTTACTGCGGCACCATGGCGTGGACGGTCTATTTGTCGTTTACCAATTCCACGCTCTTCCCTTCCACGCAAATGGTCGGCTGGAAACAGTATGAGACACTGTTTTCGACCGCGCGCTGGATTGTGTCACTGCAGAATCTGGTGATCTTCGGCGTGCTCTTTGTCGGCGGCTGCCTCGCCATCGGCTTCGTTCTTGCCGCAGCGCTCGACCGCAAGGTGCGCTATGAAAGCGTCTTCCGCACAATCTTTCTTTATCCCTATGCCATGTCCTTCATCGTCACCGGCCTGATCTGGCAATGGCTGATGAACCCGACGCTGGGCGTTCAGAAAACCGTGCGCGCCATGGGCTGGGAGAGCTTCCGCTTCGACTGGATCGTCGACCGGGACATGGCGATCTATGCCGTCGTCGTCGCTGGCATCTGGCAGGCTTCCGGCCTCGTCATGGTGCTGATGCTGGCAGGCATGCGCACCATCGACGACGGGCAGTGGCGGGCCGCCCGCGTCGACGGCATCCCGGTCTGGCGCACCTATGTCTCGATCGTTCTGCCGCAGCTCGGCCCCTCGGTGGCCAGTGCCGCAACGCTGCTTTCGATGGGCGTGGTCAAGACCTATGACCTCGTGGTCGCCCTGACCAACGGCGGCCCCGGCGGCGCATCGGAAGTTCCGGCGAAATTCATCATGGACAACCTGTTCCAGCGCCACAATCTCGGCCTTGCCGCCGCGGGCTCCACGGTTCTGCTGATCACCGTCGTTCTGGTCGCCGTCCCGCTGTCCTATGCGCGCCATATGCAGGCAAAGAAAATGGCAGGAATGCTATGAAACCCGTTCCCAGAGGCCCCAATCCCCGGTCGCTGACGCCGGGTCGCATCGGCCTTTATATCTTCCTCGTCAGTGCCGTGGTGTTTTTCACCCTGCCGCTGTGGATCATGCTGACGACGTCGCTGAAGACGATGGACGAAATCCGCAGCGGCGGCATTTTCGCGCTACCCACGCATCTCGATTTCAGCGCCTGGAAAACCGCATGGTCGAGCGCCTGCATGGGGTCGGAATGCACCGGCGTGCGGTTCGGCTTCTGGAACTCGGTCAAGATCACCGTGCCCAGCGTTGTCATTTCCGTCCTGTTCGGTGCGGTCAACGGCTATGCGCTTTCCTTCTGGAACATGCGTTTTTCGAAGCTCATGTTCGCGCTTTTGATGCTGGGCGCTTTCGTGCCGTATCAGGTCTTTCTCTATCCGCTGGTGCGCGCCATGGCGGAATTGAGCCTCTATAACACGCTGCCCGGCATCATCGCCGTCCACGTTCTCTTCGGCCTGCCGCTGGTCACGCTGCTGTTCCGCAACTATTTCGCCTCGGTGCCTTCCGAACTGTTCCGCGCCGCCCGCGTCGACGGCGCCGGTTTCTGGCGCATTTTCGGCGAGATCATGCTGCCCATGGCCGTGCCCATGCTGGTCGTCGCCTCGATCTTCCAGTTCACCGGCATCTGGAACGACTTCCTGCTCGGCCTCGTCTTTGCCGGGCGCGACAACCTGCCGATGACCATCCAGCTCAACAATATCGTCAACACCACCACCGGACAGCGCTTCTACAATGTGAACATGGCCGCCACCATTCTGACGGCACTGGTGCCGCTGGCCATCTATTTCCTCTCCGGGCGGTGGTTCGTGCGCGGCATCGCCGACGGCGCGGTGAAAGGATAATCCATCATGCAAAGCGCTGTTTCCGTTTCCGACCTCAAGGTCACCTATGGCGACCACACCGTCATGGACAAGCTCGACCTCGATGTCGCGCCGGGCGAGTTTCTGGTTCTCCTCGGCCCCTCGGGCTGCGGCAAGTCCACGCTTTTGAACGCGATTGCCGGGCTCAATGACATCGCCGACGGCGAGATTTCCATTTCCGGGCGCAATGTCACCTGGAGCGAGCCGAAGGACCGGGGCATCGGCATGGTGTTCCAGTCCTACGCGCTTTATCCGCGCATGTCTGTCAGGCGCAATCTCTCCTTCAGCCTGCGCGTGGCCGGTCTGCCGAAGGCGGAGGTCGAGGCGCGCGTTGAAAAGGCGGCGGCCCTTCTGCATCTGGAACCGCTGCTTGACCGCCGCCCCGCCGCCCTTTCCGGCGGCCAGCGCCAGCGGGTTGCCATTGGCCGGGCGCTGGTGCGCGATGTCGACGTCTTTCTCTTCGACGAGCCGCTGTCCAATCTCGACGCCAAGCTGCGCAACGAATTGCGCGTGGAAATCAAGAAGCTGCACCAGCAGCTCGGCAACACGATGATCTATGTGACGCATGATCAGGTGGAAGCGCTGACGCTGGCCGACCGGATCGCGATCATGAAGGACGGCGTCATCCAGCAGATGGCGACGCCGACGGAGATCTACCATCACCCCGTCAACCTGTTTGTCGCCGGCTTCATCGGCGCGCCGGCCATGAACTTTCTCGAAGGTCGGCTGGAAGTGCATGAAGGCGCACCGGTTTTCAAGGGTGACGGCCACCGTCTCGACCTTTCCGCCTACCCGTTTCTTCAGCCGCCGAAAAGCGGCTATGTCACGCTCGGCCTGCGGCCCGAACATCTCACCGCCACGCCCGACGCAACATCCGGCGGGCAGTCGATTGCCGCGACCGTCTCCGTGGTCGAACCGATGGGCGCCGATACGGTGGTCTGGTTCGAAGGCGGGGAGCCGGGCCTTTCCATGCGCATCATGGGCGAGACCGACCTTTCGCCCGGAACCGCGCTTTCCCTTTATACGGACCTTTCAAAGGCATCGCTTTTCGATGCCGACGGCGCGCGGCTTTGAGGCGCCGATATCATTCAGGACAGACACATGACAGAAGAACATTATGATGCGCTGGTCATCGGCTCGGGCGCGTCCGGCTCGTTCGCCGCCAAGGAACTGACCGAACAGGGGCTTTCCGTACTGCTCCTGGAGGCGGGCCGGGAAACGAAGCCCGAGGACTTCGACCCGTCCCGCAAGCGCAAGGGCCATCGGGACATCAACATCTGGGAGCGCGCCCGCGCGACGCTGAAGGGGCAGCCGGTTCAGGCCCGCGCCGCCTTTTTCAGCGAACAGTTCGGCCATTTTTTCGTCAATGACCGCCAGAACCCCTATACGACGCCGAAGGATGCGCCGTTTTTGTGGATTCGCGGCCAGCAGGGCGGCGGACGGCTGCACAGTTTCGGCCGTGTGCTGCTGCGTTGGAACGATGACGATTTCAATATCCGCTCGCGCACCGGCAAGGGCGCTGACTGGCCGTTCACCTATGCCGATCTCGCCCCCTATTATGACGAGGTCGAAACCCTTCTGGGCCTTTACGGCAATACCGACAATGTCGAAAGCCTGCCTGACGGTGTCTATGCCGCGCCGGCCAAACTGACACCGGCCGAGGAACAGTTTCGCGAGATCACGGAAAAGCGCTGGCCGGAACGGCGCGTCGTTTCCTGGCGCTATATCGCGCCCGATCCCGAGCGCACGCCGAAGCCCCTGCGCGATGCGCTGGCGACCGGCAATCTGACGGTGCGCTACAACACGTCCGCAAGCCGCATCCTGACGGAGACCGGCGGACGCAAGGCGACGGGGGCGGAAGTCATCGACCGCACCACCGGCAAGCGCGAAACGGTCCGCGCCGGTCTCGTCGTCGTCTGCGCTTCACCGGTGGAAAGCGTGCGGCTGCTTTTGAACTCCGCATCCTCCGAGCATCCGCAGGGGCTTGCCAATTCCTCCGGCCTGCTCGGGCGCTATTTCATGGACCAGCTTCCCTGCCTTGCCGCTGGATCGTTTCCCGCTGCCAAGGGTTGGATGGTCGATGACGCCGCGCCCACCGACCCGTTCTACAATCCCTCGGGCGGCATCTTCATTCCGCGTTTCGGGCAGGACGGCGTCGGCGATCCTAACGGCGATTTCAGTTACCAGGGCAGTATCGGCCGGATGGTCGCGGACGAAAACGCCCCGGCGCGGCTTTCCTTCTTCGGCTTCGGCCGCATGGCCGCCCATGCCGACAACCGCATCACGCTGGACCCGCAGCGCAAGGATGCCTGGGGACAGCCCGTGCCGCATATCCGCTGCGTGCCGCAGGCAGAAGACCACGACCTGCTGTCGCGCCAGATCGAAACAATGGCGGAACTGGTGGGAAACGCCGGCGGCGAACTGGAATTCTACGGCTCCCCGCACGGGCTGAAGGAAATGGGCCGCGGCGCCTTTCCCGAGGCCGACGCTTTCAGCCGTTTCATGTTCCGCCGGTGGTTCCGCAAGACCATGTGCATGGGCGCCGCCATCCACGAAAGCGGCGGCGCGCGCATGGGCGCATCCCCCGAAGAGGCCGTCCTCGACCCCTTCAACCGGAGCTTCGACATCCCCAACCTCGCCGTCACCGACGCCAGCGCCTTCCCCAGCAGCGGCACGTCTGGCACGACACTGACCATCATGGCACTGACCGTCCGGGCCTGTAGGAACTTGGCCGCCGACTACAAGGCGGGGCGGCTTTGATTCAAAATCGGATGTCCCGTGTGTCAGAGACGATGTGGACTTGCCCGGAAAAAGTGGAGAGCGAACTTCTAAAATTTGCTAGGAGTTTGATGCATGAAAGACGAGAAGAAGACATTAGGCGGCCGCGGCCGCCATGCTGGTGTTACGCCGGAGTTCCGGGCCGAGGCGGTTCGCCTTGTTGAAACGAGCGGCCGTTCTATCGCGGCGATTGCCGAAGATTTGGGTATTGGCAAGTCGACGCTGACACGCTGGCTGACACAGCATCGGGAGGCCGATCTTTTGTCGGGGCCGCATTCGGACGTCAGCAAGGAACTGGCGCGTCTTCGCAAAGAGAACGAGATTTTGCGCCAGGAGCGCGATCTTTTAAAAAAGCTGCCGCCTTCTTCGCACGGGAGACCACGAAATGATGTTTCGGGTCGTCGATGCGGAGAAGGCTAAGGTTTCTGTCCGCCGCAGTTGCACGCTGTTCGGCGTCAGCGTGAGCGGCTTTTATGCCTGGAAAGGGCGTGCGCCCAGCCAACGTCAGCAGGATGACATGGTGCTGCTGGCGCATATCCGTTCGCAGTTCGCCACGTCGCATGAAACCTATGGCAGCCCGCGTATGACGGTCGAATTGCAGGAAGACGGCATCGAGGTCGGGCGCCATCGCGTTGCCCGCCTGATGCGCGACAACGGCCTCAAAGCACTGCAGAAAAGGCGTTACAAAAAGACGACTGACAGCCATCATGGCGGACCGGTGGCACCCAATATTCTGGATCAGGACTTTGAAGCGTCAGCGCCTGACCAGAAATGGGGTGTCGATATCAGCTATATATGGACCGCCGAAGGCTGGCTTTACCTGGCGATCGTGCTCGATCTTTATTCCCGCCGGATTATCGGCTGGTCGGTCAGCGACCGGTTGAAGAAGGATCTTGCCCTCAATGCCCTGCAACGCGCCATCGCCATCCGCAGACCGCCACGTGGCGTCATTCACCACTCCGACCGCGGAAGTCAATATTGTTCCGAGGCCTATCAACGGTGTTTAAGACCATCAAATCCGAGCTGATATGGCGGACAGCCTACAGATCCCGCCAACAGGCTGAAGCCGAGATATCCCAATATGTCGACGGCTTCTACAACACACGCCGACGGCACTCCGCCTTAGGCTATATGAGCCCAATCCAGTTCGAGAGCATCGCTCTCCAACTGGCCGCGTAAGACCCCGTTCGCTCTCCACTTTTTCCGGGCAAGTCCAACATCATCGAGAATGAGTCAGACCCCCGTTACGAAGCCGATTGACATTTAGAATTGTCTCACTCAGCTCAATGCTCGCGGCCCTGGCCGCGATCGCCCTTATCTTCGTTCTCCCGCACCCGCTGCCCTATCGTTTGTTGGTACTCGCCGGAGCAATTTATGTGATAGCGCGCCATCGCGCCAACATTCAGCGGCTATGGTCTGGGACAGAGCCGCGCTTGGGTACAAACAAGCGGCTGGCCGCGGGATTGCCACACAATCCCTCATGCTCTCCTGTAGGATCGAGAAAATCCCACCTTCGCACATCAAAGCCAGCGGTGGGCTCTACATCATCAAGCCCGGCATTCTGGAGAACAATCTGGGTCATAGGAAATTATTTTCTACTTTGGATTGAATGAGGTGTTTTCAGGCTGTTCAAATCGCACCTTCAAGCGGAGTTGAAGATTTGGTGATTGGTTGCAGAGCCGCTTTTAGCGCATCATTGAAGACGGCGTTGGAAAATAGCATCTGGAAATCCCATTCGTTGATGGTCATGTCGAAGCTCTTCAATACGCCTCGGCAATAGCGAATACGCTGGGTATCCCAAGAGCGCATCTCTAGAAGAACTTTGCTGACTTGAAGCAGCGCATTTGCGCGAAAACTGAGTGACGTTGCCGGACAAAAGGTTGAAAAATCTTTTTTTACAAGCGTTTGGAAGAAACCGTCAAGCGCCAAAAGTCTTTCTCTGGGGCCGTTGTGAGCCGCTGGTAGATCGAATGACTCAATGTGTTTGGAAAAGGGCGGTGCCTCAGTTGCCAATTGGCTCGTGATCATTAGTAGGACGCGCAAGGTAGCCGCCGGGAAATCCGCATCCGTGGTTTGCGTTGGCACGCAGCGCGCAGCCTGAAACATAGTTGAGCGGGAGGTGTCGTCTGTCCGCCTCCTGTCGCAAAGTGTGTGTAACGGCCCCCGGATGAAATCCTCTTTAAAGAAGACTCTCAACTCCCTTAGCGTCGAAATTGGATCGTCAGACATGTGAACAAGGTTCATCGCCTTCGAGGCACCATTGAAGTCGAATCTAATCTGGCCTGATTGTGACATCAGCGGAGTCGAATCCCCTTTCAGGCTACGTGTGACTTCGTAAACTTGCCGTTCGGCAATACCCGGCGTGGTGGTGATGAGGCAAGCGATACTGGGATGATCGACAAACTGGTTGCGTAGATGCCATACGGCACCCACCATCGGCTTCTTGTGGTCTAAATCTATATTGTAGCGATAGAGTTCTTCATAGTGGTGCTCGGACAGTGAGAACAGCGGCCAGGCCCCTAAAACCTCGACGCCATGCTCCACAAGGAACTCTGTGATGCCCAGTGCTTTGCCGGAGCAAACCGCGTCCGGCTTGAGAATGAGAAGTTGAACATTTTCAAATGCCTTTAGGACTTCAAGTCCGAAACTCTCTATAATGTTGGTTAGTACTTCATCGCGGCGTCTGAACTTCAGAAGGTCACTGTTTGCGCGATATTTCTCGATAAAATGATCCAACATTTTACACCTATAGGCAGAATGTCCGAGTTAGTCGAAGAAAATGGTCCGGTTATTGATAGGCGTTTATATTGGGCAGAAGCATCTTCAGTCATTGCGATAGACTATTGCCCGTTCCCCACCATCCGGTTAAGACGACGCTTCCGGTAGCGCTTCTATGCCTAGCATTTCGCACGATCGATGATACTTTGACTTTGGAGATCCAATAAAGCCGCAGTCCCGTAGTGTCTGATCGGTGATTTGCAGCGCAAGATCATAATCGGTAGACATCGCATGGACTTCGACTTCGATTTCGAAAAAGATACCTTTTTGACCAGTAGCAAGATGTTCAAATTCCACGTGATCGAATACGATAGAGATCCGGTTTTCATCAGCGGTGGCGATCGAGTTGTCCGGTAGAAGAAAGCAGTACTTGCGCTCAGCGCGAGTGAAGACCTTTTCGCGGAGGTCTCCCTTCAGTTGCAGTGAAAAAGGGTCGGTCGTTGTGCCCCAGTTCTCCTGAATGCGCTTCCGTGCAGAAAATAGGTCGGGAGAGAGCCAAAGTGCAGGTGAGCTGATTTCATTGATGTTGTCTGCCCGGAGTTCGATTTCGCGATACTTGGATAGCGCGGGTTGCTCATCGAGCCGATACTTGATTCGTCCCAGAACTTCCCTTTCATTCACATTGATCAAGAATGAAATCCCGGAGCCAAGCAATTCGTATCGATCGAAGTCATAGTATACGTTGATCTGCTCGGTCATCGTGCCATCAATGACGGTCATCCCCTTCGAAACAAGCTGTTCAATAGTTGTTTCGATAATATCGTCGTTAACTCCCGGCGACGGCAGAACATACTTGGCTTCCAATTCCAGAATGCGTTGAGCCTCAATCATCTTCCAAATCCTGTCTATTTGTGGTCGATTTCAAAGAGGTCAGTCCATGTCGAGTCGCGGAGGATGCAGTCGCGCACATGCGCCAGACTAGAAGTGTTCGCAGCTTGCAGATCGATTCCCCACCGCGGAACTGGCCCCTCAGCGGAGCGATCACCAAGCTTTGGTATGTAAAAGGCAATGTTGCTTAATAATAGACTTCCATTATCTCGATTGCCGACTGTATCAGTCACCTGCAGCTTAAGGTAGTCGAACTTGCCATGCGAGGAGCGCCCCTCGTGATCATGCAGAATGATCCTGTCAAACAGATACTTTTGATCAGATTCGATTAAATTCAAAATCGTCTTCGATTTGATACCGTCGTGTTCTTCAATTTTCATCAACCGTGCTTGGGTTCCATCGAAGATAAACTCAAACTCCTCGAGAGAGCCGTTATCAGCTAGGCTAAAGCTACAGCCTGTCCAAATCTCAAAATGAGAGACGGTCTTGTATGTTCGGAAGGTCCTGTCGCCGATGGAAAAGAAACCGTTGAGCCCAAAAAACTTCTGCCAATATTGAAGGGTCTTCCCGCTCCCAGCGTTGTATCTCAGGCAGTACTCGACCGGGGAGCTTGCCCGAATTCGCGATTCCCTAAGCTGGAAATACTGAGTTATCGAGGCTTCCAATGCGCCCGAATTGCCATGTTTCATCATCGTTCGGTCCGTATTCTGACGTGCCCAAGTTGCAAGCTCCAGCACCCCTGTATTCGCCGAAAAGAAGGCGCAAGCTTCGTATCCACGAGACCAAAAGACATGTAATTCGAAAACGAGCCGCCCGGCAAACCGCAAAAGAATGTGCTTTGCTTAATCATGCCGACTCCCCGACTCCATATTCGAAATCGACCGGTGGTTCCGGAGAACATGCTTTTCGATGTCAGTGTAGCTGTCTTCCCAACTGGAAACCGTTAGGCTGTGCACGTCGGGATACGGCGCTGAATACGCGTCGGCGCACAATTCCGGGGACTTGGCGATTAAATCCAAGAGAGCCATGTTGACCAGTCTCAAAAGGAGCTGGGCGGTCGTGTCATCCTGGCTCCTCCGGCAATCCTCAATGCAGGCCCGAAGCTGGAGATAATCCAGCCTTTCAGCTGCCTCGGTCCCGCGCGCAAAGGCGGCGTCGAGGTCGCCGTTTTCCACAAGGCGGTAAATTAGAAATAGAACTAGATTTGTTGTCGCTTTCGTTTCAGGCCCGTAGAAAAGGGCACCCTTTGGCCGATGGCAAAAGTCCTCCGAAAGCGCGCAGGAAACAGCGCTTCTCAATATATACTTGTTCCAAAGAAGCGGGTCGTGCAGTTCTGGCGGCAATGTCGCCATGAGTTCTACAAGATTGTGATTGAGGAAGGGCAAACGGACTTCCATGCCCTGCGATGCCGAGAGCCGATCCTCCAGCCAAAGATTATAGACCTGAAGATCCCGCATCTTCGATCGCATGTAGTTGTGAAACGAGCCTCTTTCGAAGCCGCCTGTCTTGTTAACGTCCATCGGCTTGACAACTGGTCGGCCTAGAATCGTATTCCACCGCACATAAGGGGCGAGCTCCGAGTCAATGTCGGCAAAGGCCGAAATGGTATCGATAAAGCATTGCCATTCCGGTCGTTCCACGGGCCAAAGGCTAGAATAGCCTCCATTGAACTCATCACTTCCTTGCCCAGTAAGGACTACCTTTAAATTCGGACGTAGCATGCGCGCGCAACGGTAGAGGTGGAACTTGAATAAGTGCTCGGCTCCGCAATAGGGCGACTCGGCAATCCACAGAAGGCGGAGCCAATCCTGTGGCCGCACCTGTTCAAGATCGGAAAGTAGCACCTGATGATTTTTCAACCGGAGGCTTGCTGCAGCCCTGGCCGCCCACTCGGCGTCATGGTTGGCCAATGTACTTTGATTCAGGATCGTGAACGAATGCAGATCGCCCATTCCTGCCAAGGCGGCCACCGCCATGGAGTCAATACCGCCGCTCAAAGCGATGCCGATCTCGACATCACTCATAAGGCATCCGGTGACCGATGTTTGCAGGCGATTCCCATAGAGTGTGACCACCTCTTCTTTATTCTGGCATGAGAATTCCTCGATGGGCTCCTCCGGGCACGGAAGTTGCCAATACCTACGCACTTCCATCTGTCCGGTTGAAAAGTCGAAAGCAACGGTCGTCCCAGGTTCAACAGGTTCGATCCGTTCAAAGTAACTTGGCGCAGGTTGGGCCGCGAAAGTAAAACCGCCCGATAGCCATCGGTCTTCGAGACACTCGCTCCAGTTTAGCTGCCGTTCAATGTTGTGAAACATAAACAGCGCCTTGATTTCGGAGGCAAATACCAACGTATGGCGCTGCATGCTGTAAAATAACGGCTTGATGCCAAAGCGGTCCCGCGTGAGCAGTAATTTTCCGTGACGAAAGTCGACAATCGCTGCGGCAAACATTCCATCCAAGGGATTTGCATACGCAGGCCCCATCTCCTCGTACAAGTGCACGACCACTTCGCAATCCGACCGCGAGCGAAGCTTGTGCCGACCTTGAAGTCGGCGGCGCAAGGCATCCGAATTGTAGATTTCGCCGTTGACCGCGCATAAAATGGTATCGTCCTCATTCAGAAACGGCTGCATGCCTTGGTCAGACGTATCTACGATGGACAAACGTCGGAAACCCAAGCCGACGTTGTCATCAAGTATGATCCGCTCTGCGTCCGGCCCTCTATGCGCCAAGAGTCGCGTCGCCTTTTTGAGGTCCGAAATCTGCCTCGCGGAGAGAGGCCGTTTATCGAGATTGGCTATTCCTACAATTCCACACATGATGATCGTTCCAATCTCGGTTCAACTTTACCATGGCGCTCAACACGTGGTGCGCCTATCTCATGGCGATGTGAGTAACTTCCCATCCCGAATCATGGGAGATCTGAAGTGAGACCCCAGCGGCGGATGACGTAAGCGTCGCAAGTGTCACGGCGAAGCGCTCGAAAGTGCCAACATTGAGATCGAAATAAAACAGCGCGTCCGGTGGCTCGTCGACATACCATTGTTTTGCTCTTACGATCGCAGACGCTTCGTTCAGTTCGACCTGGAGGTCGTCGTAGAGCAAGCGGCGCCCGCGAACGAAATCCTCAAGAAAACGTTCCTGACGCGACTGCGTGCTGTCTCGCGACCATTCCTCGTAGTAGCCATGGTCTTGGTAGGTTTCCACTAACCACGCCGCGACGCCTTCAGGCGACAATCCAGCGTGCTCGCCGAGACTGATGAAGCTTGCGATATGGTTGAACAATGCAGCCCTGCGCTCACTTGCGACCACAGCGACTCTCATAGGGCCTGCAACTGCTCGTTCCAGAGCGAGCAGATCAATCATGTGTTGCTACCGAGCGAAGTTTCAGGATGCCATTATTTCGCAAATCTTGCACCAGCTCCCAGCAATCTTGCAGTGCGACATCGAGATCAACCTCGTATTCTTTGGTGATTTCCTCTCCTATCATTTCGATTGAACGCTTTCCGTCAATCAGCTTGAACATCGAAGCTGCGGCTTCATTCAGGGCAAAATCTGGATTAATCACTACCCCTTTGAGATAGCTGCGCCATTCAACATTGTCGTTCAATACTGGTATCGCGGTTACATCTATTTCTGACGGTTCACTTTGACTGGACGCGATTTCCTGTCCCATGGTTTGTATCCCTTATCGTGTTTTAGATGGGCCCCACGAACATACGGTGGGGCTACTTGGTTGCGACAAGCTTCCAAGAGATTGTGTTCGGTGGGGCCTCCTCGAAGGGAGAGTCTTGGATGTGTTCGATGATTTCGAGCATGTCTTCCTCATCGAACACGAAGTCGGCCACTTCAAAATTCTGTGTTTCCAGGTTCTTGACAAAGGCGCGGATGGTTTCCGGTTCAAGGCTCTCCTCCAAGGCTTGGACAGCAAAGCGGGCCAATTCTGGCTCTGGGATCATCCTCTTGAAAAACGAAACGGCCTGGGGATCAGGGTAGCTGTCGATAATATACAGGGTCCCGCCAGGACGAAGGACGCGGACACATTCGCTTAGCGCCGTAGGTATGTCATGCCAGTGGTGCAGGCATGAATAGGAAACGACCAGATCGAACGTATTCGACTTGTAGGGAAGTTGGTGGACATCCGCCGTGTCAAAAACAATCTGGGAGCGAAAGCCCCGTTGGTCGGCGCGTTTCGCGGCAAGCGCAAGCATGGTCGGGTTGATGTCAATGGCTTGGACCTTAATGGGCGGTCGCGCCGCCATTTCGACTGACAGATAGCCTGGACCCGATCCAACATCGAGTACCGTTTCTATCCTCTTAGACACTTCGCGGAATATCGTTCGAGCTATCAGGGGATACAAGAATGGCTGATACTTATCGACGAAACGCACGTAGTCCAAACATCTTTCGGAGCTAAGCAAACTTCGGACCTCGGAGAGCTGGTGAATTCACAGCGACACTTGCGGCCATAGTCGGCCGCAAGTGCGACGGTCTAATTAGTGACCGCTAGCGATAACCGCACGACGCAGGCGAACGACGCGGGCGGAGCTGTACTTCTTTTTCATGACTAGTTACCTCTTGCTTATCTGGAGTAGCGGGATGCCACCCAGCAACCACCAGTGTTCATCAACAACTTCTTCGAGTCAACTATAACCTACTCAAAAGAGAGGAAAATATACAAAATAATTCACTCTTTATGTCAATAGGCATTTATAAAATAAGTAATATGTAATTCTGCCAAGTATACTTCATAGAAATACTTAGATGTAAAACTGTAAAATAGTGATGTAAATATAAATTTAATCTAATTCATACCTAACCACCCGCACTTTGATATTTTCTCAGGCACGCTATCCATGTGCTGCCTGCAACAGCAGCCATGACCGGGCCAGCAAAAAGAGACAACGGGAGAGCGGCGTCTCCGAGCACGAATCCGCCCTTGTTCAAGAAAACAGACACAGGAACAAAGCTGAAGAAACCGAGCGGTAAGACAGTCACGAGCAACCATTGCAAGAACACAGGAAAGATAGTCAGCGGATAACGCGTCAGCTCCCAAAAGCCGAAGAAAAGATCCGTTAGGAATTCTGCTTCGACGGCAATCATCGAAAATGCACCGAGCGTCATAAAAATGGACGCCACGACCATGGCCCCGCTTAGTGAAGCCAGAAACAGATAGATCAAAGGTAAGACCCTTACAGGGATTCCGGGCTGAGACAGGGCCCAAAACATCAGCGTCAAAGCTAGAATGAAATGGCCCGCGTAGCCCGTGTTGACGTTCGAAAAGATCACATAGGCCCACGATCGTATGGGACGTGTAAGAGTGACATCGAAATTGCCGGACCTGATCAAATCGCCGAGGCCGCGAAACTGCGCTTGGCTGAAAGCCGCGCCAAGCGCGTAGGTGAAGAGCTGAAAGGCTAACAATACTCCCATCTGGGGCCATGTCCATCCACCTAACTCGTTGAATTTGCGGAGAACGACCCATATTCCAGCAAAGATGGCTATATAGTTTGCGATCATGCCCGCCATATGCAGAATGAATGCACCGCGATATTGGAGCCCAGACTTGAGAGATAAGCGGACAAGGTGAAGCCAGACCATGAATTCGCGCTTCATAGTCAGCCGCCTTGCACTGTCAGGTGATTGACAAGTCGCCCCCACAACGCGTGAGCGACCAGGGCAAGTGTAGCGCTCCATACAATTCCGATACTGAGGAGGCCAAATGCGTCAGGAGCCTCTACCTTTCCGAGATAAACGGCCGCGGGGTAGAAGCTGATCCAAGAAAAGGGCAGGTGTGTGATCAGCACTTGCACTGTCTCTGGATAAAACCTGAGGGGAATGGCCTGGCCGGACAGCAAGACGACGCACGCACTGATCGTCCACTCCACCGGTTCCTCTTTATAGAGATATAGAGTCCCCAAGCCGCCGATTAGGACGACCAGAAACATCAAGAAAAAGGACAGCAGAAAAAACAGCAAGAACAACGCGCAGTGAGACAGATCAACGGGCGGTTCCAATCCATATGTCAAGGCTATTAAGGCCAAAGCTGGACAACCTACGACAATGACTTCGAACAGTTTCTGGCCGCAGGATTCGGCAAAGAGCTTCATCGGAAAATTAACGGGTTTAAGGAGATGGACGGCAATGTCGCCAGACTTAATCTGGCGACCGAGTTCTCGGAGCGTCCGCCGCCATCGCCAAGCCGTCAAAACCGTGAATCCGAGAGTTGAATAAGTGATCGCTTCCTGAAGCGAGATGCCGTCGACCGATGAAGAGTTGCCATACACCGCCTGCCAAATCGAAGCGAGTGCGACCGACGCGATATAGGATTCCAGCACTTGCAGAAAAAAGCGCCCGCGGTAAGTCAGCGCGACATGAAGGGAATTTCGGAAAATTGCCAAGTACATGGCTCACGCTCCCACAACGCGAAGCGGTTCCGGACGGCTCATGCCGTAGAATGCCCTGATCACTTCGTCGGTATCGGGCTCCTCAAGCCGCACGTCCTCAAGGGGAAGGTCCTTCGGCAATCTTTCCAGAATCTGCAGAAGCGACAAATTTTCCCGTAATATTTCGAAGTAAACCGTTGATTCTTTTGCCTCGATCAATTGGAGATCCACTACAGAAAAGGCGGGCACCGAATGGGAAAACTGTAATTTCACACGGCGATGAGTTCCCAAATGATTACGCAACTGCGACAGGTCGCCATCAAACAGCAGCTTGCCGTTGTCGACCATTAGGAGCCGCGGGCATATCGCCTCAATATCTTGCATGTCGTGAGATGTGACCACCAGCGTCACGCCACGCTCAAGATTGATCCGCCGAAGGAATTTGCGGACAATGTCTTTGGCGACCACGTCAAGACCAATTGTCGGTTCGTCGAGAAAAACAATCTTGGGGTCATGTAGGAGTGCGAGGACAATCTCGCAACGCATTCGTTGACCCAGACTGAGGTTGCGCACCGGGCGCAATAGTAGGTCGTTAAGGTCCAAGAGAGTCACAAAATAGTCAAGGTTTTTGCGGAAGTGCCCTTCCGGCATTCCATAGATATGGCGTGACAGGTCAAAGGACTCGGAAACCGGCAGATCCCACCAAAGCTGGCTTCTTTGGCCGAAAACAGTACCAATCTCACGGGTATTCTTCATCCGGTCCACGTGTGGGACACGTCCGAGTACGCTTAAGTGACCATGAGTTGGAACGAGAATCCCAGTCATCATCTTGATCATTGTGGACTTACCCGCTCCATTGGGACCGAGATAGCCCACGGCCTCGCCCGCCTCGAGATCGAACGAGATGTCGTCAACAGCCGCGATCTCATCCGTGCCCGAGGACACAAACGACTTCAACGCACCAAAAAGCCCGGAAGCCTGCTTCCTTTGGCGATAGCGTTTGACCACATGTTTGGCGGATAGGATCGGAGGCATATAACCACTTTGTCTTGGATGTGTCACCGCAACCTATAAGAGGTGGAATACAGTTTTGTGACGGACGTTTCGTGGCATTCGCCCGCTGTTGGTTTTCACGCGGAACTGAGCCGGTTTTTCCACCGAGAAGTGAGCCACCTCTGAGTATGGTTTTCTGATCAGGCTTTGGTCAATGGTGTGGCCTTTTCTCCTCTCTTGTGTGCCGCTGCGGCCGAGCTGGCCTTGAAGCGGAAGCTGTCATTTCCTGTTTCCAGGATGTGGCAACGGTGTGTCAGCCGATCGAGCAGAGCGGTGGTCATCTTGGCGTCGCCGAAGACTGTGGCCCATTCGCTGAAGCTGAGATTGGTGGTGATGATGACGCTGGTGCGCTCGTAAAGCTTGCTCAGAAGGTGGAAGAGCAATGCGCCGCCCGAGGCGCTGAACGGAAGGTATCCGAGCTCATCAAGGATCAACAGGTCGAGACGGACCAGGGCTTCGGCAATTTGGCCTGCCTTGCCTTTGGCCTTTTCCTGCTCAAGTGCATTGACCAGTTCGATGGTCGAGAAGAAGCGGACCTTTCTGCGATGATGCTCGACTGGACCTGTCACGGAATTGTTCCGCTCCTTTGACTTGGTATTTTGCCACAAAGGAGAAACATCATCGCACAAACACCGACCCCGGAATTCCGCGCTGAGGCAGTGCGGGTCGCATTGACCAGCGGTTTGCCGCGTAGGCAGGTGGCGGCAGATTTTGGCGTCGGCTTCTCGACGCTGAGCCGTTGGATCCAGCAAGATCGGCGCAATCCTGAGAAGCCAACGACCCAGTCCGATCTCGAGCGCGAGGTCGCCGAGCTGCGGAAAGAGAGGGGTGGCTCTACCTGGCTGTCATCCTTGATCTGCATTCAAGGCGCGTGATCGGTTGGGCCGTCTCAAACCGCATGAAACGTGACTTTGCGATCAAAGCCTTGAACATGGCCATCGCCCTGCGAAGACCGCCGAAAGGCTGCATGCATCACACCGACCGTGGCAGCCAATATTGTTCTCACGACTATCAAAAAAATCCTGCGCCAACATGGCTTCGAGGTGTCGATGAGCGGTACTGGAAACTGTTACGATAACGCGGCGGTCGAGACATTCTTCAAGACGATCAAGGCCGAGCTATTGTGGCAGCAGTCCTGGCGAACGCGTCGTGATACCGAAGTCGCCATCTTCGAATACATCAACGGCTTCTACAATCCGCGCCGTCGCCACTCAGCCCTGGGCTGGAAAAGCCCCTTGGCTTTCGAGGGAAAGGTAGCTTAAGTGAGCAATCCGAGCGGCACAAATACGCGACAGGTCCAATCCATCGGTGTCCCGAAATCGTTCCTTCGGGAGATCGGCCGGCAGGCTGAAAAATACGGCCGGCAAACAACGATCGTGACCAGCGCCGGCGAAATCAGCGTCTACGACGGGGACACCATCAAAATTGGTAGTCAGCGGATGCGATTGCTCGACATCGACACGCCCGAGATTTTCAAGCCGCGGTGTAGCTACGAGGAAAAGGTGGGGTATCAGGCGCGGGACCGGCTGCGGGATCTAATCGGTCAGGCCGGAACGGTCGAGATCATCGACAGCGGGACCACTGACAAGTACGGTCGGAATCTGATCCATGTCGAGGTCGATGGGCGAGACGCCGGGAAAATCCTTGTCAGCAAGGGCTTGCACTTCGGTATCGTGGCGGTTCGGCCGCCTGGAACGAGATAAAACGGCATTGATGCGGGTGAACACGGAGCGGACAATGGGCCAACTCAGCGAAAGCGACTTCGAAGGCTTTGAACAACCAGATTGGGATAGTCTTCTCGACAAGCGCGATTACATCCACACGCTAATCGACCATGTCGAATGGGATGCCCAGCTTCGAGCAATCCGCCTGCTTCTAGGCCGCAATCGCAAGTCACGGGAAGAGGCCTCCGAGTTCATCAAACGTGATGGGGAGGAGCTGAAATCCTACAAGGGGTCGCACCATGATCATTACGTCGATCAACACGTCGACCTGATCCATGATAGCATCTATGAAGACGCGGCTGAAAGCATGGCTGCAATCGGGATGATTGCACCAATGGTGGAAAGTATCCTCTGCCAAGCCATGGCAGCGCTCGGTTATATGTATCAGAAGAAAAACATGGCGCCCCGGCGCACAAGCGTTGGACGCGGGCGGATAAAAGCGGGTGCTCATGGGATGTTCGCTGGAACGGGCAGTTCCATTTAAACGATAAAAACGAGGCCAAAAACAACATTTCGCGAGGCGTTCATCAACTCGCCGATGCCTGCGGTCTATTACCATATCTGCCGTCCGATTTCATGACCTGGCTTGATGCCATGTTCAATTATCGGAATTACATGTTCCATGGGGGCTTCGAGTGGTCTGTTCGCAGCCGGGAGAAATTCGCGAACTTAATCGACAAAAACGGATGGCAGCAATTTTTCACTTGTTCGACGTCCGGTGGCGAGCCGTGGATCTATTACCTGACGAATGAGACCATCGAAGACATGCCAATTCGTGTTGGCGACATGCTCGATGGTTTGGGAGAGTTCGCCAAAAATTTGCCTTTTGAGCTGATCTCAGAGGGGTGAAACGGCTTGCGGTTTAACCTTCCGCCCTATCTGGCGGCCGCGCTCTATGCCTTCGGCACGCAGCCAGCCTTTGGCCGTCTTCGCCCATGCGGGTGACGATCGCTAAGGCGATGCCTTTTCACCGGAAACGCGGCGAACGACCTGATCGATCCATGCCGGATTGACCTTCGAAAGCATTTTCCGGGGAAGGTTCAGTCTCCGGATGAATGCCAGCCGCTCGGTCACTTCCAGAATGTTGTCCAGCGTTGCCCGGCCCGCATCGGCTTTCATCGCATTGAAGCCAGTTGGTGCGTCTGCGTCGGCGAGGGAACCTTCCATCAATACGATGGTCTCGTCCGGTAGCGCGGCGCTCACCTCATGGAGCCAACCGTCCAGATATTGCTGGCGTTGCGAGCGGACCAGCCGTTCAAGCTCCTTGGCCGAAGGGCCATAGATGTTGCGATCCCGGCACCACAGGAACACCGCCTCAAGCATGGCGCTGGCAGATTGGCCCGCTGGGCAGAGTTCGTCCATAATATAGAGAGACAAGACCTCCCGGTCCGCCCGCTTCATCCGGCGAAATCCGAGATACTGCAAAATCTCGGCGCAATTCCGCCGGGCCGTTCGCCCGTTGAAATCATATCCCGACAGTTCATCAGCATGGACGCCGAGCTGTTCGGCCAGATAGTCGGCTGCATCATGTGGAATTGCGGCGGTGTCATCGGCGAAAAAGCCGCGTGCGCTGAAAAACTTCAACTGCGCCGCCGAACCGAGCCTTGTTGCCGCCGGTTTGGAATTGATGAAATCAATGTCAGCGAAGCTCAAGCTCCATAGGCCGACAAAATCCGAACTCGAAATACTCGTACTCATCACCACGCTCCTCAAAATGGAGCGCAATGTCACGAATAGGCGTTTCTCAGGTCAATCCCGCAAGTCATGTTCCCACAACGTTCTTCGAGTTGGCCAAAATCGCAGCTTCGGGCCGACTGGGCCTATTAAGTAGTGTAACCGATCCCCTCATCCTTTCAAGGACGCATTCACCCAGGGCGTGTCGCAAAAGTCAGTCGCGAAACTCTGACTTTTGCGACCAGTGGTATTCCGGTGTTGCTCAGCTCTTTCAATTCAAGCACAAGCCAAATCTCAGGCAGTGAGGGGTCGAATTTGCAGCAACCAGAGTCCATTTTCGTCGATCGCCCATTCCATGTCGAATCCATGCCTGCCGAACCCAGAAAGGCACTGCAGCGCAAGTTCCCCCAAGTTAATTAACTCCTCAGCGGTTAAAGAGGATTTGTGGCGAAGACACAAATCCAGATGCTCCTCGACAACTCCACCCTCCGCGGATGCACGGATAGCGATCTGCTTATCTCCCAGGGTCCGCTCCAGCAGCACAAGCTCCCTATTCATCCGGAAAGCGTCAGGTGTCACCAAGCCACCAACGACGCTTTCACCCAAACCCCAGGCAGATTCGATATAGAAGCAGTCCTCGCCCGTGACCGGATGGCGCGAAAAAAGTACTCCTGCAGAGCGCGGATCCACCATTCGTTGGATCAGAATGGACATGGCCACACGATCGCACATCGAACGGTGCGCCATATAACCCTTTACCCCGGCAGAATCCTGAGACTGGAACACATCGATGATGGCCTGTAGCAGTTGGTCGACACTTTGAATATTGACAACGGTGAGGAATTGACCGGCAAAGGAAGCATCCTCTGAGTCCTCTGCGCTAGCAGAAGATCGGGCGACAACGCACCCCCCTAACGTTCGGAGCAATTCACCCCAGTCGCAGAAACGAGAGAGCTCATCAACCGTCAGCGTTTCGATAGCTTTTAATGTGATGACCATGCCTGCCGGGACAGGCAGTCCCAATTGCAACGCCTTCGATAGCCTGCTGGCCTTGCCGCCGTGGTGTGCATCATGTGCAGCGCTAAGATCGACTATATTAATTTGCATGTCCTCAACCTACGCCAAATTGAGAGTTACCAGTACCTCTTCCACCCAACCTTCATGGCCGTTCACTCGGACAAGCGCTCCATCCTTCAGCCGCCGCGTCGCCTCGCCTGTGCTGACCACGGCGGGAATGTGTTGCTCCCTAGAGACAATCGCCGCGTGGCTGAGCAACCCGCCTCGATCGGTTACAATAGCACCAATGATCGGCAAAACGATATTATATGCCGGCGATGTTGTGGGAGCTACGATCACATCACCCGGAAGCACCCTTTTGAGGTCTTCTGGAGCGGACACAATGCGAGCAGTTCCAACGTAGTCACCTGGGCTGGCCGCCAGCCCTTGGATTCTGTGGGCGTTATCAGCAGTATCCGCCTTGGCCGCGAACATATGGAGATTGGTCTCTTGAATCGCGTCATGTAGCCGTTGTGCTGAGGCAGGTAACCAGTCTAGGATCGGGAAAGTCATCTCAGGCCCTAGACGATCCGGGGCCTCGTCCACAGTAATTCTCTGGCGGTTGTTGGCTCGCGCAGTAACGTCATGTCGTGTTGGACCCGCGCGATAGACCGTTAAGGTCGCGACCTCCTCGACAGTGAGATCGAATATATGTTCTGGGTTAGAGAGCTGTCCACGATCGGCAAGCCGACGGCCTGCCGCTCGTAATGCCCGACGTAGCAGGCCGGTCGCCCAGCCATCGCCATAGAAGGTTCGCTCATCCCGAAGGCGATAGACCAAATGGGCTTCACTAAGAAGAGCGTCAAATTCGGATCTGGCTTTCGGGGAGACCGTCTGCCGTAGTTTCCGCAATTCGTCTTTAACCGCAGGCGTGGTTTCTTCCAGATATGTGGATTGTAGCATATTCTGGATTGAACTCAGAATCACTTCAGGAACTTCATTGGCTGTTGGATCGGTAACATCGTAGCCCGAAAGAGGGCGCCAACCAATCGCATCGACATATTGAGCCACCGCGTCAGAAAGCTCGGCGTCAAGATTTTGCAGGATCTCTAGTGTCCGGGCACCGTTTTCGCCTCCCTCCAGTATGGCGGTTGCAGTGGCGTTTTGGGCGATGGCATTACCGACTAGCGCCAACTCCCGCCTTGCCCCTGCCGAAACGGTCGCTGTTCCCTTAAGCAAATTGATGAGTTGCAATGGCGTGCCGTCAACCAGTCGCGAACCACGCGACAGGAAGTCACCGACAGGCACATGACAGCTATTGTTTAGGGCGTGATGGCAATACATCGCCCTATAGAGATGCCTCGCCGCCAATTCCAGATGGGCAGCTAGCATCTCATCATCCAGGCTTGCCGGATCGACAGCTTGGAGCGCGCGGTTACCGTCCGCCAATGCCGGTTTCCAGTGCGTATCCCAATGTTGAAGTTCGGTGCGCCAAGGCCGCTCTTCCCAAATGGATTCGCTTCTTGCAATGGCCGCCGCCACTCTCGGGTTACCCTCCTGGAGTTGAGCATCGATATCGTCAGTTCTATCAGCCGCGACCCCTAACCAGCTAGGAGACCCGTATGGCACGTTCGCAACAACCGCAAAGTCCCATATCTCAATCTCGCCATACTCGGCGGCCGATACCTTAAGGCCATCGGTAAGAGCGCGAGTATAAATGCTACCGAATGAACCCGAAATTGGCCTAGACCAATGCTCTTTGTCCTTAAACCATGTACCGGTAGTCGGCGGATTGAACAGTGGCATCCTCATAAATTGGTCCTGGCTCCGATGATCAAATGGCCTTTTCGCTAGAGGTGTTACGATCGAATGATTTGCCCTTCCGGACATAGCGAGAAGCGAGTCCTAGCGAATTTTTTGGAAATGCTTGCTACCATCCCAAAGCATGTCATCCCCATCACTTTTACACGTTATACGAGTGTATATGTATTTATCACCCTGGAGTTGACAAGACGGAATTGGTGTGTCAACCTCCCGACCATATGAATAACGCGTAACACTTTTATGAAGCTCAAAGTCCAAGCGGTCCGCACCGAGCTGCCGGACGTCGGGGCTCCATGGTCGAAGACGCCAATGATGGAATTCAACGTTGTTTCTGCGAAATGCCATAGCATGGGGCGAAGCGGCAACAGCTCCTGGAATCTCACCGATTTTCGGAGCCATCGCTGGGTAACCGATCAGGCGACAAGCTTTCCCTAGAGAAGGTGGTAAGCATGAGGGAGAAATGAAACTCCTGAAGACACTTTTTAACAGGCACTAGGCCGCATTCGCCAGAATGAAGTCAAGCAAAGGTTGAATGACAGCAATGAAAAGCTCGTATATTGATGAAATCATGAAGCCGTATTCCCTGACGACGTTTCGCGATGAATACTGGGAAAAAAAGCCCTTCTTCGTTCACAACCGGGGCCGAGTGTGGCCATTTACTGATCTGATTGACTTGCTGAAGAGCCCTGAAGAGCTTACCAAGCACTATGGAAGTCTTGTCACGGCCTTCGGATCCGCGATTGTGGACCTCAAGGAAGGACTGGCAAATCGAATGCTTGTTCCAGGTCAGCGCGCGGTTGAGCTATATAAGGAAGGATGCACTCTCGAATTTGATCACCTCGATCAGCATATTCCGCAACTGCGCGACATGCTCGACGAGTTTCGCACGACTATGGGAATGCCGACGGGAACCTTCACGAAGTCTGTATCATATATGTCGCCCTCCTCGAGCGGTCTCGACATGCATTTTGATGCGTTCTCCAATTTCGTCTTTCAGTTGGAAGGATCGAAGACCTGGTGGTTCAAACCCAACGAGAATGCGCCCTTCCCTCTTCAGCACTATGAATTGGACGAATATCCATATGTTCCCGAAGACCTAAGGGAATATTGGACGGGCACTCCTCCTGCTGCTCCACCAAACGAGGACACCGATTATTTAGCTGTGCACATGGAGCCAGGCAGTTTCCTGTATGTGCCGCGGGGATGGTGGCATGGGACAAAGGCCAGCGGTTCGTCGATCTCTCTCAATCTGACCTTCAGTCAGCCGACTTGGCTTGATTTAGCGCTGTACGTGGTCCGCAAAAGGTTGAGCCGTTCGCCGATTTGGCGTGAGGCAGCAGAAGGCTTCGAACCGAACGGTGAAGGCGCCGCCGGCGCCAGGGCTAAGGATTTGGCCGCCCGAATCATCGATGACATCGGAGATATCTCAGCTTCCGATCTAACGGGCGCTCAAACGATGGAGCACGACTCCTATCAAATTGCCAACGCCGTCATGCGGCAGACCACCGAGCTCCAACTCTAAGAGCGGTTTTCGAAGCACATCTGGATTGTTGCATTGAGTTTGGCTGGTCGGTTCAATATTCTGCCGCCTGCTGAAGTGCGAAAAAGGTCATGGGAAGCAGAGTGACAAATCTCCCTGGAGGCAGCGAACTGATGTCGCCACTTGTCCGCAAGTTTGACCAGATTGTCGATCGGTATTGGGACTTCCCCGCCATTCGCGATGGCGGCCGGGAAGTTTGCTACAAAGATCTTCGCGCAGATGCGATGGCGTTGGCCTTGCACTTATACGATAGCTTGGGTGGGACAGGTCGCTTGATTGCGATTTGTACGAAGCGCGATCACCGAGCCCTTGTTGCGATGCTTGGTGTTTGGGGTTCAGGAGCGGCATTTCTGCCCTTGGACCCCGACCAAGGGGATTTGCGAGTTTCCGCCATTCTTGATGACGCAAAAGTGGACGCGATCATATGTGACGATACTACCAGCGCCTTATTTCGGAACCGAAGCGAACCGCGAATCGATTCCTATGTAGACGGCCGTTCACACCAGGTGGCCAGGTGGCCAGTAACGTCTCAATTCGAGGCCCTCGCCTATGTAATCTACACTTCAGGCTCCACTGGTTTACCCAAGGGCGTTGCGATCGATGCGTCGAGCGTTCTTTTTCTAGTAGAAGTCGCACATAGCAAGTTCGGTGGATCACAGAGAGATTGCTGGAGCTGCTGTCATTCCTTTGCTTTTGATTTGTCAGTTTGGGAAATATGGTCAGCGCTGCTGAACGGAGGCTGTGTTGCTCTCGTTCCGAAATCAATCTCGGCTAATCCGAGACGGTTGGCGGAGCTCATCGAGCAGCAAGGAGTGACAGTTCTTAATCAAACGCCATCCGCGATCCAATCATTGGATGTGCTGCTTCAGAAAAGTGGAAAACGGTTACAAACGCTCCGCCTTGTCGGCGTCGGTGGGGAAGCGATCGGACAACATCTCGCGGATCGCCTGTCTCGATGGGATATGCCTGTTTTTAACCTGTACGGACCGACCGAGACCACCGTCTGGTGTGCCAGCGATAGGCTCGCCGCGGGTTCGAAGGCGGACGAAACTACAGCCTGGATCGGGAGACCTTTTTCGGGATTTCACTTCCGCGTCACAGACAATTCTGGTCGGGAGGTTTCTGATGGCAGCCCCGGTGAGCTTTGGATCGCTGGCCCCGGCGTAGCCCGCGGATACTGGAAGCGACCTGACCTGACCGCAGATCGTTTTGTTGAGATACCGGACAAGGCAGCTGGCCTTCTACGTTTCTATCGCAGCGGCGATCAGGTCAGACGCCTGTCCGACGGTCGCTACGAGTTTCTCGGCCGCATGGATCTGCAGGTCAAGATTCGCGGTCACCGCGTCGAATGCCATGAGATCGAAGCTGCTATGCTGGCCTGCCCCGGAGTGGAGCGAGCGGTCGCCTTGGTGGTTCCTGCTCCGCAAGGCCACAACCGGTTGGTCGGCTTGTGGGTTGCTACCCCGATTGCGGGCATACATGATGGCCAACAACTCAGCACGCTACTGCGGCGACGACTTCCCGGATACATGATGCCATCGCGGCTCATGCGACTCACGAGCTTTCCAACGAACAATTCAGGAAAGATAGACCGCGCAGCGTTGACCAGGCAGCTTTCGCAGAGCGAATTAGCGTCCGAACCGGCAGACGCGATAGTGAACTCGGCTCCCGGTATCGAGAGCATTTCTCAAGTCCAGAGTATTCTAGAAACAATCATCGGCACAAGCGGCCTAAGGCTAGACGATGACTTCTTTGCAGCTGGAGGAGATTCATTGCAGCTCCTGGAGCTTCAGATGTTTCTGGAGAAATATCACAAGGTGGAACTTGATCTGGAAGCTTTCCTGCGGCGCCCAACCGCGAACACGCTCTTTCACCTGCTGCGTAGTGCACCAAGTAGTTTGCCGCTGGTCCCCTCTGCGGAATCGGTGTTTCGTAGTTCTTGTGGCCAAAAACGCATGTGGCATCTGAGAGATATGGCCCAGGACTGCATGCATTACAATGAGGCTCGCGCATGGGTGTTTGAGCATCCCGTCAAGGAAGAGGAAATCCTTGCCGCGTTTAAACACCTCGCCGATCGCCACACTGCCCTGAGGACAGTTTTTCAGGAAAAGCAAGGAGAACTTCTTCAATGCGTACTTCCTGATTTTGAGCCGCGTGTCGTTGTAGATCGAGTAGACCGTGGGACCGTGCGGGAGCGGGACCTTCTGGCGGCATGCCGGCTTACAGCGTTTGATCCAACGGTCGAACCACCTTGGAGGGCCCTGGCCTTAACGACGGCTACCGGCGGAGCCGTCTTGATGCTGTGTGCCCATCATTTGATCATCGATGAATTATCGTTCGACATATTAGAGCACCAGATCGTAGCGTTGCTTGGCGGGGATTCCACCGAATGGTCTCGTGTAGGTTATGGCGAGGCGGCCGAATGGCTCCGTGACCACATGGAGCGGGATAGGTCTTCAGCCCACTTGTTCTGGCAGGGCCGCTTGGCGGGGTGGCAACCCTTGCGTTTGCGATCTGATTTGCAGTCTGAGGATCATCCAGACGGCACGTCAGCGCCCGCCGGCTATGCCGAAATTAGACTAGCAGCCGAAAGATCTCTCAAAATTAGAAACCTCGCGCAAGCTCTTGGTGTAACGACAGCGGCTGTTGCGATGGGCGTGACGTTGACCGCGATGCGTCATCTGATTTTGAGCCCGCAAGTGACATTTGGAACGGCATTCCATGGACGCCTACGTGCGGAAATGATGCAGATTGTTGGTTTTTTTGCAAATCCGGTCTGGCTCACCTGTAGCCTTGATCACACGACATCACTTTCCGACACCATTCGGCATATCGCGCACGAGCTTCGTTCGCTAGAACTTTATGGCGCGTATCCTGCGGTGGAGCTGACAGGGGCGCCACGAGGCACTTACGGCCGCATGCAGATTCATGTACGGCGTCTGCCGTTCTTGCCCTCGTCGATAAGAAGGAAGCCGTTGCCACGACCGGACACTACGCGATCGACGTATTTCAAGGTCTTTTGGGACTACGACGCCGAGAGTTGGCAAGTCACAATAGAATACAATGCCAATAAATTTAATAAGGACACGATCGACACACTTCTAGGAAATATAGACGCCGTGGCATCTGCCGTCGACAGTACCGCCCATGAGAGTGACCAATCGGGTGTGAGCGTCCGGTGAAGGCATTTTTGCAGCTTCGATATGTTGAAGCTATTGGCCGCGCTTCAGTTCGACGGCCATGATGCGCTCGATCCTGTCGGGATCGCACTGCCTATCAAGTAGGAACTGGCGAATGCCATCTTCCCATGTGCGGATGTCGGCGAGAAGGTCTCGGAGATCGTCCACGCCGTTGTCGCTCGCCACCCGTCAGGATCTCAACCTTGGCCATCCGTACCTTGTTACGCCACAAATGAATCATCAGCGACGTAACTTGCGACAGAAAGGTGCTTCACCAAAATCGGCTCACCGGACGCTCACACCCGGGTGGCGCTACACGGAATAATTTCCTGACCTGTCGTCCTCAGTCCAAATTGCGCGAGCAAACACAACTGGAGAGAGCGCCATTGCCGCTGTGATCAGACTGCCTTGTAGTCCCGCAGGAACTGACGCCTGACGCGATCAAGGCTCTGCGCGAACACAACCATGTCGGCCAGCCGGTCTTTGCCCGTTACCTGAACACAAGCCCGTCAACGGTGCAGAAATGGGAAACCGGCGCCAAGCGGCCGAGCGGGCCGGCGCTCAAGCTCCTGTCTCTGGTACAGAAGCACGGACTGCAGATGCTCGGTTGACGGGTTTCCCGTGACAAAGAAATTTTGCCATCATAGTCTGACGTCATGAACGCTGAACATTGGTCCGATCCAGAAAACGACGCGATCGTCGCCGTCTACTTCGACATGCTGCAGCAGTCCCTTGGCCGGTCCAAAGGCTCGATCGAGTTCAAGAACTGCAACATCTCGGCAGCCCTGATCGGCTTCGGGCTTCCTCACATCGGCGGCTACCAACCCCGCTTCAATTTTCAGATGGCGCTGGCGGAGGTCGTTTCGCGATGGCTTGCCAGAAACCCGTCGTTCGAGACTGCAAGCGCGGCGAAAATGCATCCGGGTTTCGCGGAAGCCTCGCCCCTGTTTTCCGGCGTACCGCCGACGATGAAGAATGCACCGCCTCTGGCCGAACTGTCACAAATCGAGGCGATCGCGCGCAGATTTGACGTGGCGGGAAGGGATGAGCGAAACCGCTCGCTTGGCAAAGCTGGCGAAGAGCGCGTTTTCCATCACTAACGCGCCCATCTTGCGGCCTCGGGGCGGAGGGATCTGGCCGCGAAGGTCCGCTGGGTGTCCCAGGAGGACGGTGATGGCGCAGGCTATGATATCGCCAGTTTCGCACCCGATGGATTGCCACGACTGATCGAGGTGAAAACGACGAATGGATGGGAGCGCACGCCTTTCTATATCTCGAGAAACGAGCTGGAGGTTGCAGACGCCCGTCGCCACGAATGGAGCCTGGTGCGTCTGTTCGACTTTTCCCGGAATGCGCGCGCATTCGAGCTCCGGCCGCCACTCGAAACCCATGTTTCGCTGATGGCGACCCAGTTTCAGGCCGCCTTTAACTGAAGGCGGGTTCGAAATGACAGTTACTCTGAAGGATAAAGGCGTCGCCAGAGCCCTGCGGCGGCAGCCCTATTCCTCCTCACCCTCCACCACGGCCGCCATCGCCTCCTCCTGCAAAGCCTGACGGCTAAGCAACCCCGCATCCTCCAGCGCCTCGATATCCGGCAGCTCGCGCAGCGTTTCCATGCCGAAGGCGGACAGGAAGTGCTTCGTCGTGACGTAGGTGTAGGGTGCGCCGGGGGTCGGACTGCGGGGGCCGGAGGCGATGAGGCCGGCGCTGCGCAGCGACGCGATGGTGTCGCGGCTGACCGTGCGCCCGAAAATATCCGACAGGGCGCTGCGGGTGACGGGCTGGAAATAGCCGATGGCCATCAGCACCATGGACTCGAATTCCGAAAGCGCTGCAGCGGGCGCGCGGGTCGGCGCGACCGATGCGCGAATGGCCTCGGAAAACCGGGGGCGCGTGCGGTGCTGCCAGCCGCCGGCGACCGCGACCAGCTCATAAGGACGGTCACGCAGTTCCTCGCGCAGATCGTCGATCAACAGGTCGAGGCTGCAGTCCGTGCCGACGACCCGCGCCAGAACATCGCGCGTCACCGGCTCGGACGAGGCGAAGATCACCGCTTCGACCCTCAGCATCCATTCGCGCCAGCGCAGCGCCGGCGGCATATCCGCCAGTTCCCGTTCGAACAGGCCTTCGCCGTCCGCGCCGTTTTTCGGCTGTCGTTTGCCGCGCTTGGAACCGGAACCCGTCATCGTCACAACCCGTAAATTCTGAAAGAAGACCGCCCGGAGAGTTCACGCACGGCGCCGAATCCTTCCAGCCGCTCGAACAGGCGCGCCGAGGCCCAGCGCGAGAGATCCGTACCGGAGGCGGACACGGCGTCTTCCTCCAGCAGTTTGTGGAAAACGGCATCGGCACCTTTTGTCCTGATCTTCGGCGCCACGGCCAGAAGCGTTGCCGCCCGCCGGGAAATGTCACGCGCCGAAGACAAGGCGTGTCCGGCCGCCGACACCAGCGCCAGGCAGACAGCCCGGTCAAAACCGATATCGCCGCTGCCCACACGCCCCCTGCCCGCACCAATCCGGAACGCGCTGGCATAGCGCTCGGCCAGAAGCAGCGGCACGGGCCGGCTCCAGCCCAGCATCGCCGCCACCAGCATGTCGGCCAGCGCAAAGGCCAGCGGTTCGTCTTCGCCGGCATCGTGGCAGATAGCCCTGATCAAAGCTGCGGCGGCAAACGGCGCGGGCCTTCCCGACTGCAGCGCCCTATCCGCATGCCCGGCAATAGCGGCAAGCCGGTCATCCGGAACTGCCAGACCGAAATGATCGGCGAGAGCAGCGATGGCGTCCGCCGACAGGGCGGGACGACGCATGACCATTCTGCGATAGCCGAGGAACACGCGGCCGGCAGGCCCGGCATCATCGTCAACGGAGCGCAGCAGCACGGCGTCCCGCAGGCCTCGTTCATCCTCCCTGCGCCCCATCAGCCGCAGCGCCGTTGCCGCACATTTCAGCGCCTGACGGGCGCGCCAGCAGCCGGCCCAGACGGGATCGGACCGCACAAGATCATCAAGCATTTTCAAGGCGATACCTGCGGAAAAGGCAGAATCCGCCTCCGTCGTTTCAAGTGCTTGCGGCAAAGCCCAGCCCGGCAACCGGGCGGGTTCCGTCAAGGTTGATCCATGTGTTTCAGCGCGCGAATCCATGCAGGCAAGGCTACATCATATGCGCGGTTTAATCTAGAATTTTCGACATAAACCGCACAGCTTGTCTTTTTGATAAAATGAATGATAATGTTGTATTATCATTCATAATGTACTTTATAAAGAAAACCCGCGTTTTGAGGCCGCAAATGCCCGAAAATGATGTCGATCCGACCTCCGCTCCGTCTTACGGCACGCCGCGGCAGGATGATTCAGAGCTTTCCGTGGTGTCGACCGGCCCGGCCTCCAGCCTTGCGCCGCTTGTCGACCGCGCCCGCACTTACGTCGAGGCCGCCTCGTCCGCCAATACACGGCGCGCCTATGCGTCGGACTGGAAACACTTTGCCGGATGGTGCCGGCGTCAGGGACTTTCCGCGCTTACGCCGGATCCCCAGACGGTCGGTCTCTACATCACCGCGCTTGCATCGGGCGCAGCGACGCCAAAGGGCAAAGGCGCGTCCGTTGCCACGATCGAGCGGCGGCTGTCGGCGATTGTCTGGAATTTTGCCCAGCGCGGGCTGCATCTCGACCGCCGAGACCGCCACATCGCCACGGTTCTCGCCGGCATTCGCAACAGCCACGCCGCGCCGCCCCGCCAGAAGGACGCAATTCTGCCGGAAGAGCTGATCGCCATGCTGGAAACGCTGGACCGCGGCACGCTCAGGGGCCTGCGCGACCGCGCCATGTTGCTGATCGGTTTTGCCGGCGGTCTCAGGCGTTCGGAAATCGTCGCGCTCGACGCCGGACGTGACCAAACGGAAGACGGCCGCGGCTGGATTGAAATTTTCGACAAGGGCATGATCGTGACGCTGCGCGGCAAGACCGGCTGGCGAGAGGTTGAAATCGGCCGCGGCTCATCCGACCTCACCTGCCCCGTGGCGGCCGTCGAAACCTGGCGGACATTCGCAAAGATCGCCCATGGTCCCCTGTTCCGCCGGGTCACCGGTAAAGGCAAGTCCGTCGGCGCCGAACGGCTGAAGGATCAGGAGGTCGCCCGTCTGGTCAAGCGCGCCGTGCTTGCCTCCGGCATTCGCGGCGATTTGCCCGAGGCCGAGCGCGTCAGACTGTTTTCCGGCCACTCCTTGCGCGCCGGTCTCGCCACTTCGGCGGAAGTCGACGAGCGCTATGTGCAGAAACAGCTCGGCCATGCCTCGGCGGAGATGACCCGGCGCTATCAGAGACGACGCGACCGGTTCCGGGTCAATTTGACAAAAGCGGCCGGACTTTAGACGCAAACGATAGCAAACGGCGTCCAGAGCGATCGCAAAAGTCCGATTTCCAGGCCGTAGCAAGAGGAAAGGCGCAGAGCCCAGTCAAAGGACCGATATTTTCGCGATGCACGGGTTTCGGCACAAACGGTATGCGGGCCGTCACCTTCGTTGTGACGGAGCAACGGCCATCATCCGCTCCCCTTCCCTTTGCGGAAAGTGCGTGTCAAGACAATAGACAAAAGGCGAATTTGCCCTCCATTCGGACACGCTCCTATACCTTTGCGCACGTGACAGAACCAAGCCCATACGCAAGACTTTGGGCATGACACACGCGCACACACAATTCGCTCCGGATTTCTTTGTCGTCGGCGCCGCCAAGGCGGGCACAACGGCCATCTATCACTGGCTTGCGGGCCACCCTGACGTTTTTTTGCCGGCCGTGAAAGAGCCCGGTTTCTTCGCCTATGCCGGCAGATCGGCGATCCCGGACAAGGGCCCCTATGACCCTACCTATTGCAATCAGATCATCACCGATGGCCCGTCCTATGCGGCCCTCTTTGACACGGCAGCAGGACGGCTGACGGGAGATGTGTCGCCGGTCTATCTGATCGACCGCAATGCGGCGGCTCGTATCGCGGCCGTTCGCCCCGATGCGCGCATCATCATCCTCCTGCGCGATCCTGTCGAGCGGGCTTTCTCGCAATTCATGCATCACATGCGCGACAGCCTTGAGACCTGCTCGACCTTCGAGGAAGCCCTCGAAGCGGAAGAAGAGCGGTTGCGTGATGGCTGGAGCTGGGGGCATGGATACGCGACCCACGGTTTCTACGCTGCACAGATAGAGCGGTATCTCGCATTCTTTCCAGAAAACCAGATACTGTTTTTGGACTACCGCGATCTCCAGAATGCGCCGGAGCAGTGCTGGCATCAGCTTTGCGGGCATCTGGCTCTTGAGCATCAGCCGCTGTTTCGCAACGAACGGGTCAATACCACGACCGATCTGACCCAGGTCTCGGCCCGCCCCGGGCTGGCGCGGCGGCTGAAGCAGCCCGGGGCGTTTCAATCACTGCTGAAACGGGCCGTGCCGCCAGGCGTGAGATCGCGTATCCGGCCCTATCTCGAAGGTCGCGGTCGCCCTGTTCCCGTATTGAGCGATCAGACACGACACGCCCTTACCCGGCGATTTGCGCCGGAGCGTTCACGCATCGAGAACCTGAGCGGGCTTTCCCTGTCGCATTGGGGATGAACGGGACAGATGCGATCTGGCGGCGCGTACAGAAAAGCTCGTACGGTCGGGTCAGAGCGGCTTTTCCTTTAAAAAGCAAATATCAGCCCGGCAAGGACTGAAACGGATCGTGCACCGGAACGCCGAGCGGCGCGAAATGGCGGAGATTGCGGGTCAGGATCGTTAGCCCGTGAGCCTTTGCCGTCGCAGCGATGGCGATATCGGCAAAACCCGGCTGATGAGCGCGGGCGGCATCGAGGATCTCGCCTGCTGCATGGGCGCAACGAAGATCGAAGGGCAGAATCTTCTGTCCATAGAGATATTCGATGCTCTGCCACCACGACTGCAAACGTTCAGCCTTCGTCTTGGCCTGTTCCCGTTCGGCCTTGGCAATTCCGGCGCGCACCTCCGCCGCCGTCACAGCCGACAGGAAAAGATCGTCGCTTGCCCGGTCGAGCCAGTCGATCAGCGCTGTCTCACGCCCGCGTTTTGATGGCGCAAGTGCTGAAATCACATTGGTATCAACAAGATACATCAGAATGCGACATCCCGGCCGGGTTTGTCGCTACGCTCGGCAATCGTGTCCTCATCGCCCGGATAGGCAGCCAGAAGCTGGCCGAAACTGGGCACATGCGCGAGTTTTTCATATTCCTCATAGGACAGAATAACAGCTTCCTTCCGCCCATGGCGGGTAATCACCGAAGGTTTGCCGTGAACCGCCTGATCGACAACCGCCGAAAAGGTCGCCTTGGCATCTCTGAGCTGAATTTCCTTCATCATCGTCATCCCAGTTTGTAACCACTGTAGTCATATATAGTCTGTCAGCGCGGTTTTCTCAAGTGCCGCGTCTTCACCGGTTCGAGATGGCCTCAGGTTTTCATCCGGGCCTTGAGCGCCGCCGAAACTTCCAGTCCTTCCGCCTGGGGGCCGTTTTCGGTCGTCTCCCGGGACCGGTCCCTGCCCGCATCAAGTCGGGCGCGCAGCAAGGCCATGATCATCGGCCAGACCGAGAACCGGTCATCGCGGGCCCGTTCCGTCAGGCTGCGCAGATAACCGCCGGCATTGTTGATCTGGTCGGCGCGTTGATAGATCGCCGCCAGCGTGATGGCTGCGTGTTTGTCGCCCATAACCTCGCAGGCTTCCCGCCAGGCGCTTGGACTGACGCCCAGCATCGGCCGTGCCGTTTCGCAAACGCCTAAGAATTCGCGCCAGTGGCGGATTTCACCGCCTTTCGCCAAGTCCCGCCAGTTTGCGCAGGCATCCAGAACCAGGTTCAGCGGCAATTCCCGTTTCGGCAGGCTGTGCAGGTTGTCGGTTTCGTCGGCATTGCCGCTATCTTCTTGATTTTTTCTAGCGCCATATTCAGATTCAAATTGAGATTGTGGGTTTGAATTCTGTATGTGACGCTCAAAATGAGACTCATTGGCGTTCATATTTTCCGAATTCAGCTGATTTTCCAATGCTTCATGCACTTCATTCAGCAAAAGTTCGAGCGCATCGCAAAGATCATCCAGCAAGGACAGCGACGGCGAGCGCGGAAGCCGGCCGACAATGGCAGCATACATCTCTGACATCCTGCTCCAGTCACCGGGAACGCCCTCATTCAGCCCGGCCTCGATCAGCTTGACGATATCGCGCCTTAACAATGTCAACCGCTCGCGCTGAAGCCTGTAGGCCCGCTTTTCCGCAGCAACTTCTTCCGCCAGTTCCTCGAACTCGGCCGCCCTGGCGACGATCGGCGACAAATCGAAGCCATAGGCCTGCTCGACGTCCCCTCCCCTGCCCTTGCGGGCAAAGCGTTTGCCGTTCGGGCTGTCGCGACGGATGACCAGGCCGCAATCGACCAGTACCGCCAGGTGTCGCCTCAGCGTTGCCGGCGACATCCCGTTTGCGCGAGCGGCAAGCTGTGTGTTGGAGGGCCAGACGATCAACTGGCCATCGGCCGCAAGCTCCGTTTCCGGATGAAACGACAAGAGCGCATTGAGCACCGACAGACCGCGATCGGTGGCGCCCAGGCGTTCGCGCGCCTCGCGGATCAGATGAAAAGTCTTCCATTTGTGCACACATGCCCCTTCCGGCATGGCGCTTGCAGCCTTCTGGCTTGCCATCATGGCAAGGGACATCGGCCGCCGCCCGAAGGGCGTCGCTACAGTCGCATGTTCCATGGTTTCACCTTTCAAAAAGGCAAAAGAAACCGGCCATCCGACCGACAAAACTGCCGGCAGGGACTTGACTGCGATTCGAAGAAATGCGACTCAAAGGTTGCTTAGGACTTTGAGGCTCTCCGTGTGAACCGCTCGGGGGGCCTTTTCTTTTACCTGATCTCTCCTCTGCTCTCCTGTTTCAACACACATCACCAACCGGCAGCACGCTTATTGCTTGCGCTTGTTTTTGCCGGAAGACGTTGAAAAAAACTCATCGGCCAGTGCGTCGAGTCGCGTCTCCAGCCATTCGGCGAATGCAGCTTCCCGGCCGGGAATGGAAATCGTCGTGCCGGTGCGGCTGCGGATTACCCGCCCGAGAACACGGCCATTGCCGGAAATATCGCGCGTTTCGGCCTCGTCCTTGTTGGCAGACGGTCCACGCGCGGCCTTTAGCGCCAGATCGACGCGATGGGCGGAATCGGCAGACTTGAAAGCCGGATTATCCATCAAGGCGCGCACACGCTTGATGGCCGCATCGCCGTCTTCGGCGCAGGCATCGGCCAGCGACATCCATTTCGGCCGTCCCACGCCCTTTGCCCGGCCAATCGCCCGCACGATATCCGTCGGCAGAGCGCGCGCGACCTTCAGCATCAGCGACAGCGGGGTCTTGGAAACGCCGAGCACGGGCTCGATCGCAACACCGGAAAAGCCGGCGGCGCGCAATTGCTGCGCCCATAGCGCCTGCTCGATCCAAGTGAGGTTTTCACGAACGCCGTTTTCCAACGACTGTTCAACCAGCAGTTCCTTGTCAGAAAGCGGACGGATATAGGCGCGAACACGGATTTCACCCGGCGTTTCGCTTTCGGCCGCCAACAGCCTGACGGCCGCCAGGCGCCGATGGCCATAAGCCAGCTGATAACGCCCCTGTTCTTTCGGATGCGGGCGCACCAGAACCGGAATCTTCTGCCCCTCGGCCTTGATCGAGGCGGCGAGGCTTTCGATTTCCTCGGCAACGGCGCTGTCGCTTTCGAACCGGTCATTATAGGGCGAGGCATCGATCTTTTCCGGATCCAGCACGGTAATGCTGCTTTCCGAAAGGCTGTTCAGCGCCTTGCCGACATTGCTGATGACCGGGGAACCGCGCCGACCGCGGGCAAGCGGCGATGCCTGCTGCTCGCTGCTATCCTTGTCCGCATCTTCGGGACTGGCTTCCGCCATCATTTTCAGAATGCTTTTTTTCATGATGCTCTGCCCCAGACCTGCCACAGAAGCGCAAGCACCTCGCCATTGACGTTGTCGGCGCTCTCCAGCGCGCGCTTCAGGGTCTCGCGGCCGACTTCGCCGCTTTCCAGTTCGTAAAGCGTCTTCTTGGCCACCCCTGCCCCGGCAATCGCGGTGGATTCGACCGCTTCGTAGACCAGCACATCGTCATCGAACAGCCGGCGCATGACGCTTGCCATATATTTCTGCGGCCCGTCATTGGGATTGACCCGGGTCAGCAGGAACTTGACGAAGTCATGCTCGAAATGCGCCCCGAACTCGGCCAGCGTCTCGGCGAGATCGGAGATCATGATCAGGAACTGGTTGCAGGACGCGACATCGAGCATCGCCGGATGCACGGTCACGACCAGTCCCGTCGCCGCATAAAGGGCGGCCAGCGTGGCATAGCCCAGCGACGGCGGCGTATCGAGCACGACAAAATCATAATGCTCTTCGACCGAGTGAATGGCATGCCGCAGCCGTTCGAAGAACAGGCCGAGTTCGTCACGCTCGCGCCGTGCCAGATAGGCCGGTGTATCGAATTCGAAATCCATCAGTTCCAGATTGCCGGGTACGAGATGGATGCCGGGGAAATAGGTCTCGCGAATGACATCGGCCAGCGCACGGCGCTCATTGTCATAACGCAGGGCCGCATAAACCGTCTCGTTCTCGGCCACGTCGAATTCCGGCTGCAGGCCGAAGATCGAGGTCATCGAGGCCTGCGGGTCGAGATCGATGCAAAGCACGCGGTAGCCCTGCAGCGCCAGATAATGCGCCAGATGGATGGATGTCGTGGTCTTGGAACTGCCGCCCTTGAAATTGGCCGTGGCGATCACCTGAAGCTTCTCGCCCTCGCGACGGCGCGGCCAGAGTTTCAACGCATCGTCAGGCCGGTGTTCGGCGAGATATTGCCTGAGCTCCGACAGCTGTTCGACGGAATAGATCCTGCGATTGTTTTCCGCGCGATGCGGCTGCGGCCCCTTGCCATCGATACTCATCGACCGCAAGGTGCTTTCGGGAACGTCGAGCATCTTGACCAGATCAAGCGTCGAAAATGTCCGCGTAAAGGCCTTGTGCGCTTCCGGCGGATAGATACGATGACGCATCACCTGAAGCTCGGCGGAGAGCTTGTCGGTGTAATCGGCGATCTTTTCCGCGGTGTCGCCCGAGGTGACGTGTGCGGGTTTTTCGTTCATCTGACGGTTTCCGAACCAAAAATGGAATGTTGGCGTCAAGCGTGGATGACTCGCACCGATTCTGCAAGCCTTTTTTCGTTAATGAAAGGTTAACGCCCGACACGTGTTCTCTCCCCTGCTCCCGCCGCCTCTCCCATCCATCGCGCCAGGGATTTGTATCATGTCCAGATGCTCGCTTTATGACGACGGGCGGTTGGTATGTGATTGTCGATCGGACCAGAGCAAGAGCAATAAAACCCGACGGTGCTGAACACGTGCGCAGCATGGTTTGAAGGGCTCGCACAGAGATGTTGAACGTATCGGCAACGACTCGCTCACCTGTCCCGGCCACCCATTATTTTAACAGGCGTTGTAGAGGAGTTGACATGGAAACTCATGTTGAGGCACTCGACGACGTCCTGCCCTGTCCGTTCTTCCGGCCGGTATGAATAAGGAATGCTGCACCACCGATCTTCTTTGTCCATAGCGAATCGGCTTCGCTTTACAGATATTATCGACGACCGCTATCACAGTAGTGACATATGATGCACGGAACGGCTTGCGCGGTTATGTCTTTTCCGATGCTACCTATAAGACTTTCCGTCCCAACCTTAACAGCATCGTTCCATGGGCCTCGGAGCTTCACCAACAAGGTGGCGCTGTTCGAGAGACAAGCGATAGTGCCGCATCGACGCCATGAGCATTCCTAATTGCCAAGCCAGTGGAGTACCCGACCAAATACCCTTCGCCGGCACGGCTGCGCCTCGACTCTTTCTCGTTTGCGAGATACCTGTTGCATCAATTGAACGCAGGCAAACGAATTTGCGACCTGAACATTTGGGGGCGACTCGCAATAGCGCGGCGCGGCATGCTGAGACGGCCGCTAAACAAAGCCGCCTTCGTCATGAAGCCAGGCGTGCAGCCGAGGCATCCTGTTCATTCACAATGTCGAAGAACACCGGAAACATCATGATATGTTTTCAGTTGAAAACTTTCCATGCGATCAGAAGCGATCTCGGATGAGGAAATCAAAAGTTTTCAATTGAAAACATCACATCGAGCGGCTCGTTGCCATTGCGACGAAAACTTCCGATGAAGACCATGAATCGCATCCCCAAAGAAACACGACAACTCAATTAAAGTCGTAGCTTATAATAGCTGACCCCGAACCTGAAATCACATACCGGGCCTCGCCTAGAAACCGCCGCCCTCGCTATCGCGCCATCATCCAACACGAGGTCGCTCGCCTTTGGAGACTGCACCAAAAAAACTCTCGAGGATTTATCGTCGCCAGACAGACGTTTCGCAACAGGCCGGCAAAGGACTCAGTTCCAGATTCTTAATCTGGGTCAACGGATACGACATAAACCAGTGATCGGCAGGAACGGCGCAGGCTATGCAAAGCGCATGGTTAAGGACATCTGCGAAACAGGCTATCTGAGGGGTCGAACCAACATCCCGAAATCAATCTACTGTTCTTCGCCACTCCGGAGACATGCAAACAGAAACGGCTGGATATATTCTCGGTACACCTCACTCAGCCTGGCCGTCTTAAGTCCCGGCGTCGAAGCTCAACACTAACCGAAGGCGCAAGCGACGCGGTAATCCTCACAGCGCCATCGATGACCTTCCTCGTCTGAACGAAAACATGTCGCTAAACCGGAGAACAGCTGGGCCCGTCGCGGGCGAGGGGAACTTGCTGTTCGTAACGATCGCGGCCACTCGATCAATCGCTGACCGGGTCCAACCGACATGACCGCCACAATGCATACGAACACATGCGTGGTGCCGTGACCAGCTTGACTATGGCATTCGACACGGTCGCTACGCTCCAGCGCCATTAGTGTTTGAAGGAGAGTACCGCCGCCGCCTCACGTATCGACTGAACGACCATCAAACGCCTGTCACTTCGATGCAAACGATAACACTTTGAACGTCTCGCTTGACTGCGAAGGCGTGACGGTCGCAGCTATATTCCCCGAGACAACACGGCCCGTCCATCCCTATCAAGCTTAGAAAGGGAAGAAGTTCGCATCCATGTTCCGCCACAGCGCGAAAGCTGTTGTCGTTGTCGTTTACGGCATCGGAGAAAGACACCCGGTCCAATTCAGAGCAAATTCGATCCGCCTTTCCGGCCAGGATCCGATCGATACTGCTATCGCGGCAAAATAGAATATTTTTGAACACAAACTGTCGACAATGCTTATTGGCCGACGTATGGTCAAAATCAGCGAGTCTTCCGCGCGGTCGCGGTATCCTCGGTTTCCGCGCTACGATACAACAGACCGGCGATAACGCGCGACAGTGAAACGAAAGGCAGAGGCAGCGATGGCGGAAACGGCGAAAGCGAAGACACGCGGATCAGGAACCCAGAAGGTTTACGAAGCACTACGGCGGGAAATTCTGGCGATGGACCTGATGCCCGGCAGTCCGCTGGACGAAGTGAGGCTTTCGGAGCGCTTCGGCATGTCCCGCACGCCGGTGCGCGAGGCGCTGCTGAAGCTTTCGGGCGACGCCCTGGTGACCACGCTGCCCAACCGCAATACCATTGTTTCCGCTATCAATTTTGCCGATATGCCGTCTTACTTCGAGGCCCTGACGCTGATGTACAGGATCACGACCAGAGGGGCGGCATCACGTGCACCGCACGAACAAACCATGATGGCCAATATCCGCGACCGGCAAAGCGAGTTCGTCGCCGCCGTGGAGGCACAGGATGCCTTTGCGATGATCGAGGCCAATCGCGAATTTCACGTCGCCATCGCGAACCTCGCCGGCAACAGCTATTACACCGGTTTCTTCTCACGGCTTCTCGACGAGGGGCGCCGTATCCTCCGGCTTTATTATTCCACCTTCGATGACCGGCTCCCGCGGCAATATGTCGACGAGCACGAAGAGATGATTGCAACGATCGAGAACGGCGACACCGAAAAGGCCGATCGGCTGGCGATTGCCCATGCCGACCAGATCGTCCGTCAGATACAGGAATATCTGGCCCGCGAAACGGAGCAGGCCCGCGCACTGTCGCTCGACTGAAACAATGCCTTCCCGGATGTGCTTATGTCCGGAAAGTTTAATAACAACAAATGTTTAGCATCTCGCTGCCAAAACGCGCCATCCGGTGACAGGGCAGGCGGGATGTTTCGGCGATGCGGTGACCTGCTGCCGTCATCCGCCGGCAAAGCATGGGGAACATGATGGAAGACGTATCTGGCGCAGATGCCGTTGTCATTGGCGGCGGCATTATCGGATGCATGATTGCGCGCTATCTGACTGAAGCCGGACGCGCGGTGACGATCCTGGAGCGCAGCGAAATCGCAGCCGGCAGCAGCGCGGGCAATGCCGGCATTCTCGCCTTTCCGGAGATCGTGCCGATCCCCTCGCCGGGGATCACCTGGAAAGCGCCGGTGTGGTTGCTCGACCCGCTGGGGCCGCTGACGATCCGTCCGGCCTATGCTGCAAGACTGGTGCCGTGGTTCTGGCATTTCTGGCGCGCCAGTTTCCGGAAGAATTTCGAACACGGCCTCAAGGTTCAAACCGCGCTGATGCGGCTGGCGATCTCAGAATTCGAACAGGTCCGCAAGGACGAGCATCTCGCGCCATTCGTGGTCAACACCGGCACGCTCGATCTTTATGACAGCGAAAAGAGCTTCAACGCCGCCGCGCCCGACTGGGCCCGCAAACGCAAGGCGGGGTTTGATTTCCACCGCGTCGGCCGCCGCGAGATCGAAGAGCTTCAGCCCGGACTGGCGCCGCAGTTTGAACATGCAATCTACAGCGATGACGGCTTGCAGGTTTCCGATCCCGCCGGGTTCACCCGCGCCATTGCCGAAAGCCTGCGCGGGAATGGCGTCACGATCCGCATCGCAGAAGCGGAGGCCATCGAACCGACGGGGGAGGGGGCACGCATTCGCCTTACCGATGGCAGCGCGCTTGCGGCCCGCACCGTTGTGGTCGCCTGCGGCGCATGGTCGAAGCGGCTTGCAAAAAGCCTCGGCGAGGCCACGCCGCTCGATACCGAGCGCGGCTACAACACCACATTGCCGGCGGCCTCTTTCCCGCTGAAGCGGCAGCTTTATTTCAACGATCATTCCTTCGTGGTCACGCCCCTGAAAGACGGTGTTCGCATTGGCGGCGCGGTGGAGTTCGGCGGGCTCGATCTGCCGGCCAATTTCAAACGCTCCGACATGCTGATAAAACTTGCCAAACGATTTTTGCCGGGGCTTGAAACCGGCGGCGGCGAACAGTGGATGGGTCTGCGCCCGTCCATGCCTGATTGCCTTCCGGTGATCGGCCGTTCGAAGGCTGCCCCGAACGTGATCTATGCCTTCGGCCACGGCCATCTGGGGCTGACCCAGTCGGCAGCGACCGCACGGCTGGTTTCAGAGCTGAGCGCCGGGCAGAAGCCTTCCATCGACCTCCATGACCTGCGCTTCGACCGGTTCAGCCGGCTGTGAGGCCTCACGCCTCAAGAGCCAGCGTTGACCGGATCAGAAAATCGCGGGCGTCCTCGCTGACAAGGCCGATGAGCTTTTCGCGCACCAGAGCGTGGTAGTTGTTGATGAACGCAATGTCCTGCGCCGACAGGGCGGCGACATCCACCGGTTTGAGGTCGATGGGCACAAGTGTCAGCGAGCGGAACCGGCAGAAGCCGAGCAGGGCGGCAATCACTTCCACCTGGTTTTCGATCCTCAAGCCGTAGGCGCCGGCCTCGTAGTAGCCGGGCTCGATGGTCATGATATTTCCCGGCTCGAGGCCATAAGTGTTGGCCTTCTTGGCGAAGCGGTGCGGGTATTCGTGCACCAGAAGATTGTGCCCGACGCCGTGGCCTGTGCCGTGGTCGTAATCGAGGCCCAGCTGCCAGAGCGGCAGGCGGGCAAGCGCATCGAGCTGATGACCATATGTGCCTTCGGGAAACGTGGCCGAAATCAGCGCGATGAAGCCTTTCAGCACAGCAGTATAGGTGTCGCGGACCGGCTTTTCGGGAATGGCCAGAAACAGGGTTCTGGTGACATCGGTGGTGCCGTTTTCATACTGACCGCCGGAATCGATCAGGTAGGGCCCGTCCGGCGTGATCGCCGCATCGCTTTGCGGCCCGGCATTGTAATGGCACATCGCCGCATTGGCGCCCGATGCCGAGATCGAGCGGAAGCTGGCTTCGAGAAAGCCCGTCCGGCGGGCGCGGAACGACAGCAGCCTGTCCTCCGCCTCGATTTCACGGATCGGATTGCCGGCAGCCGCGCGCAACGGTGCTTCACGTTCCAGCCATGCGAGAAATTCCGTCAGAGCAACGCCGTCTTCGAGATGGCAGTCGCGGTAGCCTGCAAGTTCAGCGGGCGTTTTCCGCGCCTTGGCAATAGTCAGCGGGTTATCGGCGGCAAGGACCGTGCCGCCGGCATTTTCCACCGCAAAACGCAGGGCCACCGGGGCGAATGACTGGTCGATCAGCACCGTCTTGTCTTTGGCCGCGGCCTTCACGGAAGGAATAAATTCCTCGACAGACTTGAGGCGAATGCCTTCAAGCTCGAATGCGAAACGGTCATTGGGCAGTTTGCGGCTGTCGACGAACCAGTCGATGCCGCCGTCTGCCTGCAGGATCATGAACGACTGAGGCACCGGGTTCATGGCGATATCGCTGCCGCGCAGATTGAGCAGCCAGGCGATATTGTCCGGCAGCGTTTCCGCCATCATGTCGGCCCCGGCCTCGGCAATCTTCTTGCCCATGCGCACCGTCTTTGCCGAAACGGTTTCGCCGGAAAGGGCAGGGGGCATGGGGCGGACAAGGCCGAGCGGCTTTTCGGGTCGGTCGGGCCAGATTGCGTCAAACGGGTCACTGGGTACAGGCACGAGCGTGAAACCGACCCTTTCGGCCGATGCCGACAGACAGTCATAAAGGGCAGTGTCGATCAGCATCGGATCGAAACCGATCCGCCAGCCCTTCCGTCCATGGGCCGAAAGCCAGCCGTCGATTGGATCATTGTGCAGGTGGTGCACGTCGTAAAACGCGGGGTCGACCTCGTGGCGCACCTGAATTTCATAGCGGCCATCGACGAAAATGAGCGCGTTGTCTTCCAGAACCAGCGCCAGACCGGCGGAGCCGGAAAAGCCGGTGATGAAGGCCAGCCAGTCATCATGCGGTGCGGTTACCTCGCTTTGATGGGGGTCGGCGCGCGGCACGATCAGCCCGTCCAGACCTTCGGATTTCAGCAAAGTCCGCAGTGCGGCAAGGCGTGTGGCGATTTGGGGATTGGCTGTCATGGCATTTTCCTCACCGTCAGGCGCCGCGCACGCGCGGGTCGAGAACGGCATAAAGCAGATCGACGATGATATTGGTGACGACGATGAAAAAGCCGCCCATCAGCACGATGCCGATGATCACCGGCCGGTCGAGATTGCGCACAGATTGCACCGCAAGCGCACCGACGCCCTGCAGTCCGTAAATCTGTTCGATGACGATGACCCCGCCCAGAAGCAGCGCGATATCGGCGCCGAGCTGGGTGATCAGCGGCGTCAGCGTGGCGCGCAGGCCGTGCTTGTAGACCACCTTGGCCTCCGAAAGCCCCTTGGCGCGGGCGGTGCGGATATAGTCCTCGCCCAGAACCTCGATCAGCTTGCCGCGCGTCAGCCGGGCATAGATGGCGGCCGTCACCAGCGCCAGCGTGGTCCATGGCAGGAACAGGTGCCAGGCCCAGTCCACCGGATCGGCCAGAAAGGGCTTGTAGCCGCCGGGCGGAAACAGCATGAAGCCGGCCTTCCGCGGCAGGAAATAGAAGACATAGAGCGACAGCATGCCGAGCACGAAGGTCGGAAACGACAGGCCCAGCAGGATAAACCCCTGTCCCAGCCGATCGCGAAAACCGCCGGGAAACCGTGCCGACATGATGCCGATGGGAATGCCGAACGCCAACCAGAAGATCACGCCGCCGATGACCAGCGATATGGTGGCCGGCAGGCGACGCACGATCAGTTCCGTCACCGGTTGCTGGTTGCGGTATGAAAAGCCGAGATCGCCGATCGCTGCCTTGGCGATGAACCGGCCATATTGCACATAGATCGGCTGATCGAGACCGAGATTGGAGCGTATCTGCTCCAACTGGGTTTCGGTGGCCTTGTCGCCGGCGATCATGCGGGCGGGATCGCCCGGGGCGACGAAAAACAGCACGAACACGAAGATGCTGAGCGAAAACAGGATGAGAACGGCAAAGCCGATGCGCTGGGCGAGATAGCGGCTCATGAACGCGCCTCCTTCTTCAGTCGCTTCAGAAGCGATTTGCGGACCGGCCGCGCTTTCGGATCGAGCGCATCGCGCAGGCCGTCGCCCAGAATGTTGAAGGCAAGCGTGGTCAACAGCAGCGCCAGCCCCGGAAACACCACTAGCCACCAGGCGACGAGATAGATGGAGTTGGCCGAGGCATCGGCCAGCATGCCGCCCCAGCTTGGCGTCGGCGGCACAATGCCGAGACCGAGAAAGGACAGCGTCGCCTCGAAGACGATGGCCGTCGGGATCATCATGGTGGTGTAGACGATGATCGGCACGGAAAGATTGGGCAGGATATCGCGCAGCACAATGGACACCGGACCGGCGCCCAGCGAACGGCTGGCGGCAATGAATTCCCGGCGGCGCAGCGAGGTCACTTCAGCGCGGATCACGCGGCCCATCGTCGTCCACGAGAAGAACACGATCACGCCGATGCTCAGCGACAGGCTGGGGCCGAAAACCGAGACCAGCGCCAGCGCGCAGAGCAGAAACGGCACGCTCATCACCAGATCCATGATCCGGCTTAAAACCATATCCACCTTGCCGCCGGCAAAACCGGCAATGGTGCCGACGGTGATGCCGATCAGCGCGGCAGCCAGCGAGGCGACAACGCCGACAATCAGCGAGATGCGCGCGCCATAGGCAAGGCGCACCAGAACATCGCGACCGAGATGATCGGCCCCCAGCCAGAAGTCGTGGTTCGGGCCAACCGGCAGCCCCATCGGGCTCATGCCGATCTTGCGGTATTGCTCGATCGCCGTATGGCCGGTGATATCGGCCACCAGAGGGGCGGCCAGCGCAAAGGCGATCAGCAGCAGAATGAAACAGGCGGCGGCGAGACTGGCGCGGTCGCGCACCAGCCTTCTCAGCGTCAGTTCCAGCGGGCCGCGCTGCACGACATGGCCGGTGTCATCATCGTCTTCGGCGGGATCATGTGTGAGAGCGTTCATGCCGCTTCGCCTCCCGTGCTTTCAATGAGCCGCCGCGCGGGCATCGTGTCCGTCGCGATTTCATGCATGGATGCCGCCATCAGCTCGCGTGTGTAGGAATCGCGCGGATGCGCATAGATGTTCTCGGCGCTGTCGAGTTCAACGATCCGGCCCTTGTTCATCACCGCGATCCGGTCGCAGACATGGCGGACAACGGACAGATCGTGCGAGATGAACAGATAGGTGAGGTCGAGTTCCTGCTGCAGGCGGCGCATCAGATTGAGGATCTGCGCCTGGATCGAGACATCGAGCGCGGATACAGGTTCATCGAAGATGATGATGTCGGGATTGAGCGCCAGCGCCCGTGCGATGCCGATACGCTGGCGTTGACCGCCGGAAAACTCCGACGGATAGCGGTTATAGTGCTCAGGGTTGAGGCCGACGCGCTCCATCAGCGCCTGCACCCGGCGCTTTTTCTCGGCACCCGAACAGATGCCGTGGATGCGGAACGGATCGCCGATGATCGAGCTGACTCGGCGGCGCGGATTGAGCGAGCCGAACGGGTCCTGAAAGACAAGCTGAATGCGTTTGCGCATGGCCCGCCAGTCGGCCCGGGTGAGGGTGTCGAGCATCTCGCCTTCGACGACCACATCGCCGGAACTGGCCGGAACGAGACCGGCCAGAACCCGCGCCAGCGTCGATTTTCCGCAACCGGATTCGCCGACAAGGCCCAGCGTTTCGCCCTTGTTGAGCGTCAGGTCGATGCCTTTGAGAACATGCAGCGTCTTCGGCGTGCCTTTGATGCTGCCGCCGGTTTCATAGTACAGGTGAATATCCACGGCCTCGATCATGCGTTTGCGGTGGGTGTTTTCCGGCGTCTTGTCTGCCACCGGTATGTCGCCGGTCGCGGCGGCCTCAGCTGCGGCGCTTTCCGTTTCCAGCCAGCACAGCGCCTGCGTGCCATCATCGTATCGCCGCAGCGGCGGGGGCTTTCGACAGATATCCATTGCCTTTGCGCAGCGCGGGCGGAAGACGCAGCCCTTCGGCGGCGAAAGCAGGCTGGGCGGGCGTCCGGTGATCGGCTCGATCATGGCGCCGGGCGTATATCGCGATGGCGAGGAATTCAGAAGACCGGCGGTATAGGGGTGAACCGGCGCGGAAAACAACGTTCCGGCTGGCCCGATTTCCATGCGGTTTCCGGCATACATCACCATGACCCTGTCGGCGATGGACGACAGCAGCGACAGGTCGTGGGTGATCATGATCACGGTCGTGCCGAGCTCGCGGCGCATCTCGTCCAGCAGCGCGATGATCTGCGCCTGAACGGTGACATCGAGCGCGGTCGTCGGCTCGTCGGCAATGACGAGCGGCGGATTGAGGATCAGCGCCATGGCGATCATCACGCGCTGGCGCATGCCGCCGGAAAACTGATGCGGATAGTCATCGAACCGGTGCGCTGCATCGCGGATGCCGACCCGTGTCAGCATCGCAATCACCCGCTCGCGCGCCGCCTTCCGGCTGACCTTTTCATGGGTGTGGATCATTTCGGCGATCTGGTCGCCGATCGTATAATAGGGATGCAGGCTGGACAGCGGGTCCTGAAAGATCATGCCGATGCGCGCACCGCGCAGCGTTCTCAATCGCCGTCTCGAAAGGGTGAGCAGGTCTTCGCCTTCGAATGTCACCTGACCCGAGATCGCGGCATTGGGCAGGAACCCCATGATCGCCTGCGTCAGCACGCTCTTGCCCGAGCCGGACTCGCCGGCAATGCCGAACAGCGAGCCTTCTTCGACGCTGAAGGAAACCTTTTCGGTCGCGTGAACGATGCCGTCTTCCGTCGGAATTTCAACGGTCAGATCGCGCGCGTCGAGGATGGATGTCAAAAAAACTGCCTCCATAACGGAACCGGGTGAGGGCGATATCGCCTCAACCGCCGACAAGGTTCGAAACCTCCTCTCGCGTCATGCTCGGGCTTGACCCGAGCATCCACCGCTTTTGTGGACCCTCGGGTCAAGCCCGAGGGTGACGCCGCAGACGAGGAAAAGTTTCCTGGCAATCAGGCGGAAACGGCTCCGCCTGACCGGTTGAATGGTCGCGCCCGGGTGGAAAACCACACCGGGCGGCCGCGGCGATTGTCAGCGGCTCAGCCAGACATTGGTCCAGTCACCCTGGGCGCCGAGCGCGTAGGGCTGGAAATTTTCCACCGCCGCACCGTGATAGAGGATCACGTTTTCGGTCGTGTAGGGCGCGACCGGCGAATCCTGCATCACCAGCTCATCGACCTCGCCCCAGAGCTTTGCTGCCTGTTCCGGCGTGGTGGCGTTGATGGCCTGTTTGGCGATCGTGTTGGCTTCCGGGTTGTCGTAGTCGACATAGTTATAGGTCTGGTGCGTGCCGTTATAGGTAAACTGCGGCTGGAACACCGAGCGCGCCGCACCGCCAACCCAGTCCGGCGACCAGCCCACCGGCGCGATATCCCAAAGCCCCGCCTTGGTGTTTTCCTGGTTGGTCATGAACTTCGAATAATAGTCCGACGGCGCCACCGGCGTCAGTTCGATTTCGATACCGGCCTTTTTCAGGCTGGCCTGAATGGTCTGGGCAATCGCCGGCTCGGCGTTCTGGTTGCGGAACGGCATTTTCAGCGTGATGCCGTCCGGATAGCCGGCTTCGGCAAGCAGCGCCTTCGCCTTTTCGGGATCGCCGGCCGAATCTTCGCTCGGGTAAAGATCGAATGCGTGGAAGCCGAGAACGCCGGGGCCGAAAATGCCGTTCTGGGGGGCTGCCACCATCGGCCCGCCCATCTGCTGCACGATGGCGGCCTTGTCGATGGCATACTGCACCGCCTGGCGGATGCGCAGATCGCGCAGCGCACCGTCATTGTTGTCGGTCAGCGTATTGAACCACAGGAACGATGTGCGGCCGACCGACATGGTGGTCAGCTTGTCGTCTCCCGTCGCCGTCAGCATCTGCAGGATCGCCGGCGGAATGATGATGTCGTAGGTCATGTCGGCGTCACCGGCCTGAAGTTGCTGGATGGCCGCATCAGGCTGAATGCCGAAGGTGATGTCGATATCGTCGACATAGCCGCCGCGCAGCGGGTCGGATTCGGTGGTCCAAGCCGGGTTGCGCTTAAGCTTGATCGTGCTGTCGGGCACATAGGTTTCAACGGTATAGGGACCCGAAGCAATGAAATTGTCGCGGTAGTCCGGGCCGTCGGGCATATAGTCGAGCACTTCGACGGGTGCCGGCGCCGAGGTCGGCAGCGACAGCATGTAGACGAAATCGCCCGCTGTTTCGGTGAGATTGATGACGATGGTCTTGTCATCCGGCGTTTCGATGCCGGAAATATCGTTGGTTTCGATATAATCCTTCATTGCCGCGGCGGTCGGTTCAACCGCGGCAAAGCCGTCGCAGAAGCCGCGCATGCCCTCGATCAGATCGACATAATAGGTCAGCGCCGCCGAGCCCAGAAAAGGATTGCACATCCGCTTCATGCCGCGTTCGAAATCGGCGGCCACCATCGGCCGCGGACCGTCCGGAGCATCCCAGGCAACGCCGTCGCGCAAGGTAAACGTGTAGGTCAGCCCGTCATTGGTGGGCTGGGGCACTTCGGTCGCCAGATCGCCCTTCGGCTCCAGCATGGCTTTGTCATCGGTTGATGCCGCGTAGCTGATCAGCTGGCGGCTGACGGCGCGCAGGAAATTGTTCGAGGTGACAAGGGCCGCAGATGTCGGATCGAAATGGTCGATATCGGCGGTTCCGACGATCTTCAGCGTTCCGCCGGTCTGGGGCGATGCCGCAAGTGCGGCCGTGGCCGTGGAGGCGGCGAGCACAGAGACAGCGAGCCTCAGCAGTTTTCTTCCCGTGAATGCAGTCATGGAACTGTTCCCTTCATTATGATGGCATGTTCATGCCGATTGGGTTCCGACCACAATTTTTGCGATTGTCCAAAACTTGTCAATGATAATGTCGACAAACTGGCGACAAAGATGCTAAAGCCGTTTGACCAATGACAGGCCGCAGCCTGCAAGAAAATGAAAACGGGAGACGTTGCCGCGATGATCTCTGATAGCCGTCCTGCGCCAATCAGCAAAGATGAACACGCAGACCGGATTGCGCGCCTGCGCACGGCCATGCAGGCAGCGGGTGCGGATGCCATACTGCTGGGTTCGACCACCAGCCTGAGCTATTTTACCGGTCTCATCTGGCATGCCAGCGAACGTCTGGTCGGCGCCCTGATCACCGCCGACAGTCTGAGCTATATCGCCCCGGCCTTCGAGGTCTCGAAAATCGAAACGCTCGAGCGGATCGACGGCGACATTGCAGCATGGGAAGAGCATGAAAATGCCGCAGCGCTCGTGGCAAGGCTTCTCGGCCGCGAAAAGACACTGGCGCTCGACGATGCACTGCCCTTTTTCGTCTATTCGGCACTGGCCCGACAGATCGCGCCGGAGCGGCTCATCGATGGCGGACCGCTGATCTCGGCGCTCAGGGCGGTAAAATCGCCGGCCGAGATCGCGCTGATGCAATATGCCATGGACGCCACGCTTGAGGTGCACAAACGCGTCCACGCGCTGATCGAACCGGGCATCCGCGCCTCCGACGTGGTGCAGTTCATCGACGAGACACACCGGGCCCTTTGCGGTTCGGGCAGCACATTCGCAATCTGCTCCTTCGGCGCGGCGACATCGCTGCCGCACGGTGTCGATGACGACCAGACCTATGCCGAGGGCGATATCATCCTGGTCGATACCGGCACGATTGTCGGCGGCTATCAGTCGGACATGACACGCACCTATGTGAAAGCGGAGCCCGCAGCCGAATTCGCGCGGATCTGGGCCATCGAGCGGGAAGCCCAACAGGCCGTGTTCGATGCCGCGAAACCGGGCGTTGCGGCGGAAACCCTGGACGATGCCGCCCGCCGCGTGATCGCCGCCCACGGCCTTGGCCCCGACTATCAGCTGCCCGGCCTGCCGCACAGGGCAGGCCACGGGCTCGGCATGGATATCCACGAAACCCCGTTCATCGTGCGCGGCAACACCACGCCGCTTGTCTCCGGCATGTGCTTTTCCAATGAGCCGATGATTGTCGTGCCCGACCGTTTCGGCGTGCGCCTTGAGGATATCATTCACATGGGCGAGAGCGGGCCGGTGTGGTTTACGAAACCCGGCAAAAGCCCGACCGAACCGTTTGCCTGAATGAATTTCCGTTTCCCGGTATATTTTCGCAATATCGCGGATCTCCGGCCGGAAAACAGGACTGCATCTCGGCAGACACGGCTTGATGTCTGCCGGGAGGCAATTACGCTGATCTGAACGTTCGGAAAGCGGCAGCCGGAAAAGCTCCGCGCCGTTTTCTCTCTTCGCTGGTGATGAAGGACAGGAACATCATGCGCAGTACATTCTTTTGCATCGACGGTCACACGGCCGGCAACCCCGTTCGGCTGGTGGCCGGCGGCGCACCGCTTCTGGCCGGCGCATCGATGTCCGAACGCCGTCAGGATTTTCTGAAGCGCTTCGACTGGATCCGCACCGGACTGTGCTTCGAACCGCGCGGCCATGACATGATGTCGGGCGGATTTCTGTATCCGCCGACACGGGATGATACCGACGCGGGCATTCTTTATATCGAGACCAGCGGCTGCCTGCCGATGTGCGGCCACGGCACGATCGGGATTGTGACATTCGCGCTTGAAAACGGGTTGATCCGGCCCAAAACGCCGGGTCATCTGAAGCTCGAAGTTCCCGCCGGGCTGATTGCGATCGACTATCGGCAGGAAGGCAAGCGGGTCACGGCGGTGAAGATCACCAATGTCCCGGCCTATCTGGCGGCAACCGGCATCGAGATCGACGTTCCAGACTTTGGCCCGCTCACGCTCGATGTCGCCTATGGCGGCAATTACTATGCCATTATCGAGCCGCAGGGCGCCTATGAGGGGCTGGACGCTCTGGGCGCCGCGCGGATCATCGATCTTTCCAACACGGTCCGCGCGCTGGTGCGGGAAAAGTTCACGCCCGTTCATCCGCTCGACCCGACCATTGCCGGCGTTTCACACGTGATGTGGACCGACGCCCCGAAGCATGGCGGAGACGGACGCAATGCCGTTTTCTACGGCGACAAGGCGATCGACCGTTCCCCCTGCGGAACCGGCACTTCGGCGCGCATGGCGCATCTTGCGGCGAAAGGCAGGCTGAAGCCGGGCGACAGCTTCGTTCATGAAAGCTATATCGGCACCACTTTCACCGGGCGGGTGGAAGAACCGGCCCGACTGGGCGATCACGATGCCATTATTCCGTCCATCGAAGGATCGGCAATCGCGACGGGTTTCAATACGATCTTCATCGATGATGACGATCCCCTGTGGCAGGGCTTTCAGGTCAGATAAGCGCTTGTCCGACACTACGATTGCATGGAGGCTGCATGAGCGAAGACCTGGCAACGATTTCGATTGACGAGGCGCGGTCGCTGGGACAGCGCCTTCTGCTGGCAGCCGGATATTCCCAACCCCATGCCCGCACCATCACCGACTGGGTCGTAAGGGCGCAGATCGACGAATGCCATTCCCACGGTCTTTATCGGCTGATCAGCTGTTGCGAACTGATCGAGCGCGGCAAGGTCGATCCTGTCGCCACACCGCACGTCGAAGACAGGGCGCCGGCCATTGTCCGGGTCGATGCCTGCAAGGGCATATCGCTTCAGGCTTTCGAGGCCGGACTTCCGGTGCTGGCCGAAAAGGCGCGAAACTGCGGCATCGCGGCGCTTGCGATCAACAATTGCTTTCATTTCTCCGCACTCTGGCCGGAAGCCGAAATGATTGCCGACAAGGGGCTGGTTGCAATCGCGACCACCGTCAGCCACGCCTGGGTTGCGCCGGCCGGCGGCAGCAAGCCGGTCTTCGGCACCAATCCGTTCTCATTCGGCTGGCCGCGACCGGGCAAACATCCTTTCGTGTTCGATTTTGCCACGTCGGCCATTGCCCGCGGCGATATCGAGCTGCATCGCCGCACCGGCACACCGCTGCCGCAGGGCACTGCGATCGATGCCGATGGCGCGCCCACCACCGACGCGGAGGCGGCCGTTGACGGCGCCATGCTGACCTTCGGCGGGCACAAGGGGTCGGCGCTCTCGACCATGATCGAACTTATCGCCGGACCGCTGATCGGGGATATGACCAGTGCGGAATCCATCGCCTTCGATGACGATGCCAAGGTGGTGCCGTTGCACGGAGAGCTGATTATCGCGCTCGACCCGGCCTCGTTTGCGGGCCAGGCGATGGCTGCAGACAATCTGAAACGCGGCGAAGCGCTGTTTGACGCCATAGAAGGGCAGGGGGCCCGACTGCCATCTGCCCGCCGATACATGGCCCGGACCCGCAACCAAAAGTCGGGGACCATGCCGGTAAAGCAGAATGTGCTCGAAGAGCTTAGAACACGCGCCGCCCGGCTTGATACGCGCTGAATTGCAGCCCCGGACAAGTGCGGTGTGGCAGCCGCAGGTCACGTTGTCGCTCGGCTACCGGTTCTGATCACGATGATGACGCAAATGCATCGTCGGTGAATGTCAGCGCGACAACAAGCCCGTGCGGTTCGTTGTCGTGAAACGAAACCGTGCCGCCGTGGTCGCGGACGATGTCATCGACGATCGACAGACCAAGACCGAAGCCGGAGGGTGCGTTTTTTTCGCTGCGTGCATCATCGAGCTTGAAGAAGGGTTCGATGAGGCGGCCGCGCGATGTTTCGGGAACGCCGGGGCCATTGTCGCGGATTTCGATTTTCACGCCGGTTCCGGTGTCCCTCAGGGCGACAACGACGGCGCTGCCGAATTTCAGGCCGTTGTCGCAGAGATTGACGATGGCGCGCTGGAAGGCGTTGGGTTTGACGGTCCAGATCAGACGCGGCGGGCCGTCATAGGTGATGTCGGAGCCGAGATCGGAATAATCGGCGACGATGGTTTCCAGCATGCTGGCGAGATCGGTGCGTTCCGGCTGCTCTGTGTCCCGGTCATTGCGGATATAATCCAGCGTCGCGTTGATAAGCTTGTCGACATTGCCGACATCGGCGACGATCTGGTCGCGCAGCTCCGCGTTTTCGATCCGCTCGCTGCGCAGGCGAATGCGGGTCAGCGGGGTTCTCAGATCATGGCTGACGGCGCGCAGCATGCGGGTCTGGCCCGCCATCATCGCCCGGATGCGGAATTTGAGTTCGTTGAGAACATTCGTCAGATCGGCAATCTCGCGGCTGCTTTGCGCCTTCAGCGGCGCGTCATTGTCGAGAAAGGCCTTTGTCGAGGCCAGTTCGCGCATGAGATTTCTGAGCGGCGCGGTGATGGCCCTGATGCCGAAAACCGAAAACAGCGTCACGAATGTGACGAAGGAAATGAAGTAATAGGTGTAGCGCGACGTAAAGTCGTGAACGACAAAGGTCGAGGCGTCCGGCATGTAGAGAAGTGCGTTCTGTTGCGTGATCGGCACGAAAATCGCCGGGCTGCCATCATGCAGAACGATCTCGGTTCCCGGCGACATATCGTGATATTCGGCGGAAAACAGCAAAGAGAGCATCCGGCTCAAAAAGCCGCCCGTCCGTTCGGCTTCGGCCAAGCTTTCGAAATGGCGCTGATCGGTGAGCGCAATATCCATGCCCGCGCGCCGCGCGCCTGCAAGCAATGCCGCGTGGTCCTCGGGCGGGGTCTGCGCGAAAAGGGCCGCCACCGTTTCGGCGCGCGCCACGGTCACATCATTGTCGTCGGAATATTCCCCGCCTTCGAGATTTTCCAGCAACGAACCCGCCTTGACGACCACGATGATGGCCACCACGATGAGCAGCACCATCTGGGTGCGGATCGTTGTCGGCAGAAACCGTCTCAGCCAGGTCATTCGCGCTCCACCGCCGCCGTGAACACATAGCCGCCGAGACGCACGGTCTGGAGAAGCTGCGGCTCCTTCGGGTCCTTCTCGATCTTCTGGCGCAGCCGGCTGACATGAACGTCGATGCTGCGCTCGATCGGCCCGGCAAGGCCGGAATGGGTGAGCATCAGCAGTTCCTCGCGCGAGATGACGCGGCCGGGGTTCTGGCAAAGGGCGACCAGAATGTCGAACTCGGTCGTCGTCAGCGAGACGCGGGCATGGCTCGGATCATGAAGCTGCCGGCGCATCGGGTCGAGCCGCCAGCCCTCGAACCGGAAGGCGGTTGGTGCATGGTTGGTTTTCACGCCATAGGCCGCGCGCCTCAGCAGGCTGCGAATACGGGCGATCACCTCGCGCGGGCTGAAGGGCTTGGTGATGTAGTCGTCGGCCCCGACCTCGAGCCCGACGATGCGGTCGACCTCCTCGCCAAGCGCTGTCAGCAGGATGATCGGAATGGTATTGCCGGCGCGGATGCCGCGACACAGGCTGATGCCATCCTCGCCCGGCAGCATGACGTCGAGGATGATGAGATCGAAATTCTGGCCCAGCATTGCCCGGCGCATGGCCTGCCCGTCCTGGACATGGGTGGCGTGCATGCCGTTCTGGCGGATGGTGTCCACCAGCAGATCGGCAATCTCGGTATCGTCCTCGACAATCAGAATATGCCCGGATCTGTAGTCATTGGTGTTCAATCTCGTTCTCCGAAGCCGGGTGAGGGGAGGCCGGATGTCTCCGGCACGCCAGTCCCAAGGTTTGTTCGTTTGGGGGCAATTGTCCAGCGGTTGTCATGATTGTGCATTTGGCACCGGTTCGTCCGTGTCTGCGTGCCGGGCGAAAAGCCGCGTCAGCCGGTCGCCGAGGCCGGAGACGATGAGGTGCAGCGCCGGCACCACGGCGAGCGACAGGAAGGTCGAGGCGATCAGCCCGCCGATGACGGTGATGGCCATCGGCGAGCGAAACTCGCCGCCTTCGCCGAAGGCCAGCGCCGAGGGCAGCATGCCCGCGACCATGGCCAGCGTGGTCATGATGATCGGCCGCACCCGTTCCGCGCAGGCCTCCATGGTGGCCTCGAGGCGGGGATGGCCGGCCTTTTCGTGTTCGATGGCGAAATCGACCAGCATGATGGCGTTCTTGGTGACGATGCCCATCAGCATCAGGATGCCGATCACCACCGGCAGCGAGATGGCGCTTCCCGTCAGCATCAGTGCCGCCACCACGCCGCTGACGGAAAGCGGCAGCGAGGCCAGAATGGTGAACGGCGACAGGAAACCGCCGAACAGCAGCACCAGCACCACGAAGACCAGCAGCACGCCGGCGCTCATGGCGACGATGAAGCTGGAAAACACATCGCCCTGCGTATCGGAATCGCCCGTCGTCGAAATCCGCACCGCGGGCGGCAGATCGCGCATGGCGGGAAGGCTCATCAACGCCTCCAGCCCTTCGCCCGATGTCAGCCCTTCGGCCATATCCGCGCCGATATCGATGCGGCGCTCGCGGTCGAGCCGCTCGATGGAGGACAGCGTTTCGCCATAGGTGAACCGGACCACGCCGGACAGCGGAACCTGAATGCCGCCCGCCGCCGGAATGCCCAGCAGGCCGAGGGTCTCGATATCGGTGCGCAGGTTCTCGTCCAGTTGCACGCGGATCGGGATAAGGCGGCCGCCATCGGCGAATTTCGGCAGCTTGCCGTCGCTGTCGCCAACGGTCGAAACGCGGATGGTCTCGGCAATCGCGGCGGCGGAAACGCCAAGCGATTCCGCCTTTTTCGACAGCACATCCATGCGCAGTTCCGGTCGCATGGCGGTGGCTTCCGAGGTCGGGTTGACGAAGGCCGGATCGTTTTCCATCGCCGTCAGGATCGCGTTTGCCGCCGCTTGCGCGGCGTCGCCGTCATTGCTCAGGATGGCGAAGGAAATATCGCGGCCGCCGCGCGCATTGAGGAACTGATAGCGGATATCCGGGATGGCGGCGAGTTCGGCTTTCATGGCCGCCTCGACATCGGATGCGCTCATCGCGCGGCCGGCGGCCGGGCCGAAATCGAGCGTGACGGCGGCAAACCGCACGCCGCGTTCGCCCGAAGCGCTGGCGCCGCCGCGAATGAACACCGTGTCGAGATCGCCGGCGCGGGAAAAACGGCGACTTACATCTTCGGCCACCGCACGGGTTTCTTCGAGCGTCGAGCCTGCCGGCAGCTCGACGGTGAGCGCCAGCCTGCCGGTATCCTCCTCCGGAAGGAAGGCGGTGGGCAGCGAGCCGAGTTGCATCATCGACAGGGCAAACAACCCGACAGCAAGCCCGACCGTCAGCCAGCGGAATTTCAGCGCCAACCGCAGGAGGCGCTGATAGGCGGACACAAACGCGCCCCGCCCGCCTTCAGCCGGTATGGCCCCGGTCAGGAAATAAGCCGAGAGGATCGGCGTAATCAGGCGGGCGACCAGCAGCGAGAAGAACACCGCGATGGCGACCGTCAGGCCGAATTCACGGAAATAAAGGCCGACCTCGCCGCTCATCAGGCCGACCGGCACGAAAACCGCGATGATGGTGGCGGAAATGGCGACGACGGCAAGCCCGATTTCATCGGAAGCATCGAGTGCGGCCCGATAGGGCCTCTTGCCCATGGCGCGGTGGCGCGCGATGTTTTCGATTGCCACGATGGCATCGTCGACAAGGATGCCGGTAACCAGCGTGATCGCCAGAAGCGTGAGGATGTTGAGCGAAAAGCCCAGAAGGCCGATGACGAAAAATGTCGGGACCGCCGAAAGCGGCAGCGCCAGCGCGGCAATGATTGTCGCTCGCCAGTCCCTAAGAAACAGGAAGATGACGGCAACGGCCAGCACCGCGCCTTCCAGTAGCGTGTGCATGGCGGCGACATAATTACCACGGGTATAGCGCACGCCGTCATCCACCAGAATCATGGTGATGCCGGGTGTCGCCGCCACGATCTCATCGATCCTGCGGGCAACGCTGTCGGCAACGCCGGTTTCGCTGGCGCCCATGGTGCGCTCGACGGAAAAGGCAACCACTTCCGCCCCGCCGAGCAGGGCGAAGCTGCGCGGCTCGGCGTATAGATCGCGGATCGCGCCAAGATTGCCGAGCGCGATCTGCCGGCCGCCCGACCGCGCAATGCCGATGGCGGAAAGATCGGCAACGTCGTCCACCCGTGCGCGCGTGCTCAACACCTGTTCGCGCCCGCCGAACGTGCTGCGCCCGCCGGAAACATCGAGCTGCGTGGAGGCAAGACTTTCCGTTACCGCGCTGGCCGAAAGCTCATAGGCGTGAAGCCGGTCCGGGTCGAGCCAAACCCGGATTTCGCGGTCGACGCCGCCGATGCGGCTGATGCCGGCAAGTCCGGGCACGGATTGCAGTTCACGCGCCAGCGTGTCGTCGATGAACCACGAGACCTCGGCCAGCGACATATCCGTGCTCGACACCGCATAGATGGCGACCGGCTGCGCCTCTTCCTCGATGCGCTCGATGATCGGCTCGTCGATATCAACCGTGCCGAGCACGAAATCGACCTCGGTGACGGATTCGCCATTGGTGACGGTCGAGGAAATCTTCTCAACATTGGCAAGCGAGGCCAGCGCGTTTTCGACCGGTTTGGTGACTTCGGTTTCAAGCTCTTCCGGGGCGACGCCCGACTGCCCGACGGTGACGCTGACCACCGGCGTATCGATGGTCGGAAAATAGGTGATCGGCAAGCGCATGAAGCCATAGACGCCGACCACCATCAGGACAATGAACAACAGGATCGAGGCAAGCGGCGAGCGGATCGCCCAGGCGGAAACGTTCATCTTAGCCGGCCCTCGATACGGTCACGGCGGCGGCATTGCCGGTGTCTGTAGACGGCAGGCGATAGTCATCGACCGCCGGCACCACGCGCTCGCCGTCCTTCAGGAAACTGCCAGCCTTCAGCACCACGCGTTCGCCGGGGCGGATGCCGCTCAAAACCTCGATCAGATCGCCCTCAGCCAGCCCGGTCTCAACCGGCCGTTTCGATACAATGCCGTCTTCAACAATGGTGACGATGGTGTCGCCGTTTCCGGCAAAGCGGATCGCGGAGACGGGAAGCAGGATGGAACGGCGCGATAGCACTTCGATCCGCCCGCTGACAAAGGCGCCGACCACAAGACCCACCGGGTCATCAAGCGCGATCCGCACGTCCCCCAGCCGGGTTGCCGCATTGATCTGCGCGGCGCGATGCCGGACATAGCCCTCAAGCGGCGCGTCGTGCCCTTCAAGATGAAAGACCGCCTTCTGACCTTCCCTGATGCGGGCCAGATCGGTCTCGGCCACCGCAACCTCAAGTTCCAGATCGCCGTCTTCGGCCAACACAAAAAGCGGTTCGCCGGAGAGCGCGGCGGCGTGGCCGGTGCGGGCGTTGCGGACAAGCACAAGCCCGGCGGCCGGGGCCCTGACCGTGCTCTTGTCCAACGTACGCTCGATTTCCGCGCGGTTGCGCCCGACAAGCTCCAGCTCGGCCTCGGCCACCTCCAGAGCATTGCGGGCGAGCGCCAGATCGGCGGCGGCGCGGGCATGGTCGTTCTCGCGCTCGCTTAACGCCCGTTCGGAGACCGCGCCGCTTGTGACCAGCGAGCGGTTGCGCGCCAGTTCCCTTGCGGCCTCCGCCTCGCTGACCCTGGCCTTTTCAAGCCGCGCCTTTTCTTGCTCGATCATCGTGCGGGCCCGGCGTTGTTCGACGGTGTTCTTCTCCAGCGCCAGTTCGGCATCGCTCGTGTCGATCCTGGCAAGCGGCGCGCCGACGGCGACATAATCGCCTTCCTCGGCGAGCACCGCGCGGATGATCTCGCCGTCCACCTCGGCATGAACCGGCACGTCTTCCCGTGCGATAACCGCCCCGGTCGCCGCCACCGTGCCGACAACCTCCCCCTCACGCGCGGCAGCCACGGTGACATGCCTGACCTCCTGCGCCGAAGCGAGGGAAACGGAGGCAACCGCGAACAACACCGCCAGCATCGGCAAAAAACGCCGCCTGCCATGCGCTCCGAAAAGGGAAAAATCAGTCGTCTTGTCTGTCATGGCCGATCTCTGTGCAAGAAACCGGAGCCGGCCCATCCGACCCCACCATGACATCTGCCAGAGCAGCCCCTCGGCAGGTGCTACGTTATGTTACGAAATATTGCGAAGCCTGCCGGCGACTGTTCCGGGGTGTCTGTCGGAATTGCGGGAGAAATCAGATATCGGCGTGGCCCCTCAGCGCCTTGGGCGAGACGCCGAAATGTTTCTTGAAGGCGACCGAGAAGTGGGCCGGGGTGAAGCCGATGCGGTAGGCGACGGTGGCGATCTGCATATCGCCCGATGACAGCAGGCGGTAGGCGGCGTCCATGCGAGCCTCGTGCAGGTAGGCGTTCGGGCTCATGCCGAAGATGCGGCTGAAGCCCTCCCTGAGTTTCCGGCTGTTGAGACCGACGGCGAGCGCCAGACCGGCGAGCGCAGGGGGATGGGCAAGATTGCTGTCGAGGAGGTCCTTGGCCGCGCGGATGCGCTCGGCGTCGGCCAGGCTGATTGCCGTGCCGCCGGTCTCGCCGTCGCCGGTGCTTTCAAGCGCGATGCCGGTCAGTTCCAGCGCCTTGCCCGTGAGGAACAGCGAGCGCCCCGCGCCCTTCAGCGGGCAGGCGGCGATCTGGCTGCAGACGCCGCGGATGCTTTCCGGGATACGGCTGATGCGCAAAGCGGGGATATGCGGGTTGTCGCTCAGGAAGGAACCGGCGCGGCGCAGCGCGGCATCGTCTGAAACATGCGCGGCAAAGGTCGGCGTAAGCGACACGGCGGTGTAGCGCAGCGTCTGGCCGCCGGAAAACACATGCTCGCCTTCTTCCGCCCCGCGGTTCCAGACAAGGCAGAGCGCGGGGCCGGCGACGGTGAAGCGGTCATGGCCCGGCAGGCCGCATTCCAGCTTTCCCGTCTCGACCACGATTACCCGCAGGCCATCGAAAAGCGCCTCGTTGCGCCGGAAGGACGAGGCGATCTTCAGCGTTCCGGCGGTCAGCGCGGTCTGCCCGTCATAAAGCGCGTCAACCCGGCGGTCTTCCTGCTCTATCGCCGCAGCGCCATTCTCCATCATCGTCCCGTTTCCCGCATGCGAACGAAGCCCCGCACACAATCGAAAGAAAGAGTCCGTCCATCGAAAGGACAGCAAATTGCCATCAGCTGGACCGCCGTGGCAACAAAACATGAATTTTTCAGTAAAGTTATAGGGGGTCTCGGTGAGAGATTGCAAGCGCAACGTCAGTGCCCGGTTCGGTGTCCGTCTGCTGGTTTCAACGGTCAGTCTAATTGCCATGTCCGCCGGCGGTCAGGCCCTGGCCCAACAGGCAACGCAGGAAAAGGACACAACGGTTCTTGATCCGGTCACGGTAACGACCACGGGCGGCGCCGAGGGTTACGTCGCCTATGACACGACCACCGGCAGCAAGACCGGCACGCCGATTGCCGAAACGCCGCAGTCGGTCAACGCCGTCACCGCGGAAGAGATGAAGGACCGCGCCGTTTCCACGACGACGGAGGCGATTGAATATTCGCCCGGCGTCTTCGCCTCCACCAGCGCCATTTCCCAGCGCTTCGACTATTTCAGCATTCGCGGTTTCGACGCCACCAATTCCGGCATCATGCTGGACGGGCTGAATTCGACGACGGTGCAGTCCTATGTCCGCTACCAGCCTTACGGCATGGAGGAAATCGACGTTCTGAGCGGCCCGTCCTCGGTGCTCTACGGCGCCGGTTCGCTCGGCGGCGTCGTCAACGCCATCAGCAAGAAGCCGCTGGATGAGCCCTATCACGAGATCGGCATTCAGGCCGGCAGCCATGACCGGCTCGAGGCGCGGTTCGACTTTTCCGGCCCGATGAACGAGGACGGCACCCTGCTTTATCGCCTCGTCGGCCTCGGCCGGCTGGCCGATACCCAGTTCGACTACGTGCCCGATGATACCGGCTATTTCGCCCCGTCATTCACGTGGCAGCCGAACGCGGATACCAGCCTGACCGTACTCGGCTCCTACAGCCGCGACGAGTTCGGTCCGCCCCGGCCTTTCCTGCCAATTCAGGGCACTCTCCTGCCCAATCCCAACGGGCCGATCCCGTGGAACACCTATCTCGACGGTTCCGATCTCGACAATCACAACGAGCAGTTCAATCTCGGCTATGATTTCGACCATGCCTTCAACGATGTCTGGTCGTTCCACTCCGCCGGGCGCTACACCCGCAACGATCTGTTCACCCAGACGCTTTCGGGCATGGGTCTCGAGTCCGACATGCGCACGCTGAACCGGACTGCCTATGAATTCTCGATCGTCGGCGACATCTTCGCGCTGGATAACAATGCCAAGGCCGAATGGCAGGCAGGCCCGTGGGAAGGCACCAATGTCTTCGGCGTTGCCTATCGCAACACGGCGGAAGACTACTGGCTGAATTACGGCCCGGCAGACCCGGTCGATATCTACAACCCGACCTATAACGGCCAGTTTTCGGCCCCCACGCCGGTTACCAGCACCGATCAGACCAGCGACGGGCTCGGCCTCTATTCGGCCAACACCTTCATCTATGACGACATGTTCGCCATCGATCTCGCCGGGCGGCAGGACTGGAACTGGGTGAAGACCGATAACCGGCTGAACGGCACCAGTTCGAAACAGGATGACGACGCCTTCACCTATCGCGCCGGGCTGACCTATCTGTCGGACTGGAACGTCAATCCCTATGTCAGCTACGCCACCTCGTTCGATCCGCAGCTTGGCACCGATTTTTACGGCAACACCTTCAAGCCGACCACCGGCAAGCAGATCGAGGTCGGCGCCAAATACGAGCCGGATGCCTTCGAGGGCCTGTTCACCGTCGCCTATTACCACCTCGTTCAGGAGAATGTGAAAACCCCCGACCCGGACAACGACCTCAACACCATCCAGACCGGCGAAGTCACCGCCAACGGCATCGAGCTTTCGGCCAGCGCCAATGTGACGCCGAATTTCGAGTTTCTGGCAAGCTACAGCTACAATCATCAGGAAATCACCAGCACCACCAATCCGCTTGCAGCCGGCAAGCGCCCGACCGGCGTGCCGGAGCACATGGCTTCGCTGTGGATGAACTACACCTTCGATTACGGCGCGCTCAACGGGCTGTCGCTGGGTGCGGGCGTGCGTTATGTCGGCGAGACCTATGCCGACACGGCCAACACCATCACCGTGCCGGATTTCGCCCTTGTCGATGCCGCGCTTTCCTATGATTTCGGCGCGCGCAATCCTGATCTCGAAGGGCTGAATCTCGCGGTCAACGCCTCCAACCTTTTCGACAAGCACTATTACAGCGGTTGCTCGGCACGCTCGTGCAGCCAGGGCTTCGACCGCATGGTCAAGGCCACGCTCACCTATAACTGGTAAGGCCGGGAGACGATCATCATGACGCATATATTCGCAAAAAACGGCTCCCTTTCCGGCCGGAAGACAAAAGCCACGCTGTTTGCGGCGGGCCTGTTCCTCGCAGCGCTTGCGGGCGACCTCTCCGGCGCACGCGCCGACGAGATCACCGTCACCGACGTTACCGGACATACGGTGACGCTCGACGCACCGGCCGAACGGATCATTCTGCCGGAAGGTCGCCATATCCTGACGCTGGCGCTGCTCGACCCGGACCCGGCCGCGTTTCTGGTCGGCTGGGGCAATGACCTGAAGCTGTTTTCGCCCGAGACCTTCGACGCGGTTCATGCCGCCTTTCCCGAAATCGACGATATTCCCGACATGGGCAATCCCATGCAGAATTCGCTTTCGATCGAAAGCATGATGGCGGCAAAGCCGGATCTGGTGATCTTCACCCTTTACGGCCGCGTGCCGGCGGAGACGACCGACAAGCTGGAAGCCGCCAGCATTCCTTACATGTTTGTCGATTTCTTCCAGAAGCCGCTTGAAAACACGGTGCCAAGCATGCGCCAGCTCGGGCAATTGCTGGGCCGGGAAGAACAGGCGGAGGCGTTCATCAGCTTTTACGAAAGCCATATGGACGAGATCGCCGGCCGTCTTGGCGACGAGGTGACGCCGACAAGCGTGTTCTTCCATCTCAACCCCGATGGACAAAATTGCTGCTATTCCTCCGGTCCGGGCAATATGAGCGATTTCATCGCCGCAGCCGGGGGCCGCAATATCGGCGAGGACCGCATTCCCGGTCCTATCGGTCAGTTGAGCCTGGAATATATTCTGGCGGAAGACCCGGATTTCTATCTTGCCGGCGGCGGTTCCACGGTCAGCCCGGACGGGCTGAAGGTCGGCACGCATATCACGCGGGAAACAGCGGCCGAAACGCTGGCAAAGGTCACCGCCGCGCCGGGCATTTCGGAGCTAACGGCGGTGAAGGATGATGATGCGGCGGGCATCTGGCTGTTCTTCTTCGACAATCCGCTGTTCTTCCTCGGCGTGGAGGAAATGGCGACGCTGTTTCACCCCGACCTGTTTGCCGATGTCGATCCCGATGAAACGCTGGCCGAACTCAATGAACGCTTCCTGCCGTTTGACCTTGAGGGCACGTTCTGGATCAAGGCGGGAGCGCAATCCAATTGACCACCACCGCGCCCGCCATGCCGGATAGTACGACCGACCTGCGCCGCCGTGCCCTTGAGGGGCATGGCGGTGTCATCCGCAGGCGCGTGCTGACGCTTGTGGCGCTGGCCGTGCTTCTGGCCGCAAGTTTCGTTTTCGACCTGATGACCGGCCCCGCGCGGCTTGCGCTCCCGGAAATCGTCAATGCGCTTTTCGGCGGCAGCGACAGCACGGCCAGCGCCATCATCTGGCAGGTGCGGTTGCCGACAGCCTGTCTTGCGGTGCTGATCGGCGGCTGTCTCGGACTTGCGGGCGCGGAGATGCAAACCATGCTCGCCAATCCGCTGGCAAGCCCCTTTACGCTGGGCATTTCGTCGGCCGCCGCGTTCGGCGCGGCGCTCGCCATCGTGCTCGGTGTGTCGCTGCCGTTTATTCCGGCGGGCTTTGCGGTTCCGGCCAATGCCTTCGTGTTTTCGCTGCTGACCATTCTGCTGATCCAGTTGATCGCCAACCGGCAGAGCGGCGGCGCGCCGCTGGTGCTGTTCGGCATTGCCATGGTGTTCGCCTTCAACGCGCTGGTCTCGGCCCTGCAATTCGTCGCCACGGCGGATTCGCTGCAACAACTGGTGTTCTGGACCATGGGTTCGCTGACCCGCGCCGACGGGTTTTCCGTCAGCGTTCTGGCCGTGGCCCTCATCGCCATCCTGCCGTTCTCGATGCGGGCATCGCGAGCGCTGACGCTTCTGGAACTGGGCGAGGAACGCGCCGAAAGCCTCGGCATCTCTATCCGGGGCCTGCGCTTCGGCTGTCTGTTGCGGGCAAGCCTTCTGGCCGCCTTTGCCGTCTCCTTTGCCGGAACCATCGGCTTTGTCGGCCTTGCGGGCCCGCATGTCTCGCGCATGCTGATCGGCGGCGATCACCGGTTTCACCTGCCGGCATCGGTGCTGTGCGGGGCGATCATCATGTCGCTTTCAAGCATCGCCTCGAAGACCATCCTGCCCGGCGTGCTGCTGCCCATCGGCATCGTCACCACGCTTGTCGGCCTGCCTTTCTTCGTCATTCTCCTGATGCGGGCACGGTGAACCATGGCAGACAGGCATCTTCATATCCGCGACCTCTCCGTCTCCTATCCCCGCGCGACCCGCCCGACGCTTGATGGCATCACGCTGGAGCGCATCGCGCCGGGGCGGATGACCGTTTTCGCCGGGCCGAACGGTGCTGGAAAATCGACGCTTCTGAAGGCGATTGCCGGAACTGTCCGTTATTCCGGCGTCATCCGGCTGGGCGATACCGATCTCGCCAGCCTGCCCCCGCGCGAAAAAAGCGGGCTGATCGGCTTCATGCCGCAATCGGGCTCGGCGCGGGCGCGGCTGACGGTTCTGGAAGCCGTGCTGGCGGCAACCGACATCACATCCGGCCTGCGCGCCTCGCGCCAAAGCATGGATGCCGCCTGCGATGCGCTGGAACGGCTCGGCATTCTGCAACTGGCGCAAACGCCGCTTGCAAGCCTTTCCGGCGGCCAGCGCCAGCTTGCCGTGCTGGCGCAATCGCTGGCGCGGCGCCCTCCCGTTCTACTGCTGGATGAGCCGACCAGCGCGCTCGACCTGCGCCACCAGTTCGAGGTGATGGCGGTGCTGCAATCGCTCGCCGATGAGGGCACCACCATCATTCTGGTGCTGCACGATCTGGCGCTGGCGGCCAGATGGGCCGGTCATTTCGTGTTTCTCGCCGATGGCCGGATCGCCGCGGCGGGTGCTGCCGTCGAAACGCTGACGCCCGCACTGCTGCATAAGGTTTACGGCATCAGAGCGGAGGTTGCGACACGGCCCGACGGGGCGATGACCATTCATGTCCTCGCACCGGGATAGCGTGCGGTCACAGGGTTCGGAAAGGTCAGCCCTTTCCGGAGAACCGGAGCGGCAAGCCAGCAAAGTGCAAGCCAGCCGCTCCGGTTTCCAACCGGCCCGTATGGCCACGACTTTAGGAAAATAAACCCAAAACTTTCAGGTTTTCGCGATGACACAGCATTCGGATGACGCCGGACAAAAGAGCAGCGGGCCGGATTATTTCGCCAGTCTCCGGCTGATCTGGCCGCACATGGCGGGCGAAAAATCGCAGCTTGCGCGCGCCATCGGCTGGGCGACGCTTTCCGTCGCGCTCGAACTCGTGCCGGTCTATGCCATCTACCGGGTTCTGCAATCCGCCCTTGCCGGCACGCTGACGGGTCCCGTCGCGGGCCTTTATGCCGCCATCGCGCTTGTCGCCGTCATCGGAACCTGGCTGGCGCTGGCCGCCGCCATGAGCGGGGCGCACAAGGTCGCCTTTGCCGCCATCTACCGGCTGCGGCTTGCCATTGCCCGCCACCTTGCCCGCCTGCCGCTCGGCTATTTCGCCGACAGGCGCAGCGGCGAGGCCAAGAAGCTGATGATCGACGACCCGGAAAAGCTGGAACTCGTCGTCGCCCACGGCATTCCCGAGGGCATCAGCGCATTCGGCACCTGGCTTGCCGTTTCCGTGTTTCTGTTCGCCATCGACTGGCGGCTGGCGCTGGCGACCGTGTTCATCACCCCGGTTTCCTTCGTGCTTCTGGTGCTGGCGATGAAGCGCGGCGGCCGTCATGTCGATGCCTATCAGGCGGCGGGCGGGCGGATGAACGCGGCCATTGTCGAATTTCTGGCCGGCATGCCGGTGGTGAAGATCTTCAACCGGCCAGGCGAAGGCTTTCGCGAGGCAAGCGAGGCCGTCAGCGCCTATGCGGCGGTCGAAACCCGCTGGGCGCGCGCCTATCTGCCGCTCGGCGGCACGTTTTTCAGTCTCATCCTCTCCAATATCGTCTTCATCGTGCCGGTCGCCGCCTATCTGGCCAGCCAGGGCGAAACCGATATCGTCACCATATTGCTGTTCGTCATCCTCGGCGCCAATTACAGCCGGCCGCTGATGAAACTGTTCAACCTGTTTCACGAGCTTGCCCATATCAGCGTCGGTTCGCAGCTGATTGCGAGCGTGCTGGCCGAAGCGCCGCAGCATGACACCGGGCGGCGCGTCACGCTTTCCGGCCATGATGTCGTCTTCGAAAATGTCAGCTTCGGCTATGGCAGCGGCGATGTGGTCACCGATGTTTCCTTTGCCGCAAAGAGCGGCACGGTGACGGCGCTGGTCGGCCCTTCCGGCTCCGGCAAGAGCACGCTTGCAAGCCTCATTCCGCGCTTCTTCGATGCGCGCGCCGGGCGCATAACCATCGGCGGCGTCGATATCCGCGATATGGCGCAGGAACAGCTGATGGACACCGTCGCCTTCGTGTTTCAGCAGACGTTTCTTTTCACGGGCACGATTGCCGACAATATCCGCTTCGGCAATCCCGATGCCTCCGAAGAAGCGGTGGAAGCCGCCGCCATTGCCGCCCGCGCGCATGATTTCATCGCGGCGCTGCCGGATGGCTACGACACAAAAATCGGCGACCGGGGCGCTGTGCTTTCCGGCGGCGAGCGCCAGCGCATCGCCATTGCCCGCGCCATCCTGAAGGATGCGCCGGTGATCGTGCTTGACGAGGCCACCGCCTTTGCCGATCCCGACAATGAAGCCGCCATCCAGCAGGCCATCGAAGCGCTGGCGAAAGGCCGCACGCTGATTGTCGTTGCCCACCGGCTGCACACCATCCGCGATGCCGAAACCATCATCGCCATCGAAAACGGAAAGGTCGCCGAGAGCGGACGCCATGACGATCTGCTTGCCCATGACGGCCTTTATGCCCGGCTGTGGCGCGATTTCATCGCCGCGCGCGAAACCGGCCTGCGCCAAACACGAACCGCAGAAAAGGAGGCCTGAAATGCGTGCCGAGACCACCGAAATCCGCTCCGATCTGCAAAGCCTGAAACGGCTCTGGGCGCTGGCGGGGCCGCTGCGCAGCCGCGTTGCGGCGGGCATCGTCTTCCGGTTCCTGCAATCCTTCTCGCTCGGCATCGGCTTTGCCGCCGCCATCCGGCTTGTCAGCGCCATGACGGAGCCGGGTTTTACGCCGTCACAAGCATGGGTGTGGCAGATTACAGGTCTTGCGGCGCTTTCGCTCGCGGGACAGGTCGTCTTCAGTTATCTGTCGTCGGCCAATAGCTGGCTTTCAAGTTTTGCGCTCGGCGGCGAACTCCGGCTCGCCATGCTGGAACGGCTGCAGCAATTGCCGCTTGGCTTTCACTTTTCCCGCAATCGCGGCGACACGGTCACCATGCTGACCTCCGACATGCAGATGGTCGAAAGCTTCATGTCGGACGGTCTGCCGCGCGTGGCCGAAGCCTTCGGCCTGCCGGTCGCAGTGCTTGCCTTCATGGCGTTTCAGGACGGGCCGGTGACGCTTGCCGCCCTCGTTTCCATTGTCCTGTCGATGCCGCTTTATTTCGCCATCAGCCGCTATCTGGCGAAAACCGGGCTTAAACGGCAGGACATGCAGGCCGAGGCTGCCGCCCGGATGATCGAATATGTGCAGGGCATGCCCGTGATCCGCGCCTTCAACCGCGTAAGCCGCGGAACCGAGGATTTCCGCGCCTCTCTGGAAGATTTCCGTGACCTGTCGCTGAAAATGGTGGCGCAGCTTACCCTGCCGCTGGCGCTGTTCGGCATGGTGCTGACGCTCGGCGTGCCGCTGGTCATTTTCGCAGCCGGTTTACGCTTTGCCACCGGCGCAATCGGCATCGAGACGATCATCGTTGCGCTGATGCTGGTCTATGCCATCTACAGCCCGCTTCTGGGGCTGACCGCCCTGATGGAACTCACCCGCCAGGCCGATGCCTCGCTGACCCGCATGGACCGGGTGCTGACGGCAGAACCGCTGCCTGAAACCGCGCTGCCCAGACAGCCGGACGGTTTCGCCATTGCCTTCGAGGATGTCGGCTTCGGCTATGGCAAGGGGCCGGTACTGAAGGATATCGGCTTTTCCGTTCCCGAACGTTCGATGACGGCCATTGTCGGCCCCTCGGGTGCGGGCAAGAGTACAATCCTGAACCTGCTGCCACGCTTCTGGGATGTCAACGAAGGCGCGATCATCATCGGCGGCGTCGATATCCGCGACATGGCACCGAAACGGCTGTCGGAGCTGATCACCGTGGTCTTTCAGGACGTCTACCTGTTTTCCGGGACGATCTTCGACAATATCGCCTTCGGCCGCCCCGACGCCGTGCCCGCCGATATCGAGGCCGCTGCCAAAACCGCGCAGGCCCACGATTTCATCATGGCGCTTCCCGATGGCTACGACACCCGCGTCGGCGAGTGCGGGGCCTCGCTTTCCGGCGGTGAGCGCCAGCGCATCTCGATCGCCCGCGCCATGCTGAAGGATGCCCCGATCGTGCTGCTCGACGAGGCGACGGCGGCCATCGACCCGACCAATGAACGCGCCCTGCAAAAGGCGCTTGCCGCACTGGTGAAAGGCAAGACCCTGATCGTCGTCGCCCACAAGCTCTCCACCGTGCGCGAGGCCGACCAGATCCTCGTCCTCGACAATGGCCGGATCGTCGAGCGCGGCGACCATGACGATCTCATCGAAAACAACGGGCTTTACCGACGGCTGTGGCTTTCCTGGACAAAGGCCGCGCATTGGCGGATTGGCGGACATCAGACCATGCCTGACGATCCAGAGGCGAAAAACACGCTTTGAAGGTCGATGGATAAGAGGTTATTTTCCTGTGAAATCAATAATTTACTTCCTGTCATAGCGCGGCGCACATCGCTGACCGCTACAGCGCAAACCTTCCGTTTTGCTATTGACATCGCGGCGGTGATGATATTGGTCAAACCCGTTCAGGTGCCGGAGGAAGCTTCGGTTAAAAGGGAATCCGGTTCATGGCCTCGCCAAATCCGGAACTGCCCCCGCAACTGTAGGCGGAGAGTTTACCCGGAATACCACTGGTGCAGAGACGTGCATCGGGAAGGCCGGGATAAATGATGACCCGCAAGTCAGGAAACCTGCCTGAAGATATTCACCTGTTCTGACCGCGGGCGGCGTGTCGGGAGCGGTTTTCCGTGAAGGTGTTTTCGTCGCACCGCGCTTGAACGGCGCGGTGTCTGTCTGCATCTGTCCGGAGGCTTGTCGCATCCGGAGGGAAGGTGATTTGCCATGACGGATCTGCAAAGGCCCGAACTGACACCCCCCGGCGGAAACAGGAAAGTTCTGCTGCATTCCTGCTGCGCCCCCTGTTCGGGCGAGGTCATGGAGGCCATGCTTGCCTCCGGCATCGACTACACGATCTTCTTCTACAATCCCAACATCCACCCGCAGAAGGAATATCTGCTGCGCAAGGACGAGAATGTCCGTTTCGCCGAAAAGCACGGCGTCGCGTTCATCGACGTCGATTATGACAAGGACAACTGGTTTGCGCGCGCCAAGGGCATGGAATGGGAGCCCGAACGAGGCATCCGCTGCACCATGTGCTTCGACATGCGTTTCGAACGCACCGCGCTTTACGCCCATGAAAACGGCTTTCCGGTGATGACGTCGTCGCTCGGCATATCGCGCTGGAAGAACATGGCGCAGATCAATGATTGTGGCCATCGCGCCGCCGCGCCCTATGCGGGGCTGAGCTACTGGGATTTCAACTGGCGCAAGGGCGGCGGCGCCAACCGCATGATCGAGATCAGCAAGCGCGAGGCATTCTACCAGCAGGAATATTGCGGCTGCGTCTATTCGCTGCGCGACACCAATATGCACCGCCGCAAGCAGGGGCGTGAGCCCATCGAACTGGGCAAGCTCTATTACAGCGAATAACCCCGCTGCGCCCGCAAAAATCGCTTCATTGTCAAACGAAAGGACCCAATATGTGCCAGATATGCCAGAATGTGATGTTTTCCGGCGGCATCCCCGGTGAAGGCGTCGAGGACGTCTTCGAATCGCTGGCCAGAACGGTTGGCGCCCGCGCCGCCTTCTGGCCGGATGGCGAGACCAACCCGGAACGGCGCGGCTGGATCGGCGCGGTTAACAACATGGTGCTGGCGACGGCGCCCTGCTTCGAGGAAATCCCTTCGCCGCTGACGCTGCCCAAAGACCACCCCTACCACATGTTCAAGACGCTGAAGATCAAGGATGGCGCGACTGTCGACCTGCGCGGTCAGTTGCCCTACGCCAAGGATGCGATTGCCTCCTACAGGATCTTCAAGCAGATGCAGTCTGAAGGCCGCATTCCCGAGGAAGTCCGTTTCCAGTGCTCGGTCCCGGGCGCCCATGACGTGATCTCGATCACCTTCCCCGATGTTTCGACCTGGCCCGTGCTGTTCAAAGCCTGGCAGGAAGCGCTACAGGAAGAATACCGCCGGATTCTCGAAGTCATCCCGGCAGAAGAGCTGTGCATCCAGGTCGACTACTGCACCGAGATGATCCACATCGGCGGCACCTGGGCACAGAAGTTCGACTGGATTCCCGAAGAACCGAAGGACACGCTGTTCGCCCGTTACACATCGCCCGAATACATCAACGGTCATATCGAGGGCCTGCCGGAGGCCGTCACCATCGGCTTTCACGTCTGCTGCGGCACCTCGCCGTCCTATCCGGTGCAGCCGCTCGATGACATCGGCCTGCCGGTCGACCTGTCGAATGCCATCCAGAAGGCCGCCGGTGGCCGTATCTGCTATTTCCACCTGCCGGCCATGGCGGACTCGGGCGAAGCCTATTTCGCGCCGCTTTCACGGCTGGAAACAGGCGATGCAACGATCTATCTCGGCCTTGAATGCAATGACGGCCTCGAGGGCATGGAACGGCGCATGAACGCCGCGCACAAATTCCTGCCGAAATTCGGCGTTGCCCATTATTGCGGGTATTTCTGGAACAAGGCGATCATGCCGGACCTGCTGAAAACCCTTGCCGAAGGCGCTGACAAGCAAGCGGCTGCCTGAGACCATCAGACAATGCCCGGCAGCATCCTCTGCCGGGCATTTTTGCGGACATACCATCCCTGTCATCCAGCCGTGCTGCCTCATACCCGCCGGGGAAAACCGTGCCCGCGGGCCCGCAGGATCAGCAACAGGGACAAGACGATCAGGACAAGCAGAACCGGCGGAAAGCTGGTCACGCCGAATGCATCGAGCATCAGCCCGCCAGCCAGCCCGCCACCGGCAATCGCCATGTTCCACACCGTCACCAGCATCGACTGCGCAATATCGGCCACCGGGCCCGCGGCACGGGCGCCTGCCGTCTGAAACAGGGTCGCGCAGCCGCCGAACGCCAGCCCCCAGAAGGCGCACGCCACATAGACCACGCCCGGTACCGCACCGCCAAGCCAGAGCATTACCGCGGCAAGGGCGAAAAGCCCCGTACTGAAAAGGGTCAGCGCCCGCAGGTGACGATCGATCAATACACCGACGATCCAGATACTGAACAGCGAGGCGATGCCGAAGACGAGAAGCACCGTATCGGTGCGTGCGGTCATGCCAGCCTGACCCAGGAACGGAGCGATATAGGTGTAGAGGATGTTGTGGGCGAGCACGAAGGTCAGCACCACCAGAAGCACGGAGCCAATGCCGGGCCGTTTCAGAACGGAAACCGGGTTGCTGCGTTTTCCCGCAGGCTGGCCCGGAAAATCCGGCACCTTTGCAAGAACCAAAAAGACAAGCAGCACGGTCAGCCCGCTCATCAGCGCAAAACAGCTGCGCCAGCCGATCTGCGCGCCGAGGAAGGTTCCCGCGGGCACGCCGAGTGAAAGCGCCAGCGGCGTGCCTGCCATGGCCACGGCAATTGCGCGGCCCTTCAGATGTTCGGGCGCCATGCGCGCGGCATAACCGGCCGCCAGCGCCCACAGCAGGCCCGCCGCCACGCCAGCCACAAACCTTGCGACAAGTGTCAGCGTATAGCTGCCGGACATGGCTGTCAGGGTGTTGGCGAACAGAAAACCGAAAATCGCCGCCAACAGAAGCGGACGGCGACGCAGCCCCTGGGTCAGAAATGTCAGCGGAATGGCCGCGAGAAGCGAGCCCAGTGCATATGCCGTGACCAACTGACCGGCGGCGGCTTCCGAAACGCCCAGACCGCCACCGATGGCGGGCAGAAGACCGGCGGGCAACGCCTCCGTCAAAATGGTGATGAATGCCGCCATGGAAAGCGCCAGCAGCCCCGCCCATGGCAGGCTTTCACCGGTTGCGCCGGCATGTCCCGAAACCGATCTGTCGCTTACAGCCATTGCAGACCTCCCGTGGCGGACAGGCAGGGAAATGAACCGGCGACGGAAAGCGGCAGGGCGTCCGCCGGATCGGCGGAAGGGGCATGCGAAACCATGGGAAAACCTCATTCGATTGATGAATGACGGCAAGCCTGACATGGACCAAATTGCAGAAAAACAGGCTTTAATTCCGAACACTTCGGACTATGATGTCCACTATTATGGCAATCCCGATGGACAATCTCGGCGCATTGAATGTCTTCGTTCAGGCCGCGGAAACCCGCAGCTTCACCCATGCCGGGCGACAGCTGGGCGTGTCGCCGTCGGCCGTTGGAAAAGCGGTTGCCCGGCTGGAGGCGCGCCTTGGCGTCAGGCTGTTCCACCGCTCCACGCGCGCGATCACGCTGACGCCCGAAGGGCAGCTTTTCCTCGAACGCTGCCGCCGGATCTTCTGCGAGGTGGAAGCCGCCGAAATGGAACTGGCCGAGACCCGCGACCGGCCGGGCGGGGTGCTGCGTGTCAGCCTGCCGCTCGTCGCGATGCTGATGATGCCGACCATCTCCGCATTCATGGCAGCGTGGCCGGACATCGAGCTGGAACTCGATTTCACAGACCGGCTCGTCGATGTCATCGAAGAAGGCTATGACGTGGTCATCCGCAGCGGCGAGCCGGACGATTCACGCCTGATGGCCCGCAAGCTTGGAACGTTCGGCTACAGGCTTGTTGCCGCGCCCGCCTATCTCGCGGCACATGGCATCCCTGAAACTCCGGACGACCTGCGCCACCACAAATGCCTGCGTCATCGCTATCCCAGCACCGGCAAGCTGGAAGAATGGCAATTTACCCGCACAGCTGGCACCGGCGTCAGCGGTTTGCCGCAAACAGTCGTTGCCAGTGCCATCGAGCCGCTTCTTTATCTGGCGCTGCAGGGGCGCGGTATTGCCTGCCTGTCGGATTTTGCCGTGCGCAGCCATTGTGATGACGGCACGCTTGTCAGCATTCTGGAGGCGGATGTTCAAAATACCGGCTCTCTTCGGATTCTCTGGCCGTCGAGCCGCTACCGCTCGCCGAAACTGCGGGTTTTCGTCGATTTCATGGTGGAAAACCTTTTCGCCCGGGCGCAAAGCTGACGCCGATGGATATCAGCTCTCCGTTTCCGCGCCTGCAACCTTGACCAGCCAGCGTCTGATAACGGTCTGTTCGTCGTCGGTCATGCCGGCAAGCAGTTCGGTTTCCAGCACATAGGCCTTGTCCTTGGCGGCAGCGAGAACCGCACGCCCCTTGCCGGTCAGGTCAATATGCTGTTTGCGGCCGTGGCGGGCATTTGGGCGCCTGCTGACCAGCCCCGCCTTTTCGAGGTTTGCGACGATTGTGCTCATCGTCTGCGGCGTCAGCAACGCCAGCCGCGCCAGATCAGCACTGGAATGTTCAGGATAGGCGGCAAGCATGGTCAGGGCGGCAAACTGCGGCTGGGTCAGCTGCAGATCATGCAAAACCGCCTCGACGCGATAACGATAGGCACCGGCCGCCTGCCGCAGGAGATATCCCAGATATCCATCCGCGCCACGCTTTCCCTCGCCCGCACGGGGCAGGGCCGCGGAATATGAATCATCCTTGCTCATTATAAGAACCCTGATATTAATGTCAGAGTTCTGATATAAAGATTTTGCGAAAGGTTGCCAAGATGTCCGCCGATAGCCCTGCCACCATTCCGAGCCTCACCTATGCCCGTTTCGAAGCGATTGCCCCAGACGGGCTGGGCGCGCTGCTGGCCATGGGCAAGGCCGTCGACGCGGCCGGGCTTGAAAAAACACTGACAGAACTGGTGAAACTGCGGGTCTCCCAGATCAACGGATGCGCATTCTGCATTGCGCTCCATCTGAAGGTCGCGCGGCGGGCCGGTGTCGAAAACGTCAGGCTGGATATGCTGACGGCATGGCGCGATACAGACCTTTACACGGCGCGCGAACGTGCGGCGCTGCAATGGGCCGAACATGTTACCCGGTTTCCGACGGCGCCTGTCGCTGCGGCGGCTCAGGCGGAGATTGCCGCAAACTTTACTGAACAGGAAATCACCCACCTGACGGTCGCGATTGCCAATATCAACGCATGGAACCGCATTGCCGGTGCGCTGCATTTCCCGCCAATGCCGGAGGGATAGGCCCGGACGGCCGCACGTTTTCCTTATGCAAAGAGGGCAGGCGAGAAACCAGCGGCACCCCGTGATGGCGCCCGTGCCTTCACGCCGTCGTTTATCTTGCGGTCCCGGAGGCGATATGGATATCATATCAGCATGGAAACAAGCATGAGCACACGGCTGCAACGAAACGACGGGCGTGATACATGAGTAAAACGCATGGACAGGCCCAGCTGGCACGGCTCAGACCTTTCGAAGCGGCAGCACGCTATGAAAGCTTTACCCGCGCGGCCGAAGAACTGGGCCTGACCCAGACTGCGGTCAGCCGCCAGATCAGCCAGCTTGAGGCGGAACTGGGCGTCAGCCTGTTCGAACGGCGCAACCGCGCGGTTTTCCTCACCGAAGAAGGACGGCGGCTCGGCGCTGTCGTTGCCGAGGCGCTGGCGTCAATCGATGCGGAAATTGCCGCAATCACCGGAACCGGCGCGCCGGGAACCGTCATTCTGCGCTGCCAGCTTTGCGAGGCGTTTTACTGGCTGATGCCGCGCCTTTCGCGGTTTCATGCCCGCAATCCCGACATCCAGCTTCAGCTGGTCAGCGCGCTGGAGCCGCTGACGCAGGCACGGGAACCCTTCGACGTTGCCCTGCAGACCACCGGCCGTGCCGCCGGTTCGGCACGGCTTCTGTTCACCGCGACCGACGAAATCTTTCCGGTGTGTGCGCCCTCGCTTCTGGCGAATGACCCCGGACCTCTGCCGCCGGATAAAATCCGCGAATTCCCGCTGCTGTCGCACCGCGTTCTGCCGCAGGACTGGTTCGACTGGCCCGACTGGTTTGCCGCCAGCGGCATGTCCCGGCCGCAGGACCTGCGCGTGATCGCCTTTGACAGCTACCCGCTCGTGCTTCAGGCCGCCATTGCCGGTCAGGGGATCGCGCTTGGCTGGAAGCGCACCGTGGAAGGGCTGATTGACGAGGGAAAGCTGCGCCCCGCCTGCACGGAAACGATCAGGCGCCCCGGCGAGATTTCGGTTTTCCGCGGCCCCCGCCGCACGCCCAGCGCTGCAGTCGACCGGCTCATAGCGTGGCTGAAGACCGAACTGGAATGACGGCAGGGCCGGGCTCACCGCATCGGCAGGAACAACCGCCTGAAAGCGTATCGTCAGGCCAGAAGCCCGGCGGTAATCCGGTCCGCGTCCGCGGCGTCTTCGGCAAGCAAAGCGGGAAAGCCCAGCATGGCCTGTAGTCCGGCGATCTGCTTGTCCTGAACGGCGCGGTCGGTCGCCGCATCCCTGACGGTAACGAAGCCCAGGCAGAAGGCCGCCATGCGGGACCGGTTTTCCTTCAGCCACAGGATCCAGCGTTTCTGGTCGTCATGCGCCTGTTTTGTTTCGGCGCTCCGGCCGCGCACGGAAAGCGCAAATCGCTTTCCATCCGCCAGAAGGGTCTCGAAATCGGCAATCATCGCGTCGATGCCGCTGGCCGCAAGCCTACCGACATCAAGACGCACAAGCGGAAAGCCGGAGCCGTCAAGCACGGATAAATTATCTGTTGTCATGAATATGCTCGTTTTCTGTTTTGCGAGGTCAGTCCTTCGGCCCGGTGTCCGCAGGCGGCGCAATCAGGCCGATGAAATAGTCCAGAAGCTGATCATCATCGGGAACCGTGTCGCCGGTGACCCCGATCGCACTTTCGATTTCGATATCACTGTGCAGGAAATACTGGATAAGGCCGCCGACCGTCGTCATCGCCAGCCCCGCCGGGATATCGTCGCGCACCAGCCCGGCTTCCTGGGCCTGTCTGAACGTGGGAACGAAATGGCTGTTCAGGAATTGCGAGCGGGACTTGCGCTCCTCCACCGGCGCCCCCAGAACACGCCAGAGCTGAAAGCGAAGCGCGCGGGGGTGCTCCTTCCAGTATTGCTGATAGCTTGCCATCGTATGCCGCAGCGCCCTGGCCGGATCATCGGCTGCGTCATCGGGAACGGCCGAGACGGCTTTTGCCAGATCATCCGAGGTTCGTTCTCCGACAAGGTTCCAGAGGCTTTCTTTGTCCTTGAAATGATGATGGATGAGGCCGGGTGAAACCCCGGCTTCCTCGGCAATCGCCCGCATGGTCGCCCCCGAAAACCCGACCTCGGAAAAAACCGAAAGCGCGGCCTCAAGGATACGATCACGGGCATCGATGGTTGTGTGCACGGGGCTGAGTTCCGGCATCGGCGCGGGTTCCTGATATTGATTTTTGAACAAACGTATAGCTGGCTGAACAAATAATCAACGCCTCGCAATAACTTGAGTAAAAATTTCATATTATATGTTGACTAAACAATCAGTCAGCACATTAATAGCGCCCGGTCAGCGGCGCGCATCCCTGTTCGCCGGACGCTGATTTCCAGCGGGGATATCCGCCAAACCTGCCTTATCGCCGACTGAAACACTGATTGCCCTGCGCAAACCAACCACAGGACCACACCATGACAGCTTCGCGTAAAACCGTTGGTACCATCGCCGTCTATCTCGGCACCTGCATGGCCACGATCGCCATCAGTATCGTGACCGTCGCCCTGCCGGCGATCCAGAAGGATTTCGATGCGGATATCACCGCGCTGCAGTGGATTGTCGGCAGTTACGCCCTCTGCCTTTCGGCCTTCATGCTGTCGGCCGGGCCTCTGGGCGACCGGTACGGGCGGCGGCGGGTGTGGCTTTCCGGCGTCGCGATCTTTGCTCTCGGCTCGGCACTGGCCGCCGGCGCCGTCACATTGCCGATGCTGATTGCAGGCTGCGCGGTTCAGGGGATTGCCGGCGCGCTGGTCATTCCAGGTGCGCTTTCCATCCTCACGCAGACATATCGCGATGCCGCTCAGCGCAGCCGCGTCATTGGCGGCTGGGCGTCGGTCAGCGCGATTTCGCTGATCCTCGGCCCGTTTGTCGGCGGCATTCTGGTCGATCTTTTCGGCTGGTTCAGCGTGTTCCTCATCAATCTCCCCCTTGGCCTCGTGACATTGATCCTCGGCCGTATCGGCATCGAGGAAAGCGCGGACCCGGACCACGCGGCCTTCGACCCGGCCGGACAATTGCTTAGCGTCATCGCACTGGGCGCACTGACACTCGCCCTGACCGAAGCCGGGCGCAGCGGCTGGGATACGATGCTGGCGCTTTCAGCCTTTGTCGTCGCCGGGCTGTCCTTCCTTGCATTCCTGGCCGTGGAGACGAGGGTTGCGCGGCCGGTTCTGCCGGTCGATCTTTTCCGCGACCGTCGTTTTGCCGCGGTCAATATCGCCTCCTTCGTGCTGGGCTTCATGGGCTACAGCAGCCTGTTCTTCTTTTCGCTTTTCCTTCAGGATGCCCAGCAACTGTCCGCCACGCAGGCCGGATTGCGCATGGCGCCGGTGTTCCTGTCGATGGCTGTTCTTGCCTCCCGCTTCGGCAGGCTTTCGCATCGCTTCGGTCAGTTCGGCCCGATGGTCGCGGGTTACGCGCTGATGGGCGTTGCCATGCTCGGCATGACCGGCTTTGCCCCTGATACGTCCTACGCACTGCTGTTTGCGTTGTTTCTGCTTTTGGGCGTTGGCATGGGGCTTTCAGTGCCCGCCACCAGTGCCGCGGTCATGACCATGACGCCGCGCACGCGCACCGGCGCAGCCTCGGCCACGCTGAATACGATGCGGCAAAGCGGCATGGCCATCGGCATCGCGCTTTTGGGCTCGCTGATGGCCGGCGCCAGTGCCCGTGCCCTGACCCTCGGCCAAAGCGCGGCCGAAGCCACAGCGGAAGGGTTTGGTGTGGCCGTGTTCTGGGGCGGGATATCGGCCGTGGCGGTATCGCTGTTCCTGATCGCGGCCATGAGACCATCTGCAAGGGCGCAGCGAGAGCAGGCATAGTCTCCCGTGAGGACAGAGTGCGTTCCGGTCAGACCGGCGGCCCGTCCGGCAGCGCGGTTGCCTGATGGGCGATGTTGATCCATTGCCCGTCACGCAGCGCATAGACACGCATATGCCGTGCATGCTTGACCGGCTGCACACCGCCCGGCGTTTCGATCACATTGTGGTAGCGTCCGGTCACCACAGCTGCAGACCCCAGCACATTGACGGCGTTTTCGTCGATCACGAACGCAATGAAACGGTATTCACCATTGGTGAAACCAGCGAGAAAATCTGTTTTTGAGCGCAACTGTCCGCTACTTTCGACATGCACATAGTCAGCTCCGGTAATCCGCGCCAGCGTCTTGACATCGCCATCCAGCATAGCCTGAAGACGCACGGCCTCGACGGCGAGAACGTCGTTTTCCGCCTGCTTTGTTTCGCGCCCCATCATGCTGCCTCCACCGTGTCCGCAAAAGCTTCCGCCAAGCGGCATTGTGCATCCTGAAAGAAGACCGGCATGGCAAAAGGCGCAATGCCGGTCGGAGATTTGTCTGAAGGGAAGGGATCAGTCCTTCTTGCCCTTCAGCCATTCCGGCTCGCCGCGCAGGCTGCGCAGGTCGGGATAACCGGTGACTTCCCAGCCGCCATCGACGACCAGGCTCGTACCCGAAATATAGCTGGCATCGTCGCCCGCAAGGAAAAGAGCTGCGTTCGCAACCTCGCGCGGGCTTCCGGCCCGGGCCATCGGAATGCGGTCCATATAGGCCTTGTGCACGGTTTCGTTTTCGAAAAGCCCGCCGGTGCGCGGGGTCTGCACTAGCCCCGGCAGAATGGCATTGACGCGCACGCCGAGGGGGGTGAACTCGAGTGCGGCGTTCTTGGTCAGCATTTCCACGCCGGCCTTGGCCGAACTGTAGGCGCTGCCGGCATGAAGCGGCAGGTGCGAGGTGAGGGAGGCGACGTTGACGATGGCTCCACCGCCGCGTTTGACCATATGCCGGCCTTCATGCTTGAGACACAGGAAGACATTGGTCAGGCCGATATTGACGCTCGCCTGCCAGTCCTCGAGATCGAGGTCCAGCAAATACCCCACCCGCGCGCCGCCGGCGACGTTGAGGGCGATATCGATGCGGCCGAATTTGTCCACGGCGCGTTTCGTCATCGCCTCGACATCGGCCTCGCGGGTGACGTCGACGGTGACGGTTTCCACATCGGGAAACGCCTGCTTGAGCCCGGCAAGGGCTTCCTCGTTGATATCCGCGCCGATGATGCGCGCGCCGTCCGCAGCGAGACGTTCGACGATATCACGCCCGATGCCCGAAGCGGCGGCGGTAACGATGGCCACCTTGTCCTTGAAATTTGCCGACATGTTTCATGTCCTCCACATATGCGGTCTCTTGACCGGTTTGTTGTTTTTTGGATGCAAGCGGCGCAACGCCGCGTGCTTTTGCGTTTTCAGGCCCGTATTGGGCCACCTCAATAATGGCAGGCGCACGACCGCGCCGCCGGATGCGGGCGGGTGGCCGTCTTCGGCATTTCGTTCTGTGCCTGCCAGAACAGGTGATCGATGGTGTCTTCGGCCTGATGGCGGACATCGTCGAGATCGGCAAGCAGCTTGCCACCGCGCTTGACCGGCTTGCCCTGCACCAGAACCGTGTCGATATCGCCGATGGAGGCGTGGAAGACGACCGAAGCGACCGGGTTCAGCACCGGCACCATGTTGGGCGAGGTCGTGTCGATGAACAGAAGGTCGGCGACTTTGCCGGGTTCGATGGTGCCCAGCCGCTTTTCCTGTCCGAGAGCGCGTGCGCCCTGGAAGGTGGCAAACTCGAAAATATCGTCCAGCGTGATCTTGAACCCTTCGGGCCGTTCCTCAAAACCGCTCATGGAGATCGTGCGTTCGACACCGAAGGCGGTGCGCATCTGCGAGAAGAAATCCTCCGAAGCCGCATTGGCCGAGTCGATGCTGAGGCTGGGGCGGATGCCGGCGGCCATCAAACGCCCGGTGGGCGGCGGCGACATGAAGTGCGAATCCACATGCGGCGCGACGGAGGCCGAACCGCCGGTTTCGGCGATCAGCTTCAGTTCGTGATCGCTGGCGCCGGTCAGGTGAACCCAGGTCACGTCAGGCCCCATCATGCCGGCCTCGTGCATCATTTCCAGCGTGGCGCAGGGCTGGAAATTCCGGTCGGCGGAAACGATATGGATCGAAATCCGCATGCCCAGTTCGCGGGCGATTTCGAACTCCCTCTTGCAGGCGTCGAGCGAGATCAGCTGCGGCGGCTCGAGGCCGAGGAAACAGGACGACAGCAGTGCATCATCGTCAGGCAGAAGCTTGCGGGTGCGCTCCGCGCCGGCAAAGGGCCGGGCCTGATCATAGTAGCGGTCGACATCGAAAAGCCGATCCGAGCCGTAACCGTGGCCGAACACCGTGCGCCCGCCGATATCGCGATGCGCCTGAATGGCGGCGTCCTCATGCTCCGGCGAGGCGATGTTGTGGGCCCAGTCGAGCATGGTGGTCACGCCCGCGTCGAGTGCGGCCAGCCGGGCAAGCCGTGTGATCGCGTAATGGTCCTGCGGGCGGAAACGCGGCGAATAAACGCCGTAGAGATTGGCAAACACGTCGGCCAGATGGGAGTCGTAGGACAGCCCCTTGAACGCCGACAGCCAGAGATGGCGGTGGGTGTCGATAAAACCCGGCGAGACGATATAGGACGAAGCATCGATGATCTCTGCGTCGGTGTCGGCGATATCGAGTTCCGGCCCCATGTCGACGATATGACCGTCGCGCAGCAGAAGATCGCCCCGGAAGGTTCCCTTGTCAGAGCCGCTGATGATGATCGCCTGTTTCACGAGGGTTGCGCGCGCGGAGTCGAACTGTGCTTGGGCCAGATCGAGGGCGTTTTTTCCGGATTGTGTCATGTCTTTCTCCTCCTGCTTCCCTTTCGCGCCGCCACCCTCCCCGAACAGGGCCCGACCGCTTTGAAGACCGGCCTTTGCCAATAACGGGCGGTTTGAAAATGACGTGGTCACAGGCTTGTTGATTTGCGGAATGTCATTTTCCAAGGGAATGATTTGAAAACCTCGGAGAAAATTAAGTCAAGAAAATTCTTTGAAAATTGCGACGGCTCATCGCCGCGCATGGGCGAGCCGCATGGCGACGAGAATACTGGCGGGGAGGGGAGCAGGACTACATATATTATTGTTATAATGCATATAGTTAGGAAGATCCACGCTGCGCTGAAAGCAGCGCAAGGACATCGCCAGCATTGCGGGCAGCAGCGCTTTTTTAGGGCCTCGCCCGGGCGGCGGACATTCTGACGGCCACGCTTCGGATCGGTTCAGGTCGAAGCCGCCGCGTCCTTGAGCACCGTACGCAGATGGTTTTCCATGAGTTGCAGAAATTGCCGGGTTGCCGCGGAGCGAAATGGCGTCGGCGGGAAAACCGCAAAGATGCCGCCGCGCCTCAGCGTGTAATCGGGCAGCAGGCGGATCAGGCTGCCGTCACGCAATGCGTCCTTGACCAGCAGATCGGGCATGATCGCAAAGCCTCCGCCCGCCTTGACGCAGGCATTGACCCCCATCGTCACATCGACCCGGATCGTGGACAGAAGGGCGACATCTTGCGCCGGCCTGCTTTCGTGCCGGAACGTCCACCGGTCCCCGCCGCCGAGCGCGCGGTTGGTGATAAAAGGGAGCGCGAGCAGATCGTTCGGCTCCGCGGGGGCTTCGCGGCCATCCATCAGCTCCGGTGACGCAACGAGGAACTGCTCGAAATCGGCGAGCTTGCGGGCGATATTCGTCGAGTCCCTGAGCCAGCCGACACGGAAGGCGAGATCGAACCGGTTTTCAACCGGGTCCAGCCTGCTGTCGGTGAAATTCAGATCCACGGCGACCTGTGGGTACCGTCTGCTGAAAACGGCTGCGGTTTCGGCGACGAAAGCAATCCCGAAATCCAGCGGCGCGGTCACCCGCAACTCGCCGGCCGGAACCTCGTTTCCCTGCTGTGCGCCCCGGTAGGCTTCCTCGATCTGGATCAGGGCGGCGCGGGCGGATTCATAAAAGGCCGCCCCCCGCTCGGTCAGTTTCAGATGCCGCGAATTGCGGATTACCAAAGCTGTTCCAAGCTCGGCCTCGAGAAGCTGCAGCTGTTTGCTGACCACCGCCTTGGTGATGTTCAGCCGCTCGGCGGCAGCGGTGATCGTGCCGGCTTCCGCAACAGCCGTGAAATATTGAAGCCGCGTGAAATTCCGCATGATCGTATCCTTTTAACTGACACACAGTCAAAATATACGCTCTTTAGCAAACATTCGACACCGCATATCTTGATGTCATTCAGGAAACCCCGGAGGCCTCGACATGCCGCATTTCACTTATATCTATGACACTTACTGTGGCTGGTGCTATGGTGCCGAGCCCGTGATCACCGCGCTGATCGACAGCGGCGCCGCGGTCGAGGTCTTCCACCGCCATCTGTTTCAGGGCGCAAACGCCCACAGGATGGGCGACGGGTTTGGCCGGATGGCGATGCAGTATGATCGCCGCATCGCGACCCTTTCCGGACAGGAATTCAGCGATACTTATGTATCCAATATCCTGTCGGCGCCGGACGAGGTGCTGGAATCCGGCCTGACGGCCCGGGCCGCCGCGCTTATTCATGATCGGGGCGCAAAGGCGGAGATGGCGCTGGCCGCCCGCCTGCAGCGGGAACGCTTCGTCAACGGGCGTTCGGCCGCTGACAAGGCCGCCGTCACAGCGGCACTGGCCGAGGCAGGCGTGACCGCCGATCTGGCCGACGCTGCGGAGAAAGCCCGCGCCCTGAGCGAGCAGGCCGGTGCGCTTCTGGCGCGCTACGGCCTCTCCGGCGTGCCCGCACTGCTTCGCCACGACGGCGACAACACGCAGATCGTGAATATCGGCGATTTCTATCAAACGCCTGAACGTATTGCAGCGATCGCTGCCTGAGAAAGGAAACGACAATGAAACTTCTCGTCATCGGCGCCACCGGCATGATCGGCTCGCGCATTGTGGATGAAGCCCTGTCCCGCGGCCATGAAGTGGTGGCCGCAACCCGCAACCCCGACAAGATCCAGCCCCGTGCAGGTCTGACCGCCGAGCGGCTCGATGTGACAGACGTCAAACGGCTGGGCGAACTTGCCGCCGGCGTCGATACCGTGATCTCGGCAACCAGCCCGCGCAGCAGCGGCAACCCGGAAGCAGAGGCCGTGTCCTACGCCTCGGCGCTGATCGAAGCGCTTGGCAAGACCCGGCTGGTGATGGTCGGCGGCGCCGGCTCGCTGAACCTGCCCGACGGCACCCCCGTCGCCGATGTCGTTCCGGATGTCTATGCGGCGGAGGCCCGCGCCATGCGCACCGCGTATGAACGCATCAAGGCCTCGGATCTCGACTATACGGTTCAGGCGCCTGCGGGCGAAATTGCGCCCGGCGAAAGGACCGGACAATTCCGCCTTCAAACCGACATTCTGCTGACCGATGCTGACGGCAACAGCCGGATCAGCGCCGAGGACTTCGCCGTGGCCTTGCTCAACGAGGTTGAACAGCCGCAGTTTCGCCGGCAGCTGTTCACGGCAGCCTACTGAACCCGAAACACTTGCCCGGAAGGAGGGGACGATCATGCTGACCCGCAGGGAAACGTTGAAATACGCAGTGACGGCGGCAGCCGTCGTGACAGCCGGCCGCAGCGCTTTTGCGGCCGCGCAACAGCTTGACTGGCAGTTTTTTCAGGCCGGAGAAGAGGGCTTTCGCCGCACACCGGTGCTGCTCAGCGGCGAGACCGAGGCGATCCTGATCGATGGCGGCTTCACGCTTTCCGATGGCCGCGCTCTGGCGGAAGCCATCAAGGCCACGGGTAAAAAACTGACAACGATCTATGTCAGCTGCAGCGACCCCGATTACTATTTCGGCCTCGGCCCCGTCGTTGAGGCATTCCCGGAAGCCAACGTGATCGCCAAGACCGTGACCGTCGAAGCGATCAACGGCAATGTCGAGAACAAGCTGGCGACATGGGGGCCGATGCTCAAGGACAACGGCCCGCAGAAGCTGGCCGATGTGGTCATTCCCACGCCGTCGGACGTCTCGTCGCTCGCGCTTGAAGGGCAGGACATCGACATCATCGAGATTTCGTCGATGCACGACCGCCGCTATCTCTGGGTGCCGTCGCTCAAAGCCGTGTTTGGCGGCGTTCTGGTGTCGTCCGGCATCCATGTCTGGGTGGCCGACACGCCGACGCCCGAAGAGCGCGCGGCCTGGGTCGACGCCCTCAACGAGATCATCGCGCGCCAGCCGAAAATCGTCGTTCCCGGCCACAAGACGGAAGATGCGCCTAGCGGCGTCGAAGCCGTGACCTTTACCCGTGATTATCTTCTGGCCTTCGACGAGGAACTGAAAAAGGCGGATGACAGCGCCGCCCTGACCGCCGCGATGGCGGTGCGCTATCCGGATCTTGAGGGTGTCAGTTCGCTCGAACTCGGCGCAAAGGTCGCCATGGGCGAAATGAAATGGGGCTGATCCGAAAACAGCGCCGGAACCGCCGCGGAAAAGCCCGATCGCATCCGGTCAGGTCTATCCGCGACAGCGCAGGCGCCGGTTTTCCGGCTTCAGAAGTGCAAAATTGTTGTCCTCGCGGCCATCGATCATGTCCGCGAGGATACTCCCCGTTGTCGGGCCGAGCGTAAAACCCTGATGCCCGTGGCCGAAGTTGAACCACAGTCCCTCGTGCTGCGGCGCGGAGCCGACAAGCGGCAGCATGTCCGGCAGGCAGGGGCGATGGCCGAACCATGTGCTGTTTTCAATCGGCGCGCCGATATCGACCAGCTCACGCGCGCCGGCAACGCCGCGTTCAAGCTGGACGAGATTGGCCGGCGCGACCGGGCCGGTGAGTTCGGCGCCGGTGGTGATGCGCAAGCCCTGCCGCATGTTGGAAAGCACCACGCCGTTGGCGGCATCCATCAGCGGCCGGTTGAGCGGCTCGGTCATTTCGAAATGGCCGTGATAGCCGCGTTTGCGGACCATCGGGATGCGATATCCGAGCGGTTTCAGGTATTCGGGAGACCACGGCCCCAGTGCAACGACCAGATGTTCGGCGGTCAGGTACTCACCGGCATTTTCGATGCGCCAGCTGCCGTTTTCCCGCATCGGCGTCGTGACATCGGCCTTGACGATGCGCCCGCCGCGGGCCTCAAACAGCGCGGCATAGGCCTGCGTCAGCGCCCCCGGATCGCTGACGGTCCAGGGGCTTGTCCAGAAAACCGCGCCGGCAATGTCGGTTTTCAGCGCCGGTTCTTCGGTTTTCAGTGCCTTCGTGTCCAGCAAGGTTGAGGCAACGCCGTAGATTTTCTTCAGCCTGTCCGCGTCGGCGGCGGCTGCGTCGAATGTTTCGGGCGTGCGGTAGAACTGATAGAAGCCGGAACGCCGGACGAGGTCGTCCGCACCCGCTGCCGCGATCAAAGGCGCATGATCATGCGTCGAGCGTGCCGTCAGTTTCGCATAGGTCTGCGATATCCGCGCGTGGCGTCCCGGCGCGGAGGCGAGGAAATAAGGCCACAGCGCCGGCGTGGATCGCAGCAGGCCGGGGATGTTATAGATAATGTCGTTCGTCCGCCCGATGGCATAGCGGAAAAGTGTCGCCGCGGCGTAGGGTATGGCATAGGGCTCCGCCGCCTCGCTCTGGATAATGCCCGCATTGCCATAGCTCGTCTCGAGGCCCGGTCCGCGGCGGTCAACGACCGTGACGCTATGGCCTCTTTCCTGCAGGGCGAGCGCCGACGAAATGCCGACCATGCCGGCGCCCAGAACCAGAATTTCACGCATGACCGTATGGCTCCCGATCCCGTCTATTCAAAACTGAGAAAACCGTCGGTTTCGGCAATCGGCGGCGCGGCCTTCAGGGCTTCGAAGTCCGGCGGGCGCGGGGCGAAACCGGACAGGCCGGCGATAACGGCCTCAAACTCCGCTGCCACGGCCAGAACCCCGAGATCGTCATGACGGCGGCCGACGATCTGCAGGCCGAACGGCATGTTGTTGGCATCAAAACCGCAGGGAATGGTGATCGAGGGATGCCCGGCGATGGTCGAGGCATAGGCCATCGCCAGCCAGTGATAATAGCTCGTGGTGGCAACGCCGTCGATTTCGGTCGGATAGAGTTCGCGCCAGGGACGCGGGCTGATGGTCACGGCGGGCGATATGATGAAGTCGTGATCATCGAAAAACGACTGCCAGTTGCGGTAGTAGCCGCTCTGGGCGATCAGCGCCGCAGCAGCGTCTTCGGCGGAATAGCCGCGACCTTCGGCAACATTGTCGGTGACATTCGGGCCGACAAGGTGCGGCTGCTCATCGACAAGCATGGCATGGCGTCCCAGGAAATTAAGAGCGCGCAGAACCGAGAAAATCCGGTCCGCGCCGTCACAGTCGGGCGTTGCCTCCTCAAGCCGGCCGATGAACGGCGAGAGCGCCTTGACCGCCTTCAGGAAATGCGCGCGGACGGTTTTCTCCACCGGGGCGAAACCATAGTCTTCCGTAAACGCGATCCGCAGCGAAGACAGGTCGCGGCGTGGCAGATTGGCGAAAGCGGCCGGATCCCACTGGGTCTTGCCATCGATGACGGCGGTGAAAGGATCGTTGCGGTCGGCGCGCGCCATCACCGACAGCATCAGCGCGGCATCGGCAACGTTGCGCGCCATCGGCCCGGAGGTCGACAGAGGCATCAGCGCGATGGGGCGCGTGTCGCCCGGCACCACGCCGGGGCTCGGGCGAAAGCCGACAACGCCGCAATAGGCCGCCGGGTTGCGCAGGCTGCCGCCGGTATCCGAGCCCGTGGCAAGCGGCGCATAGCGGCAAGCAAGCGCCACGGCGGAACCGCCGGACGACCCCGCCGCCGTGCGCGTGAGGTCATACGGGTTGGGCGTGACGCCATAGACGCGGTTGCGGGTATTGCCGCCCGCGCTCCATTCGGGATTGTTGGTCTTGCCAAGCGGGATGGCGCCGGCGCGGCGCATGGCGGCCACGATGGCATCGTCCTTCGTGGCGATATTGTCGCGGAAGATTTCCGAGCCAAAGGTCGTCGGCAGGCCCTTGACGTCGATCATGTCCTTCACGCCGAAGGGCAGGCCGTGCACCGGGCCGAGCGCCGCGCCGGTCATGACGGCGTCTTCCGCCTGTTTTGCGTCCTCCAGAAGGGTGTCGAAATCGCTGGCCACGACGGCGTTGACCGCATGGTCGAGCGCCTCGACGCGGGCGATGCAGCTTTCCGCCAGTTCGATCGGCGACAGCGCCTTTCTGGCAATCAGCTGCCGGGCCTCCACCGCACCAAGATCGGCCGGTTGCGTCGCGGATTCAACGGTCATACATGTTCACTCCAACTGGCTTTCGGGCCTGTCCGCCGCTGGCCCCGTCATATCACGCCGGCAGCGTTCCGGCGTCGGCGATATCGGAAAACAGGCCTGTCATGACGGCGAGCGCCTGACGGGCGAGCGGCTTGAGAATATGTTCATTGGGCGCGTGCTGGCTGCAACCCGCATAGCTGTGCGGTATCCAGATCGTCGGCAGGGCCAGCACCTCGGCAAAGCAGTCGTTCGGCAGCGATCCGCCCAGATTGGGCAGGATATGCGGCGCTTCTCCGGTGGTTGTCTCAAGCGAGGCCGCCGCGAATTTCACCCATGGATGGTCTGGATCAAGCCGGGTGGCGGGGAAGGAACCGCCACCGGCGGGCACAACCTCGACGCCCGAAAAACCGTGCCGGTCCAGATGACGGCGCAAGGCGGGCACAATGTCTTCGCTGTCGGTTCCGACAACGTAACGAAGCTGGCAGGTGGCGCGGGCGTGACCGGAAATGGCGTTGACCGGCGCTTCCGGCACGCCGGATTTCATCGCCAGAACCGCAAAGCTGTTCCAGCCGAAAACCCGTTCGGCCTGCGTCAGGCTTTCCTCGCCCCAGTCGGGATCGAGCGCAAAACCGGCCTCGACCGGCGGCAGTTCGGCCAGCACGTCGCGAATGCGCGGCGTCAGGCTGTCGGGTCGCCATTCCGGCACCTTGATCTGGCCGCGCGCGTCGGTGATCGTGGCAAGCGCATGGGCGAGAATGATCGCCGGATCGGCCAGAAGTCCGCCGAAATTGCCCGAATGATTGGCCCCCTCGCGCAGGTCGACGCGAAGATCGAAGGTCACGCCGCCGCGCGACCCAGTGAAAATCGTCGGAACGTCCGCCGAAAGGCGCGGACCGTCGGATGCGATCAGAACGTCGGCGGCCAGACGTTCGCGATGGGTTTCGCAAAATGCCTTCAGCCCCGGCGAACCGTTTTCCTCGCCCATTTCCAGAAGCACCTTGGCATTGAAACCGAGCTTGCCGCGGGTTTCGATCAGGCTGGCCATCGCCTTCAGATTGATCAGGTGCTGGCTCTTGTTGTCCGCCGTTCCGCGTCCGTAAAGCCGGTCGCCCTCTTCCGTGATTTCGAAAGGCGAAAGCCCTTCGCGCCATTGGTCTGTCTGGGCGCGGACCACGTCGCCGTGGCCATAGGTCAGCACGGTCGGCAGGCTCACATCCTCGATGCGCTGCGCAACCATGATGGGCCCGGCGCCGGCAACCGGGTTTTCGAAGATTTCCACCTCAAAACCCATGCCTTCAAGCATCGGCATCATCGCTTCGGCGAGGTAGATGTCGAGATGCGGACGTCCGCGCGGGTCCTGACTTTCGGTCGGATAGGCGACCAGATTTTCGAGATCGGCGCGAAACCCGCCCTCGTCGAAATAACGGGCGCTCAGCGCCAGTGCCTTGCTACGGCTGTTCATCAACAGGCTCCTGATTATTCATCCGGTTCGGCCACGCCATCGCCCCAGGGCGAGAAGGTTTCCGTCGTGCCGGAATTGACAGTGCCTTCGCGCATCACCCCGGCGGGGCAGGCGAAGGCGTAGGGGAAGGGGGTTCTCTGTGCGGTCATGACCGGCCCGGTTGCGGCGAGCGCATCGGTCACCGCGCCCGTCAACCGTTCATCGGCAACGGTCTGATCGCCGCCGGAAACGTCGATGCGCGGCGCTTCGATCGCGTCCTGCATGCTCATGCCGTAATCCATCAGGAAAGAGGCGATCTGGCCGACGGCGGGCATGATCTTGCGCCCGCCCGAGGCACCGAGGGCAAAGCGCTTTTCGCCCGCCTCGCCGATGACGGGGCAGACATTCATCAGGCAGCGTTTTCCGGGGCCGAGCGAATTGGGCCTGCCCGGTTCCGGGTCGAACCACATGATGCCGTTGTTGAGCAGCAGTCCGGTTGCAGGCGAGACCGTGCGCGAGCCGAAGATCGACAGCAGCGTCTGCGTCATCGCCACCATATTGCCGTTGCGGTCGACGATGGAAAAATGCGTGGTGCAGCCCGGCGCGCGCGGGCTTTCGTGGTCGCCCATGGTGGCGAGACGCTCGGCATAGGCATCGCGGTAAGCGGCGGCAATTGCTGTAAAGCTGGTTGCATCGGGCGCATACGCCGGCGTATAGACCTGCTGCCATTTTGCCATGGCGGCGGCCAGCGTCGGCCCGGCGGTCATTTCCGGCATGGCCCACAGATTGCCGGAACGATAGGGGATATTCAGCGGTTCCTGCCACTCCGCCCGGTAGGCGGCAAGATCGTCTGCCGTCAGGAAACCGCCCTTTTCGCTCACATCCTTCACGAGGGCGGCGGCGATGTCGCCACGGTAGAAATCTTCCGGTCCCGCATGGGCCAGATGTTCCAGCGTTTCAGCCATTTTAGACTGGTCAAGGCGAACGTCCGAAAGCGCCGTCCAGCCGAAAATCTTCGGCCACTGTCCGTCTTCCAGAAACAGCGCGGCCGCATCCGCGTCTTCAGCCAGATCGCGCGCCGATGACGCAATGATGAGTGCCGCATACCAGTCGATGAGCAGGCCCTCGCGGGCAAAGCCGATGGCCGGGCGGAGAAGGTCGGCCCAGCGCATCTTTCCGAAACGCCGGTGCATTTCGCCAGCACCTGCGACAGTGCCCGGAACCGCGACGGACGACGCCCCGGTGACGTTGCGGTCCTCGACCACCGCTTCCCACGGGAAAAGGTCGGAGGCCTTGCCGGTCCCGGCCAGCGGATAGAAGGCGGGATCGAGCGAGGCCGATGAGCGCATGCCGTAATTCAGCGCATAGGCCTTGCCCTCATCCGCACGCCACAGCATCATCGCTCCGCCGCCTGCGGGCCCGGACATCCATGGTTCAAGCACGCCGATTGCAAAGCTGACGGCGACGGCGGCATCGACCGCATCGCCGCCATCCGCCAGAACACGGACGCCCGCCTCGGCAGCGCGGACATGCTGGGCGGCGACCACGCCCTTGCCGTCAACGGTGACGCCCGGTTTGCGCACCGTCTGCGAGCGGGAGAATGAGCCGCTCATGCCAGCCCTCCGGCCAGAAGGTCGGGCGGCGGCAGTTTGGAAATATCCGGCACCTGCCAGGCCTTGCCCGGCTGCGCGGCCAGAAGTTTTTGCGTGTAGGGGTGTTTCGGCGCGCCGAAAACATCGTCCACGCTGCCGCGTTCGACGATCCTGCCCTGTTGCATGACAATCAGATTGTCGCAGATCTGGGCGGCAACCCGCAGGTCATGGGTGATGAACAGCACGGTCAGGCCCATCTTGTCGCGGATTTCCTTCAACAGCAGCAGCACTTCCTTCTGCACCGACACATCGAGCGCGGAAACCGCCTCGTCGGCAATCAGCACTTTCGGCTCCACCATCAGCGCGCGGGCAATGCAGATGCGCTGGCGCTGGCCGCCGGAAAACTGCGCCGGATAGCGGTTCAGCGCATCGGGTTCGAGCCGGACGATGCGCATCAGCTCACGCGCGCGCTCGTAGGCGACCGACCGGCGCACACCGAAATTGACCGGCCCCTCGACAAGCTGGTCGCCGATGGTGCGGCGGGGATTGAGCGATCCATAGGGGTCCTGAAAGACGATCTGGATTTCCTTGCGGTAGGGATGCAGCCCGCGCCGGGAATAGACGGCGATATTGTTGCCCCGGACCAGAACCGAACCGTCATCCGGGTCTTCCAGCCGGATCATGCATTTGACCAGCGTCGACTTGCCGGATCCGCTTTCGCCGACAATGCCCAGCGTCTCGCCCTCGCGGACGGAAAATTCGATGTCCTTGCAGGCATGAACCTCGCGTGCCGGCTTGAACATGGTTTTCTTCGTACGATAGGTTTTCTGAAGACCGGCGACCGTCAGCACCGGCGGTTTCTTGGCAAGGCCCCGGTCTTCTTCCGCCGCCCGGCGCGGGACGGCGTCGATCAGCTTGCGCGTATAGGGGTGGCGCGGGCGGTTCAGCACCTCTTCCGCCGGGCCCTGTTCGACGATGCGCCCGTGCTGCATGACGATCACCTTGTCGGCAATTTCGGCCACGACATCGAAATCATGGGTGACGAACATGATCCCGGCCGAATGTTTCTCGCGCAGCTCCTTGAAAAGATGGAGGATCTGCGCCTGTGTCGACAGGTCCAGCGCCGTTGTCGGCTCATCGGCGATCAGCAGGGCCGGGTCCAGCGCCAGCGCCATGGCGATGACGATGCGTTGGCGCTGACCGCCGGAAAGCTGGTGCGGATAGGAGGCATAGATGCGCTCCGGTTCCGGCAGCCGCACCTCCTCCAGAAGCCGGATCGTGCGGGCCTTGCGTTCGGCCGCGCCAAGGGCGGTGTGCTGCTCGAACATTTCCTCGATCTGGTTGCCGACGGTATAGCAGGGGTTGAGCGCACTCATCGGTTCCTGAAACACCATCGCCATGCGTTTGCCGCGCAGCCGGGCATGTTCGGCCGACGACAGTTTCAGCACGTCGCGGCCATCGAAGACGACTTCGCCGGCAGAAGGCTTCAGTGCTTTCGGCAAAAGCCCCATCGTCGTGAAGGACGTGATCGACTTGCCCGAGCCGCTCTCTCCGACAATGCAGACGATTTCGCGCGGGTGGATATCGAGTGTCAGATTTTCGACGGCGTGGGGGCGGTCGCTTCCCTCGGGAAGATCGATGGTCAGGTCGCGGATCGCCAGAATGGGATTACTCATCAGTTTCGGCCCTCCGGTGCGGTGACATCGCGAATGCCGTCACCCAGCATGTTGATCGACAGAACCAGCAGGAAAAGCGCGATGCCGGGAATGGTGATCATCCATGGTTCGAACAGCAGCATTTCCTTGCCTTCCGAAATCATCAGCCCCCAGGACGGCGTCGGCGGCTGAACCCCGAGCCCGAGAAAGCTGAGCGCGGCTTCCAGAATGATCGCATGCGCCATTTCCAGGGTGAAGATAACGATCAGGTGGTTCATCACATTCGGCAGAATGTCCTTCACCAGCATGCGCGGCAGCGAAGCGCCGAGGATTTCGGCTGCGGCGACATATTCGAGCTTGCGCACCTGCATGGTGGCCGAGCGCAGAACGACGGCAAAACGGTCCCACAGCAACAGGCCAAGCACCGAGACGACAACGACCAGAGAGCCGCCGAAAAGCGACACGACCGCCAGCGCCACCAGCACGACAGGCATGGCCAGCCGGACATTGATGAGGAAGGTCACGAAGAGATCGACCTTGCCGCCGAAGAACCCGGCGGTGACGCCCAGAACCGTGCCGATGATCGCCGAAATGGTCGCGGCAATCAGACCGATCATGAGCGAGATGCGGGCGCCATAGAGAAGCCGCGTCAGAAAATCCCGGCCCAGAGCGTCGGTTCCGAGAAGGTGTTTGGAGGTGCCGCCCAGAAAGACCGGCGGTTTCATGCGGGCCAGGAGGTCCTGCTTGTAGGGCGAGTAATCCGTCAGGAACGGCGCGAATATGGCGATCAGAGCGATGACAAGCATCGTTGCCAGACCGAAAAGCAGGCCCTTGTGCCGCAGCGCCCGGCGAAGCATTGCCTGACGCGGGCTGCGGGGTTTCCTGTTGACGGCGGGCGGGGCCTTGATGGCGTTGGCTTCAGTCATTTTGTTTTCGCCTCCGGTTTCAGCCGCCGACCCGCAGGCGGGGATCCATCCATGCATTCAGGATGTCGGCCAGGAAGGTGAAGGAAATATAGAACATCGAGAAAATCAGGATCAGCGCCTGCATCGTCGGCAGATCATTGCGCGAGATCGATTCCCAGGCGAGGAAGCCCGCGCCGTGCAGGGCGAAAATGCTTTCCACCACCACGGAACCGCCGAGCATGAACCCCATCTGCACCGCCGCCAGGCTGATGACCGGAATGACGGCGTTGCGCAGCGCATGCTTGAACAGCACCTTGCGAGTGGAAAGCCCCTTGGCGCGGGCCGTGCGGATATAGTCGGAGCTGAGAACCTCGAGCATGCCCGCCCGCGTCAGCCGCATGATGGCCGGCGTTGCGTAATAGCCGAGCACCACGGTCGGCAGGATGAAGTTCTGCCAGTGATCGGACCCCGAGGCGGGAACAAGCCCCAGCCGGATGGAAAAAATGACAATCAGGATGAGACCGAACCAGAAGGACGGGATCGCCTGACCGACTACAGAGATGAAAAGCGCTGCCCGGTCGACGAGCGAATTGGGTTTCACCGCCGCGGCAACGCCCATCGGGATTGCCAGAATAAGGGCAAAGCTGATGGCCAGGAAACCCAGCGTCATGGTGACATGCAGCCGGTCGGCGATCAGCTCGGTCACCGGCAGATTGAAATACCACGACTGTCCGAGATCGCCGGAGGCCGCCTTTGACAGCCAGTCCCAGTATTGCACGATCATCGGCCGGTCGAACCCGTATTGCTGGGTAATCATGGCGATGGTGTCGCTGTCGGCATTTTCCCCGGCAATGGCGATTGCCGGATCGCCGGCCATATAAAGCAGGCTGAAGCTGATGGCGGAAACGGTGAGCGCCACGGCGACCGCCAGCCCGAGCCGTTTCAGAACGAAAATATACATACCGTTTTCCCGACCGCTCGAAAAATGCGGGCAGAGCCCGGCCGGAAAGGCCGGGGTCCGCATGCTGTTTCCGTCAGATCAATTCCACGAGAAATCGTAGAAACGGACAAGCTCGTCGTCGGTGGGCTTGAAGCTCATGTCCGGGTCCATGACGTAATTCACATTGTAGGTGAACAGCGGAACCCAGTAGGCTTCGTCCACGATCTTCGTCAGCGCCTTTTTATAAAGATCGGTGCGCGCGGCCTTGTCGTTGGTGGAATCGCCTTCCTCAAGCCATTCGATCACTTCCGGGTCGCGGGCATCGTCCTGCGGCCCGCCGGTGAAGAACTCCGCCGTGCTTGCCGATGCGTCCGCCACCGAATTCGAACCCCAGGTCAGGAATGCCATCGGCACTTCGCCTTTCCGGTGAAGTTCGCGCAGGGCCGAATATTGCATGTAATTGAAATTGGTGCTGATGCCGACTTCGCTCAGGAAACCGGTAATCGCTTCGGCATAGGGCCTGTTCCGGTAGGCATAGAAATCGATCGTGAAGCCGTCGGGATAGCCGGCCTCGGCAAGCAGTTCCTTCGCCTTTTCCGGATCGTAATCATAGGTCGGCAGGTCCTGTGCGCAGGCAAACTGCGCCGGCGAGCAGGCACTGTCGATGACCGTGGACGAGCCCTTGACGAGAGCGTCGACGATCGCCTGACGGTCAATGGCGTGATAAATGGCCTGACGGACCTTGGTCTTGGTCATCGGGCCGTCCGGGTCAGCGCGCCCTGCGGCGTCCATGGTGATATAGCCGATCCGCATGGCCGGTGCGTTGACGACGTTGTAATTGCCGGTCGCGTCCAGCTTTTCGGCCTGATCGGCCGGCACGTTCCAGAGGAAATCCAGCGTGCCGTTGAAGAACTCGGCAATCTGGGTATTCACGTCGGGAATGGTGCGGATATCGACCGTCTCCACGCCCGGCTTGCCCTTCGGGCCGTCGTGATAGTCTTCGAATGCCTCGAGAACGAAATGCTTGCCGGGATCGACTTCGGTCACCTTGAACGGACCGGTGCCAACGGGCTTGAGTCCCATGCCACTCGGGCCGGCTTCGGCGTAATATTCATTGGGATACATTGCCAGCGGGCCGGAGAGATATTCCTCGGCTGCCGGGAACGGCGCCTTGGCAATGATGCGCACCGTATAGTCGTCAATCTTTTCGGCGTGGTCGATCCAGGCCGCGTTCGAGACGTTCTTGACGCCATTGTCGGGGTTGGTGATGTAGTCGATCGTGTAGACCACATCGTCGGCGTTGAAGGGCTCGCCATTGTGGAAGGTGACGCCTTCGCGCAGCTTGAATTCCAGCGTCACGTCATCGACCCATTCCCATTCGGTCGCGAGATTGCCCTCGTACTCGCCGGTTTCGGGATTGCGGTACAACAGACCGTCCCATACCGAATAATTCAGCAACAGGCCTTCACGCGCCGTGTTGAAATAGACATCGGCCGTCTCAAGCTCTTTTCCGAACGCCATGTTGACGGAATTGTCGTCCTTGCCGGCAAATGCGACAGATGAGGCCGTCAGGAAGACAGCCGTGCTCAAAAGCAGGGAAGAAAGTTTCATTGGTTTGTCCTCTGGTGGTCTGACTTTTTATTGTATTCAGTTCCGTTTTTTTGTATACAAATTGATGCACTGCACAATGTCAAACAGAAAATATCATGACCGCCAAATCGAAGACCGCATCGCGCATCTGCGCCGAAATCGAGCAACGCATCGCGATGGGACGCTATCAGGACGGCGAAAAACTCAATGAAGTCGCACTGGCAACCGAGCTGAATGTCTCCCGCACACCGCTGCGGGAAGCCTTCCAGATTCTCAATGCCAGTTTCCTCGTGGAGCTGATCCCCAATCGCGGCGCTTTCGTCCGCCGCCCGTCGATGGTCCGGCTGGTGGAAATGTTCGAGGTCATGGCCGAACTCGAGGCCTGGTGCGTGAAACTGGCCACCCGGCGGATCACGCCGGCGCAACGGCTTTTTCTGCGCGAGGCCGCCCAGGGGTGTGAAGAGGCCCTGAAGCAGGAAAGACCCGATCTTTATTACAAGGCCAATAACCGCCTTCACGGCATGTTTTACGAGGCCTCGGGCAACAGCGTGCTTGCCGAGGAAGCAGGCCGGATGCACCAGAGGCTGCGGCCGTTCCGCCGCCACCAGCTCGACGTCAAGGGCCGGCTTGCCAAGTCGATGCGCGAACATGCGGAAATTCTGGAAGCGATGGACAATGGCGACGCCGAACTTGCCGCCGAACGCATGCGCCGGCATATCAACACGCTGGGCGCGACCTATGACGAATATATTTCGACGCTCGAAGCAATGTCGCAGGCCGGAACCGGCGACTGAAGCCCCGTAGAGCTCAGTCGCCGAGGCCCTCGGCATCAGCCGTCCTTGTAGTAGTAGCTGTAACCGTTCAGCGCCGGGGCGCCGCCGAGATGGGCATAGAGCACCTTGGAACCTTCCGGGAAGAAACCCTTCTTCGTCAGGTCGATCAGGCCCTGCATCGACTTGCCCTCGTAGACCGGGTCGGTCATCATCGCTTCCGTGCGCGCGGCAAGACGGATGGCTTCATTGGTTTCCTCGGAAGGAACGCCGTAGGCCGGATAGGCATAATCCTCGTTGATCACGATCTCATCGTCGCGCACCGTGCGGCCAAGGCCGACAAGCTCCGCCGTATTGTCAACGATCGAGCGCACTTGGGCGCGGGTCTGTTCGGGTGTGGCTGAACCGTCGATGCCGATCACCCGGTCGGCGCGGTCCTGGGCGGCAAAGCCGACGATCATGCCGCCCTGTGTCGAGCCGGTGACCACGCAGACGACGATATAGTCGAACTTGAAGCCCAACTCCTTTTCCTGCTCGGCCACTTCCTCGGCAAAGCCGATATAGCCGAGCGCGCCGTATTTGTGCACCGATGCGCCGGCGGGAATCGCGTAGGGCTTGCCGCCGGCATCCTTGACCGACTGGATGGCGTTTTCCCAGCTCTGGCGGATGCCGATATCGAAACCGTCATCGACCAGGCGCGAATCCGCTCCCATCAGCCGCGTCATCAGGATATTGCCGACACGGTCATAGACCGCATCATAATGGGGAACCCATTTTTCCTGCACCACCACGCATTTCATGCCGATCTTGGCGGCGGTCGCGGCGACCATACGCGTGTGGTTGGACTGTACGCCGCCGATCGAGACCAGCGTATCGGCGCCCTCGGCAATCGCATCGGGCACGATATATTCAAGCTTGCGCAGCTTGTTGCCGCCCATGGCAAGACCGGAATTGCAGTCCTCCCGCTTGGCATAGATGTCGACCTTGCCGCCCAGCGCCTCGGTCAGACGCGGCAGATGCTCGATCGGCGTCGGACCGAAAGTCAGCGGATAACGTTCGAATTTTTCCAGCAATGACATGAAATTCTCCAGCAGATGAAACTGGCTGGATAGTAGAGATCGAATTGTGAAATGTACTCTCGAATTTCAGCAAAAATAATGATTATATATCGGCAAAAGAAAACAAATTTATCCGATATATCCATAAAAAATGGTCATTATGAAAGATTCCACCACTGCCGATCTGGATCGCATCGATCTGAAAATTCTGCGCATCCTGCAAAGCGAGGGCCGCCTGACCAATGCCGAACTTGCAGAGCGCGTCAATGTCAGTGCGGCCACCTGTCACCGCCGGGTGCAGAGGCTTTTTGACGAACATTACATCAAGGGTTTCAGAGCCCAGATCGCACCCGAAAAGGTCCGGCTCGGCGCGCTGGTCATGGTCGGCGTCGTGCTGGACCGTTCCACGCCGCAGAGTTTCGCGACCTTCGAGGACGCGGTTCGCAAGGTGAAGGCCGTTCTCGACTGCAACCTCGTTGCCGGTGATTTCGACTATCTTCTCAAGGTGCGCGTGCGCGATATGGCGGATTTCAACAGGCTGCACGGCGAAAAGCTGATCGCCTTGCCCGGCGTGCGGCAGACGCGAACTTTCTTTGTAATGAAGGAAGTCATCGATAACGCCCCGCTGGAGTTCTGAACCGCCGGCAGCGCCTGTCTGTTCAGGCGGGCTTCATCACCCGGTGCCTTGCCAGCAGAGCAGCAAGACCGATCATGACGATAACGGAGGCGGCGACCGGCACGGCCGCATAGCCGAACCCCACGCCGATGACAGCGCCGCCGACGGCGGCCCCCACGGCATTGCCGAAATTGAAGGCGGCGATATTCATCGACGCGGCGAGGCTCGGCGCATCGGCGGCGGCATGCATGGCGCGCAGCTGCAGCGCCGGCGTGCAGGTGAAGGCCGCGATCGCCCAGGCCATGAAGCCGATGATGACGGTGACGGTCGACCCCGTCGTCAGCGGAATGGCAAGCGTTGTGAGCGCCAGGGCAGCGAGCGCCAGGGCGGCGCCTCTTTCCAGCGACCAGTCGGCCAGCCTGCCGCCAACCCAGTTGCCGAAGGTCAGCCCCATTCCGATCAGCATCAGCGTCAGTATGACGAAGGGACCGGAAGCGCCGGCAAGGTTCTGGAGGATGGGCGTGACATAGGTATAGACGGCAAAGAAGCCACCGGCGAACAGAACGGTGCTGGCAAGGGTCATCAGCACTTGCGGACGGATCAGGATGGCCAGTTCACGTTTCGCATCCGGCCGTTTTGCCGGCTCGCCCTGCGGTATCGCCAACGCAAGCGCGGCAAGGGCGATGATGCCGAGGATGACGGTGACGACGAATGCCATCCGCCAGCCGATGGTCTCGCCCATCCACGCAGATGCAGGCACGCCACCGATATTGGCGATGCTGAGCCCCATGAACATGGTCGCAAGGGCGCTGGCGCGCCGCTCGGGCGCCACCACGCTTGTGGCGGCAACCGCGCCGAAGCCGAAAAACGCACCCTGGCACAGGCTGGTGATAATCCGACCGGCCATCAGCGACCAGTATTCCGGCGCTATCGCGGAAATCAGATTGCCGACAATATAGATCGCCATCGTCGCCAGAAGCGCACGCCGCTGGCCGAAGCGCGCCAGAAACAGCGTGATGAACGGCGCGCTGATCATCACGCCGACGGCATAGGCCGTGACCAGCTGACCTGCCGCCGGAATGGACACGTCAATGCCGGCGGCAATCGACGGCAGCATGCCCATGGGCGCGAATTCCGTGGTGCCGATGGCGAATGCGCCAAGCCCGATGGCGAGCAGCGTGAGGCCGGGCGAACCGGCGGGTTTCACTTGCGTCATAATTTCCCGCTCCGTGCGGTCTTGCCCTTCAGTGATGGGAGATCAGCAGCCGGAAAGGCATACGCGCGCGACCGGACAGATACAGGACTGTCGGAATATCGGGGAGAGATCAGTCGGCAGGAAGCTGCTTATCATCAAGTTCTGAACGGCTATATAGGCGGCATTGCCCGGCGGCAACAGAGCGGTATGCCGACAAGCACTCATGAGCTGTGCTCATAACACCGCGATGCACGCACTCGGCCCATTTCCCAGAGCAGTCTCCATTGCCCGTTTGGCATCTCGCACTGCAGCATGTTTTCGCCTATTTTTTTAACATGACTAAAAAAACGGCTTGACAGATGCCTACTGAATTCATTGAATTGAAGTATTACTAAAAAGGAACAGCGATGACGCCTCCAATGGATGAACCTCAGAGTTCTTCCCCTTCCGCCACTCCGCTCGGGGAAAAGCTGCGCCAGCGCCGCAAGGCGATGAAGCTCACCCTGCAGCAGGTCGCCGACGAGGCAGGCTTTACCGCCGGCTTCATCTCACAGATCGAACGCGGCATTACCGTGCCGTCGCTGACGTCGCTGGTGTCCGTCTGCCGTGTTCTTGATGCCGACATCGGCAGCTTTCTCAGCCAGCCGAAGAACGCCACGCCGATCACGCGTCACAGCGACCGCCGGATCTATGGCCTTTCGGGCGATGACGAAAACGCCGTGCGTTACGAACGGCTGTCGGCATCCTTTCCCGGCAATGTGCTCAGAAGCACGATCATTCATGAACCTCCGGGCTATCGCAGCGAGCCGATGGCGCACGAGGGCGAAGAGATTTTCTACATCATTTCCGGTGCGCTGACGATCGAGATCGAAGGCACGCACACGATTCTTGAGGCGGGGGATACCGCGCATTTTCCCTCCACCATGACGCATACGACCTGGAATCACACCACCGGGAACACCGTCATCTTTCACACCTGCACCATGGATGTTTTCGGCGACGGCGACGATCCGGACGCAGGCGACAGAAACCTGATCATCACACGCGCCGCCAAAAGGGCCGACAGTGCCAACGGCTGACAGCCATTCCGCAACAAGGGGAACGACGATATGAAATTCAAAAGGCATCTTTTCGCTGCCGGTCTCATCGCCGCAACGGCCATGGCCACACCTGTCTTTGCCGAGACCGTGCTGCGCCTGGATGAATCGCCGACCGGCGAGCTCGACCCCGCCAAGGCATCGGACTATGCCGACAGCATCCTGATGTACAATCTCTACGACACGCTGGTGATCCCGAACGAAGGACAGCCGGGCTTTCAGCCGTTCCTCGCAACGGACTGGACGGTCAGCGATGACGGCAAGACCTATACATTCAAGCTCCGCGACGACGTCACGTTTCAAAGCGGCAATCCGCTGACCGCAGACGATATCGTCTTTTCGCTCGATCGCATGAAAGCCATCGGGCAGGGGCTCTCCTATCTGTTCGATGTTGTCGACAGTGCTTCTGCAACCGACCCGCAAACGGTGGTCTTCACCCTGAAACAAGCGAACGCGCCTTTCGTCTCAACGCTGGTGCGCCTGCCGATCCTCGACGAAAAGACGGTGCTGGAACAGCTGGACGGCGGCAACGGCACGGATGACATGGGCGACTGGGGCCAGGCCTGGCTTTCGGAACACACCGCCGGATCGGGCGCCTACGCGCTGACATCGCATAATCCGCAGGAAGAGACCGAAATGGTCAAGAACCCGGATTATTTCCTCAGCGTGCCGGCTGCCGCGCCGGACAGGGTGCGTTTCCGCTATGGTCTGGAAGCGGCCACCGTGCGCACGCTGATTGCGCAGGGCGAGCATGACATTTCATCTCAGTGGCTTCCCCCGGAAGTGCTGAAATCGCTGGCGGACGATGGCGCGCAGCTTCTGCAGGAAAAAGGGACGACCGAGTTTTACATCAAGATGAACACGGCCAAGGCACCGTTTGATGACCCGGAATGCCGTCTCGCCATGGCCTATGCCTTCGATTACGACACCGGCGTCAAGATGGTTTCGATCACCGATGAAGTCTCGCAGGGTTCCCCCTCGACCGGTGCGCTGCCGGTCGGCATGATGGGTGCGCTCGGCGATGATCACGTGATGAAACAGGACCTGGAAAAGGCCAAGGAACATCTGGCGGCCTGCCAATATCCCGCATCCGACATCAATGTCGATCTGTCATGGATCGGTGAAGTGCCGCTTGAGGAGCGCTTTGCGCTGCTGATGCAGGCCAATCTTTCGCAGATCGGCGTCAAATCCACCATCCGCAAGGTTCCGTGGGCGCTGTTCACCGAGCAGGTGACCAAGCCTGAAAACACGCCGGATATCTCGCAGGTGTTCGTCAACACGATCACGGGCGATCCCGATACGCTTCTTTATCCGATGTATGCCTCCTCGGCTGAGGGAACCTGGATGTCGCCGGAGCACTTGAACGATCCCAAGGTCGACGACATGCTTGAAACCGGCCGTGTCGAAAGCGATCCGGAAAAACGGACGGCGATCTACAAGGAACTGAACGAATATCTCGTCTCCATCGCGCCGACCATCTACGCGCAGGACCAGACGCCGGTATTCGCCGCGTCCGACCGTGTTTCCGTGCCGGCCCTGTCGGATCCTTCCAGGGCTTATGCCCTTGCCGGTTTCGGTTTCAATTTCCGCATGATGGAAATGAAAGACGCGCAGTAAGCATTTCACCTGACAAATGTCCCGCCGGCGGGTGCGCCCCGGCGGGACCCGGCCTCCACGCACCGTTCCGGTTTGTGGAGGCCGAAACAAGCACGAAAGCGTTTCGGGACAGAAGCGCCGGATGGGAAAGCCAATAAAGCATGACTCCGATTGTCCGCCTGCTTCTCCAGCGGATAGGAATTTCCCTCATCGTCCTCGTGGGGGTTTCCTTTCTCATATTCGCCATCGCGCGGGTCATCCCCGGCGATCCGGCCCGTATCGCGCTGGGTCCGAACGCGACCCCGGCTGCCGTTGCCGCCTTGCGTGCCCAGCTTCATCTCGATGACAGCTTCCTGACGCAATATGGCTATTTTCTCGGCGGTCTTTTCCACGGCGATCTCGGCATTTCGCTTTATACCAACCGTCCGGTGATCAGGGATATCGCCCAGTTTCTGCCCGCCACGCTGGAGCTTGTGATCGTTGCCGGCATCATGATGGTCGGCTTCGGCCTGCCACTCGGTATCATGGCCGCCCGTCACCGTGGCCGGTTTCTCGATCATCTGACCCGGATCATTTCGCTTCTGACGGTTTCCGCACCGGGCTTTGTCTGGGCCGTGGTGCTGATGCTGGTGTTTGCCTATTTCCTCCCGATCTTCCCGATCGCGGGGCGCATTTCCGACAGCTACGACATTCCCTCAGCCTCCGGCTTTCTGCTGATCGACACGCTGATCGCCGGCAATTTTTCAGCCTTCGGCAATGCCCTCTGGCATGTCATCCTGCCGGCCTTCGCGCTGGCGCTTGCCGGGATCGGTCAGACGGCCCGGTTGATCCGCGCCAATATGGTCGAGACCTATGGCAAACCCTATATCGAAATGGCGGAAGCCTATGGTTTTCCCGAAAGGAAGATCGCCCGCAAATATGCGCTTCGCCCATCGATGATCCCGTCGCTGACCGTGATCGGCCTCGACTTCGCTTCGATGCTCGGCAACGCCTTCCTGATCGAAACGGTTTTCGCCTGGCCGGGCCTGTCGCGCTACGGGGTCGCCGTGATCCTGCGCAAGGATCTGAACGGCATCATCGGCACGGTTCTGGTGATCGCCGCCATGTTCCTGATCGTCAATATCGTCGTCGATCTCATGGTGTCCTTCGTCAACCCACGCATTCGCCTTGCGGAGGGCCGGACATGAAGCGCGCTTTTTTCATCCTCACCCGCAATCCGATGTCGCTTGCAGGCATCATCCTTGTCGGTCTTGTCGTGCTTTCGGCCATCTTTGCCGATGTGATCACGCCGTATCCCGATCATCGCGGCGCGATTGTCGATTTCGACAACTTCAACAAGCCGCCAAGCGCCGAACACTGGTTCGGCACGGATCTGGTCGGCCGCGATCTCTTTACGCGGGTTATCTATGCCTATCGCGTCTCCCTGATCCTCGGCGTTGTCGTGCTGGCGATTTCCGTTCCCGTCGGCGTGTCGATGGGCCTTGCCGCCGGTTATCTCGGCCGCAAGACCGAATTCATCCTGATGCGGATTACCGACGTGTTCCTGTCGATCCCGCCGCTGGTGCTGGCGATGTCGGTGATGGGGCTTTTGAAGCCGACGCTGATGAACGGTATGATCGCTGTCACCGTGATGTGGTGGCCCTGGTACACGCGACTGATCTACAACATCACCCGCTCGGAGCGGCAGGAAGGCTATGTGCTGGCGGCCGAAGTGCTGGGTGCATCGAAAATACACATCATGTTCCGCGAGATCCTGCCCAATTGCGTGCCGTCCATCCTGACCAAAATGACGCTCGATTTCGGCTTCGTCATCCTGATCGCCTCGTCGCTGTCCTTCCTCGGCCTTGGCGTACAGCCGCCGACACCGGATCTCGGCTCGATGGTCGCCGAAGGCGCGCGTTACCTGCCGGACAGCTGGTGGCTGACCGTTTTTCCCGGCCTTGCCATCCTCGTTGTCGTCTTCGGTTTCAACCTCATCGGCGACGCGCTGCGTGAAATTCTGGGAGTGGGCGAATGAACGACCTGACGCTGAAGCTTACCGACCTGAAGCTCGCTTTCCGTTCGTGGTCCGGCGCAAACGAAGTCCTGCACGGTATTTCGCTGCACATTCGCAAGGGCGAGCGTGTCGCCCTTGTCGGGGAAAGCGGCTCGGGAAAATCTGTCACCGCGCGCATCGTCCTCGGCATGTTGCAGGAACTTGCCGCAACCCGGGTCTCGGGCGATGTGATTTTCGAGGGCGAGGATATCAATGCCATGAGCGTGAAGAAGCGTCACGCCCTGCGCGGCACGCGCATGTCGATGATCTTTCAGGACCCGACCTCCTCGCTCAATCCGGTCTATCCCATCGGGCAGCAGTTTTTCGAGGTGCTGAAGCGCCGCGACCGCCGGATTACCGCGGCGGATGCACGCAAGAATGCGATTGCGGCCCTGGATGATGTTGCCATTCACGACCCGGAACGCGTGCTGGATTCCTATGCCTTCCAGCTGTCCGGCGGCATGAACCAGCGCGTCGTGATCGCCATGGCGCTTGCCAACAATCCGGCGCTGCTGCTGGCCGATGAACCGGGCACCGCGCTCGATGTCACCGTGCAGGCCCAGACGCTGAAGCTGATGTCCGCGCTTGTTGCAAAACATGGCACTTCGGTTCTGTTCATCTCCCACAATCTCGGCGTGGTGCGCGAATTCGCCGATCGGGTCTACGTCATCTACAAGGGCAATATCGTCGAGCAGGGGCCGACGGCTGACCTGTTTGCCGATCCGCGCCACCCCTATACGCGGGCGCTGCTTTCCGCCGTTCCGCGTATTTCCGGCGGCGGCATTCCCGATCTTCCCGAAGATATGGACGGGTTTCACGCGCCTCTCATTGCCCATGAAGGCTATAGCGAAGGGGAGCTTTTGAAATGAAACAGCTTTCCGTCTTCAACGTTTCCAAGGATTTCACCGCCGGAACCAGAACCATCCGCGCGCTCGATCATGTGAGTTTCGATGTGGAGAAGGGCGAATGCCTTGCCGTGGTCGGCGAGAGCGGTTCGGGAAAATCCACCATCGCCAACATCATTCTCGGCATTCACGACGCCAGCGATGGCGGGATCATCTTCAACGGCCACGAGCTGCCGGACAAGCGCGACCGCACGCTGCGCCGCACGATCCAGCTGGTGCAGCAGAACCCGCTTTCCGCGCTCAATCCGCGCCGGTCCATCGGCGCGTCGCTGCGCCTGCCGCTCGATATCCACGATATCGGCCCGAAAGCCGGGCGCAGGGCGCGGGTGGCACAATTGCTGGAAGAGGTGGGGCTGCCGGCGGATTTCGCAGCGCGCTCGCCCTCCAGCCTTTCGGGCGGCCAGCGCCAGCGCGTGGCGATTGCCCGTGCGCTTGCCTGCGAGCCGGAGCTTCTGGTGCTGGATGAGCCGACGTCGGCGCTTGACGTTCTGGTTCAGGCGCGGGTGCTGAAACTGCTCAATGCGCTGCGGAAGACCCGCAATCTCACCTACATCTTTATCACCCACGATCTGGCGGTTGCCCGCAATATCGCCGATCGCATGGCCGTTTTCGAGAAAGGACGGCTGCTAGAGGTCGATACGACCGAGGCGATCTTCGCCAATCCCGGACATGATTATACCCGACGGCTGATTTCGGCCGTGCCTGTGGTCGGCGAAGACGAGATGGTGCTTCGCCGGCAGATAATGGAGAGCATTGATGACAAGTCCTGACTACAGCGCTTTTACCGCCGCCGTCGCCGACGGCCCGGAGGCCGCCTGCAAAGCGCTGGAAGCTCTGACCAAGGAACTGGTCGGCGTGAAACTGTTCACGCTGATGACGGCCGATACGAAAGCCCGCAATTCCGAACGGATCTATTCCAACATGCCAGAAGCCTATCCGGTTTCGGGAACCAAGCCTTATAACGACACCTACTGGTCGGACGTGGCGCTGAAACGCCGCGAGACTTTCGTCGCGAACACGATTGAAGGCATCGCCGAGGTGTTTGACGACCACCGGCTGATCAACGAACTGGGATGCCAGTCCGTCATCAATGTTCCCGTCACCGTGGGCGGCCAGGTCATCGGCACGATCAACTGCCTGCATGAGACGGGATTTTATACGCAGGAGCGCATCGCGGCTGCCGAGGCACTGAAACTGCCGGGCGCCATCTGCATGTTGCTGCACGAACGGGGCAGGGGAGAGCGGCCATGAGCAGGAAAACCATTCGCGTCGCCACCGATGTCGGCGGCACATTTACCGATCTCGTCTGCTTCGAAACGGATATTGAAACCGGCGAACAGACGATCACCACGGCAAAATCCGACACGACGCCGCCGAATTTCGAGGAGGGCGTGCTCAATGTCATGAAAAAGGGCAATGTCGATGCCTCTGCCGTCGATTTTCTTGCCCACGGCACCACCGTCGTCATCAACGCCCTGACCGAACGCAAGGGCGTCAAGGTCGGCCTGATCACCACCGAAGGTTTTCGCGATACGCTGGAAATCGCCCGTGGCAACCGTCCGGATTTCTTCAATCTGCACTATCGCAAGCCCGCGCCCTTCGTACCGCGCTATCTGCGTTTCGAAGTGCCGGGGCGCATGGACTATCACGGCGAAGAGGTCAGGCCGCTCGATCTTTCCGGCCTGCCCGCCATCCTCGATGCCTTCCGGGCCGAAGGCGTGGAAGCGGTTGCGATCTCGTTCCTGCATTCCTATGCCAATCCGGCGCATGAACTGGCCGCACTTGAGGAGGTCAGGCGGCTGTGGCCCGAGGTTGCGGCGGTCTCCTCGCACCAGATCACCCGTGAATGGCGCGAATACGAGCGCACCAACACGGCCGTGCTTTCCGCCTATGTCCAGCCTGCTGCCGAACGGTATCTGTCCCGCCTTTCCGACGGGCTGACCGCGCAGGGCTTCGACGGCAGCCTCTACATCATGCAGTCGAATTGCGGCGTCGATACGCTGGAATCCGTCTCCAGAATCCCGATCACCATGGTTGAAAGCGGTCCGGCCTCCGGCTTCTGGGGTGCTGCAGAACTCGGGCGGCTGATCGGCGAGCCCAATGTGCTGGCGCTCGATATCGGCGGCACGACCGCCAAATGCGCACTGATCGAGAACGGTGATGTAAAGATCATGACCGATTACTGGATCGAGCGCGATCAGTCCTCGGCCGGTTATCCGATCATGGTGCCGGTGGTCGATCTGGTGGAAATCGGCAATGGCGGCGGTTCGATCGCCTGGGTCGATGAATTCGCCAAGCTGCATGTCGGCCCGCAATCGGCAGGCGCCATGCCGGGGCCTGCCGCCTATGGCCGTGGCGGCCAGCAGGCCACCACCACAGATGCCAATCTCTGGCTTGGCCGTATCAACCGCGATTATTTCTGCGGCGGTTCGGTGGAGGCCGACATGGCGGCGGTGGAAACCGCGCTCGCAGAAGTGGGCGGAAAACTCGGGATCAGCCTTGACGAGGCGGCGCGCGGTATCGTTCGCATCGCCAATAACAACATGGTCAACGCGCTGAAGCTGGTTTCGCTCAACCGTGGCCACGATCCGCGCGACTTTACCCTCGTTGCCTTTGGCGGTGGCGGCGCCATGCACGCGGCAGCGCTTGGCGCCGAACTCGGCGCGAAAAAGGTCGTGATCCCGGCAGGCGCTTCGGTGTTCTCTGCCTGGGGCATGATGATGTCGGACCTCAGGCGAGACTATTTCGTCACCCATCTTGTCGACCTGAAGAGCGATGCGGCACGGGAAATCACCGCCCTGTTCGAGGAAAGCGAAAAGCTGGCGTTTGCCCAGTTTGCCGCCGAGAAGATCGACGCAGACCGTGTCAGGTTCCAGCGGTACGGCAAGTTCCGCTATCAGAACCAGGAACACACGACCGAAGTTCTGATCGAGGGCGAGATCACCACGGAAGGCATTGCCGAAATCACCGAGGCGTTCCATGCCGCCTATGAGCAGGAATACACCTATCGCCTCGATGCACCGGTGGAACTGGTCGGCATTCATCTGGTCGCCTCGGCAGAGGTCGGCAAATTGCAGATGCAGGAAAAGCCCGCAACGGGAACACCGGCTGCAGCAGCACTCAAAGGCAGACGCAAGGTCGATTACGCCCTTGAGGGCGTGCATGAGGCCGATATCTATGATGGCGAAAAGCTGGAACCCGGCATGACCTTCAGCGGGCCGGCAGTGATCGAAGATCCCGGCACGACAGTGGTCATCCATCCCGGCAATCACGTCGAGATCGATGGCTTCGGCAATATCCAGATTGCGCTCGGCGCCGAAGGAGAGGCATGATGACGACAGTCAACGACCCGATCACGCTGGAAATTATCCAGAATTCTCTTCAGGCCGCCGCCGACGAAATGTTTGCGGCGATGCGCAAGACGGCCATGAGTTCGATTATCTACGAAGTGCTCGACATGGGTACCGGCGTGCTTGATGCCAAGGGACAGCTGGCAAGCTCGGGCGCCGGCATTCCCGGCTTTGTCGGTGTGCTCGACAAATCGGTCAAGGTGCTGGCGGAGAAGTTCTCGAAACCCGGCGAAATCGAACCCGGCGATGTCTTCATCACCAACGATCCCTATTATGGCGGCGTCACCCACCTCAACGACCTGATCGTTGCCATGCCGGTCTTTGTCGACGGAACGCTGATCGCCTGGACGGCCAATATCGCCCATAACTCGGATATCGGCGGCATTGCTCCCGGTTCGCTTTCGGCCGACGCCAGGGAAATCTTTCAGGAGGGCCTGCGACTACCGGCCATCAAGCTGATTTCGAAGGGTGAGCCGGTCAGGCCGGTTTTCGAGATCATCACCGTCAATTCGCGCATGCCCGATTTCATCGAGGGCGACCTGTGGGCGGCGATTGCTTCCGTCAGGATCGGCGCGAAGCGGCTTTCCGAGCTTGCCACGAAATACGGTGTCGAAACCTTTCAGACAGCGGTCGAGAACTTCATCACCGTCGGCGAGCAGATGTCGCTGACCGAGATCGCCAAACTGCCCAAGGGAACGTTCGAACTGACCGAGGAGCAGGATGACGGCCGGTTTTTCAACGTCAAGCTGACGATCAGCGACGATGAATTCGTCGTTGATCTTCGTGATAACCCGGAACAGAGCGACGGGCCGTTCAACGCCAGCTTCGATGACACGCTGGTCTCCACCCAGGTTGCCTTCAAGTCTCTGACGGACCCGGCCCTGAAGGCCAATGAGGGCACATTCCGCCCGGTGAAGCTTCTGACCCGCGAGGGCACGGTGTTTCATGCGAAGGAACCGGCGGCGGTCGGTTTCTATTATGAGGTCGGCATCCGGGTTTACGATCTGATCTGCCGTTGCCTTGCGCCGCATATGAAGGGTGCAATCCCGGCCGGTCACTTCGCCTCGATTGCCGGAACCTTCATCGGCGGCATTCATCCCGATACCGGTCGGCAATACACCATCATCGAACCGCAAATCGGCGGGTGGGGCGCTGAACGCGGCGCCGATGGCAACAGCGCCATCTTCTCCGCCGTGCACGGCGAGACCTTCAACTGCCCGGCCGAAATCTCCGAGGCCCGCAACGGCCTGATCATCGACCGCATGGCGCTGAACCTCGAAGACGGCGGCGAAGGCGAGTTCTGCGGCGGGCGCGGCATCATGCTCGATTATCGCATCCGTCGCGACGACAGCTTCGTGACGATCGGCTACACGCGGGCGAAAATACGACCGTGGGCGCTTGAAGGCGGCAATGAGGGTTCCAACAACTATGCCCTAATCCGCCGCAAGGATGGCGGTGAAGAACGCTATGCCTTCGTCTCCGGCCTGCGCGTCGACAAGGACGATGTCATCCGCATTATCACGGGTGCGGGTGGCGGTTATGGCGATCCGAAGAAACGCGATCCGGCCAAGGTGAAGGCCGACATCAAGAACGGCTTCCTCACGCCCGAACGGGCGGCCGAAATCTTCGGCCTCCGGGATGAAGGCTGAAGCTTGCTGAAAGCGGTCCGGAATGTGGACCGATCCGGCAGGACCCGGGCGATCAGTCAGTATCGCCCGGGTCCTGCCGTTTTATTTTCAATGCCTTAACAGAAGAGCTTGAAAAATCTACTGATCGGTAGAATTATGGCCTGAAAAAACGGAGGCCCCCATGTCCGTAGCCCGCGCCGCAGCACGGCAACCGTTTCACCTGATGGCCAAGCCGACGGGATATCAGTGCAATATCGCCTGCGATTACTGCTTCTATCTCGAAAAGGAGACCGGCACCCTCAAGCGGACAAGATACGCGCGTCACATGGATGACGCGACGCTTGAAGCCTATGTGCGTAACTACATTGCCGCCAGTCCGATGCCGGAAGTGGAATTTGCCTGGCAAGGCGGCGAACCGACCATGGCAGGGCTGGACTTCTACAAACGCGCGCTGGACCTGCAGAAGAAACATGCCAACGGCAAGACCATCCGCAATGCCATGCAGACCAACGGCCTGCTGATTGATGACGCCTGGGCCACCTTTCTCGTCGAAAACAACTTCCTCATCGGTCTGTCGATCGACGGACCGCCCCAACTGCACGATGCGCATCGCAAGGCGCGCAACGGCAAATCGGTTTTCGACAAGGTTCGCAAGGGCCTCGAGCTCCTGAAGAAACACGATGTCGAATACAATATCCTGTCGGTCGTCAACGCGACCACGGCGCAACACCCCGTCGAAGTCTACCGCTATCTGACCCGCGAACTGGGCGCACAGTTCCTGCAGTTCATACCCGCCGTCGAGCAGCGACACAGCGGCGAAACGGCAGGCGAACTGCTCTATCCGCAATCGCGTGAAGCCACTGCGGCAGTCACAGACTGGTCCGTTTCCGGCGAGGATTACGGCCGTTTCATCATCGGCATATTCGATGAATGGGTCAAAAGCGACGTCGGCAAGGTCTATGTCCAGACCTTCGACAGCACGCTGGCGGCCTTTGCCGGCGATGGACCGGCGCTGTGCGTGATGCAGCAGCGCTGCGGCCGGAACCTGATCATCGAACAGAACGGCGACATCTATTCCTGCGATCACTATGTCTACCCCGAACACAAGCTCGGCAATATCCGCAAGGACAATCTCGCCAGCCTGGTCGACGGCAGGAAACAGCATGCCTTCGGGCTGACGAAAACGCATCTGCCCCAGGCCTGCGTGACCTGCGACTGGCGTTTCACCTGTCATGGTGGCTGTCCCAAGCACCGCATCCACCGGGACGGCAAGCGCTGGCACAACCATCTGTGCGCCGGTTACAAGGCCATGTATGCGCATATGGCCCCTATATGAATTATATGGCCGAACAGATACGCATCGGCCGGGCCCCGGCAAACATCATGCTGGTCGCCGCCGATATCGCCGCGCGGCAGGGCAAGGCCAGTCCCACCCCAAAGCAAGGCCAGCCCGCAACGAATTGACGTTGCGTCTGCGCACGATCTTTCCGCTTTGAAACAAAGCAGCCCCGCCGGCCAGCTGTTTGCAGACACTTGCGCCGCCCGCCGTCGCCTGGCGGCAGGCATGTTTCACCGTCCACACGACGCTTCCATCGTGGCTGATGCTGCCACCATGCGCCAGATTCGACTTGACGCCGACACATTATCGGAAAAATAATACCTAGTGATCGGTAGATTTCATGAACGACAAACGATCCGGTCGTGCCGTCTCTGCTGTTATTGAGGGTCTGGCCGTTTCAGGGAGTGGAGGAGTTTCCCGGCACAGGATGAAAACTTTCCCATTGCACATTCCCCGATGTCTGAAGGCCATGCGAACCCGAATTGCGGGTCTGCCAACGCCGGGTCGGTCCAGCGGGCGGCCCTGTATCGTCGATGGCGATATTGCCCGGTTTCAGGCCGCCGGCCTCTCAGGGACATGAACCCGAACACATCACACTCCGGCGGCATTGCCGGAGCATCCTATCCAATGCGGGAGGCTATACATGCTACCTAAAGACTATCTTTCAAACGTCTACGGCGCGCCGCACACCGCCAGCGGCTGGAGCCCGACGCGGCGCGATGTCGTCAAGCTGATGGGCGCCGGCGCGGCGGCCTCGCTGATCGGCTCGTCGCGGGCCTTTGCCCAGAGCGCGGACGGCAAGCAGCCGAACATCGTCATGGTTGTCATCGACGATGCCGGTTTTTCCGATATCGGCGCTTATGGTTCGGAGATCAAGACACCGCATATCGATGAACTCGCGACCGGCGGCCTGCGTTACAACCGCTTCGATACCTGCGCCATCTGCTCGCCGACGCGCGCGGCGCTGATGACCGGCCGCAACCCGCAAACGGTCAACATGGACGATCTGCCGGGCAAGGGAGAGGCGCCGCCGATCGACAGCCTCAACGCCCATTCCGGCGAGTTGCCGCTCAATGCCGAAACGGTCGCCGCAGCGCTGCAGAAGACCGGTTATGCCACGTTTGCCCTCGGAAAATGGCACCTCTGCCCGACATATAGCGACGATGACGCGCGCAACAGGCTCTCCTGGCCGCGGCAGCGCGGGTTCGACTATTTCTATGGCTTCCTCAGCGGCCACACGGACCAGTATCACCCGGATCTGGTCGAAAACAACACGGTGCTGCCGACGCCGGACAACCCGGATTATCACCTCTCGGTCGATCTGGTGGACCATGCCATCGACGCGATGCAGCCGGACAAGACCGACAAGCCGAAATTCGTCTATCTCGCCCTTGGCGCCACCCACTCGCCTTATCACGTGCCCGAAGCCTATATCGATGCCTATCGCGGCGCCTATGACAAGGGCTGGGACGAGATCCGCAAGGCGCGTTTCGCGCGACAGAAGGACATCGGCATCATTCCCGACAATACGGTTCTGCCGCCGCGCGAGGTTGGCGACGCCGCCTGGGACACGCTCGACGACCAGCACAAGCGCGTTTTCGCCCGCTTCATGGAGACCTATGCCGGGTTCATGACCCATACCGATGAACAGATCGGCCGACTGGTCGATTACCTGAAGGAAACCGGCCAGTACGACAATACGCTGATCATGCTGATCACCGACAACGGCGCGGCCTCCGAAGGCGGTGCGAATGGCGGGTTCTTCACGCCCTATCTGGACAAGACCACGGTGGCGGAGATGGATGCCCATCTCGACGAGGCCGGCAGCCCCTCGACCTACATGCTCTATCCGCGTCCCTGGGCCTATGCCGGCGATACGCCGTTCAGGCGCTACAAGCTGTGGCCCTATGCCGGCGGCGTGCGCACGCCAATGATCGTCTCCTGGCCCGATCATATCGAGGACGCGGGTGCAGTCCGCTCTCAATATGTCAATGTCATCGATCTGGCGCCGACCATTCTGGCCGTTGCCGGCGGCGGCTTCTCGGCATCCGTCGACGGTGTCGAACAGCTACCGGTCGCCGGCAAGTCGGTTCTGGAAACCTTCACGTCTTCCGATGCCGCAACGCGCAGCGTCCAGTTCTTCACCATGCGCGGCAACCGGGCAATCACCGACGGCGACTGGCGGGCTGTGGCCATGCACAGGATCGATACCGATTTCGACGAGGATCCGTGGCAGCTCTTCAATGTTGCCGAAGACTTCTCGGAATCTCATGACCTGTCGCAGGAAAACCCCGAAAAGCTGGAAGCAATGAAGGCGCTGTGGTGGGAGGAAGCGAAGAAATACGCCAATCCGCCTTTGGCCGATCCCGTCGAACTGCTTTACAACCTGAACGGCTTCGGCGACGCTTTCGAAAATATCGGCGACTGAACCGCCTGACGACAAGAGCCGGTGCGTGCAAAGCGCGCCGGCTCCATGTTCAGTCCTTCCCGGTTTCGATGGACCGGATCAGCCGGGCGACGTAGGAATCGAAGGATTTCACCATGTCCACCTTGTCCGGCGAACGCAGCCAGGCCACCTGCAGGCCGTCCATGAAGGCGATCACCTCGTTTGCGATCATTTCCGGATCGACACCGGTGGTAATTTCGCCGGCCGCAATGCCGCGGGCGAATGATCCGGCCATGATATCCCGAATGTGGGAAAACCGTTCATCGAACCAATCGGAAGCCGGGTGGTTTTCGGTCAGCGCCTCGGCGTTCAGGATCGAGAACACCCGCACGACGCCGGGCATGCCGGCGTTCTTTCTGTTGAGACACTGCAATTGCTCCAGCATGTCCCGCCAGCCGATTGCGGCGCTGTTCGCCGGAATGCCGGAATTGTCGTCGCGCCATTCCAGGACCTCCAGCAACAGGTCCACCTTGTTGGGGAAATAGTGCAAAAGCCCCGGCAGGGTGAGATCGACAGCCTCGGCGACCGACGCAAATGAGGCGCCGTTAAAGCCGTCACGGGCGAAGATTTCCACGGCGGCTGCGATGACCTCCGCGCGCCGACGCTCACCCTTTTTAGACATCTTTTTGTTTTTATTTGCTATTTCGTATTTCAACTTACACTCGCCTGTCATGCGTTCGCCGCCATAATGGGCTTTCAGGCGGGGAATGTACAACACCGAAAAAATATACCTATTAATCGGTAGATTTTTTATTCGAAAAGGCCTAGTTTTTCGCAATGTGAACGCATGTCACCTGTCCTGGGAGGATATCATGACAGAGCTTGCCGATTCCGGCTTTACCGCGGCGAACGCCGCCCCTCAAGAAGACGGCATTCCAGCCGTTTCCACGCTTTTCTTCGTTAAATATGCCGCTGCCATCATCGGCATCTACATTGCGCTGATGACGCCGGTGACGGTCACCATGGCCATCCGCGTGCAGGCGATTGCGCCTGAGGGCAAGGGCGCTGCGCTCGGCTCCATTCTCGGCCTCGGGGCGCTATTCGCCCTGTTCGCCAATCCGATCTTCGGCTGGCTTTCCGACCGCACGGTGTCCCGCTACGGCCGTCGTCGCCCGTGGATGCTGGCCGGCATCGTTCTCGGCGGGCTTGCGGTGACGGGGATCGCCTTTTCGGAAAACCTGTTCGTCATCGGCGCGCTGTGGTGCCTGGCACAGACCACCTACAATGCCGCGCTCGCCGTCGTCGTCGCCATTGTTCCCGATCAGGTGCCGGAACACCAGCGCGGCCGGGTCTCGGCCATTTCGGGCATGGCGCTTTATATCGCCATGCTCATGGGCGCGGGCATCGCCGCGCTGACCGGCGCCAGCAATCCGCTCGGCTTTATCGCGCCGGCGCTGGTGGCCACCGTCGCCATCTTCTGGTTCGCGATCGGGCTGGAAGATCCGCACGCCGACAAGGCCGCGAAGCTTCAGCATCAGAGCATGGCCGATCTGGGGCGTTCCTTCCTGATCAATCCGGTCAAGCACGCCGATTTCAGCTGGGCGTGGCTCTCCCGCTTCTTCGTGTTCCTCGGCATGTCGGTGCTGATGACCTATCAGGCTTACTTCCTGATCGATCATCTGGGCATGCCGTCAGCCGGGATTGCCGACCTGCTGTTTCTTTCGACGCTGATCACGGCCATCGCGGTCATTGCGTCGTCCTTCATCAGCGGCTGGCTTTCCGATCGCCTGCATCGTCGCAAGGTTTTCGTCCTCGCCTCCGCCATCGGCTATTCGCTCGGCATCGTCATCATTCTTTCGGCAACCACGCTCGGTGTCTTCTACGTCGGTGTTGCCGTGTCCTCGCTGGCCTTCGGCATTTACATGGCCGTCGATCAGGCGCTCGTCGTCGACGTCCTGCCGGACCGGGAAACCGATGCCGCGAAGAATATGGGCATCCTCAACATCGCCAATGCCGTGCCGCAGTCCATCGCCCCGGCAATCGCGCCATTCTTTCTTGCAATCGGCGCAACGGGCGGCAACTATCCAGCACTTTATGCTTTCGCCGCTGTCGCAGCTTTTCTCGGCGCGCTGGCCATCTGGCCGGTGAAAGGCGTTCGCTGAACGGCGGCGCGCCTCTTGCCTGCGCGAGCCGGGCTGAACCAAAATCCAGCGGCTGCCCCGTGGCAGCCGACCCGCATTTCAAAGGAGGTCTGAGATGACCGATATCGACAAAATCCTCGATGAAATGACCCTTGAAGAGCAGGTTTCGCTGCTCTCGGGCGCTGATTTCTGGACAACCAATGCCGTCGAACGCCTCGGCGTTCCCAAAATCAAGGTGAGCGACGGGCCGAACGGCGCGCGCGGCGGCGGCTCCCTCGTCGGCGGCGTCCGGGCGAACTGCTTTCCCTGCGGCATTTCGCTTGGCGCCAGCTGGAATGTTAACGCGGCCTATGACATGGGCGCGGCCCTTGCCGCCGAAGCCCGTTCGAAGGGGGCCGGCGTACTTCTGGCGCCGACCGTCAATATTGACCGCAGCGGCCTGAACGGCCGCAATTTCGAATGCTATTCGGAAGACCCGGAACTGACGGCCTCGCTTGCGGTCGGTTATGTCAAGGGCGTTCAGGAACAGGGCGTCGCCGCCACGATCAAGCACTTTGTCGGCAATGAATCCGAGCACCAGCGCCAGACCATGTCTTCCGATATCGGCGAACGGGCGCTCAGGGAGCTTTACCTTCTGCCGTTCGAACGCGCCGTCAAGGAAGCCGGCGTCTGGGCGGTGATGTCCGCCTATAACCGCCTGAACGGCACCTATGCCAGCGAAAACGAATGGTCGCTGAAACAGGTTCTGCGGCAGGAATGGGTCTTCGACGGCATCGTCATGTCCGACTGGTTCGGCTCGCATACGACCGTGGAATCGGTAACCGCCGGGCTGGACCTCGAAATGCCCGGCCCGACGCGCGATCGTGGCGACAAGCTGGTTCAGGCCGTCCGCGACGGCAAGGTTGACGCTGCGGTCATCGAGGCGTCCGCCCGGCGCATTCTCAGGCTGATCGAGCGGATCGGCGCATTCGAAAACCCCGAAATTCCGGACGAAACCACGATCGATACGCCGGAACTGCGCGCCCTGCTGCGCCGTCTCGCCAGCGATGGCGCGGTGCTGCTGAAAAACGACGGCGTCCTGCCGCTTGCCCCCGAAACGGTCGCAAAGGTGGCCGCCATCGGCCCGAATGCCGCCGAGGCCCGGATCATGGGCGGCGGCAGCGCCCAGATCAACGCGCTTTACCGTGTCAGCCCCCTCGACGGGCTGAAAGCCGCTCTGGGAGACACCGCCGTCATTCACGCGCAAGGCTGCTCCAACAACCGGCTTTTACAGGAAGTCACGGGCGATATCGAAGTTGCCTTCTTCAAGGGCACCGCCCTGGAAGGCGCGCCGATGGCCGTCACGTCCAGCGAAACGAGCCAGTTCTTCTGGTTCGATCTTCCTGATGAAGAGCTGAGCTGGGACAATTTCTCGGTGCGCGCCACAGCGCGCTTCACCCCGCAAAAGAGCGGAAAGCATGTCGTCGGCCTGGCAAATGCCGGTTTCGCCAATCTCTTTATCGATGGCGAAAAGCAGATCGACGGCACCACGGACTGGGTGCGGGGCGACAATTTCTTCGGGCTGGGCAACAACGAACGGCGCGCCGAAGTGACGCTGGAAGCCGGTCGCGCTTATGAAATCACCGTCGAGTATCGCCCGCCGGATGACACGCAGGAAGGCATCGATATCCGCGCCATGCGTTTCGGCATTGAGCCGGTGCTCGACGACACGGCCATTCAGGAGGCCGAAGAGGCCGCACGCAATGCCGAAATCGCCATCGTGTTTGCCGGTCGCCAGGGCGAATGGGATACGGAAGGTCTTGACCTGCCGGACATGGACCTTCCCGGCCGACAGGAAGAGCTCATCGCGCGCGTCGCCGCCGCCAATGAAAACACGATCGTCGTGCTGCAGACCGGCGGCCCCGTGCTCATGCCGTGGCTGGACAAGGTCCGGGCGGTGCTGCAGTTCTGGTATCCGGGGCAGGAACTCGGAAACGCCGTCGCCGACGTTCTTTTCGGCAAGGTGGAACCCGGCGGACGTCTGCCGCAGACCTTCCCGCTGAAGCTGGAGGACAATTCGGCCTTTACCGGCGACCCCATCACCTATCCGGGTGTGGACGGCCATGTCCGCTATGACGAGGGCGTCAATGTCGGCTATCGCCATTTCGACCGTTCGAATGCCGGAACGCTGTTCGCCTTCGGTTATGGCCTGTCCTACACGACGTTCGAATGGTCCGCCCCGCAGCTGTCGGAAACGGTGATCGGCGAGGACGGCATGACCGTCGCGGTCGACGTGACCAATACCGGCGAACGGGCTGGCTCCGAGGTCGTCCAGCTTTATGTCCGCCCGGTCGATCCCAAGGCCGACCGTCCGCTGAAGGAATTGCGGGCCTTCGCCAAGCTCGCGCTTCAGCCCGGCGAGACCGGCACGGCCACGCTTGCCGTCACGCTGCGCGATCTCAGCTACTTCTCGATGCAGGACAAGGCCTTCCGCGCGGATGCCGGGGTCTATGAGCTCGTCATTGCCCGCAATGCGGCCGATGTCAGCGCGGTGGCACGCGTCACGCTCGAAAAGGACTGGATCGAAGCCTGAGAACGCGACGGGGTCTTTCTGCTGAAGCAGCGAGGCCCCGTTGGCCGGACGACCATCCGGCATCCGGGGTGAGGAACACGTAAAGGCGCGGCCACCCGCCGGCGCTGAACGGGAGGAGAAATCATGCTTTATCGAAATCCGGCCGGAAATGGCCGAAATGGCCTGCGGCGTATTGCGCTGGTTGCCGCGCTTATTGGCAGTTGGTCGCCCACAGCCCTTGCCGCCAATGCCACCTATCGGGCGGGCGTAGCCCAGCAGACGCTTTATGGCGAAGTCGATGGCGCAGAGACCAATGACGGCGCAACGCTTTTCTGGCGCGGCGTGCCCTATGCCGCTGCCCCTGTGGGCACCCTGCGCTGGAAAGCGCCGGAAAAACCGGCGGCCTGGACGGGCGCTTTGGACGCCACCGGAGACGCCCCGCTCTGCCCGCAGATGACCGGCGGCAAGGCTCTCGGCAGCGAGGACTGCCTGACGCTCGACATCTGGCGCCCCAACACTGACGAAACCGGATTGCCGGTGCTGTTTTATATTCACGGTGGCAACAATCAGGGCGGCAACAGCGGCACTGTCGATTTCGAACAGCTTGCCGTCAATGCCGATGCCGTGGTCGTTTCGGTCAACTACCGGCTCGGCCTGCTCGGTTTCAACAACCTGCCGGCGCTCAAAACGGGCAATCCGCAGGAAGATTCGGGCAATTACACCCTTCTCGACCTTGCCCGCGCGCTGGACTGGATCGACGCGAATATCGCCGCTTTCGGCGGCAATGCCGATAACATCACGGTTTCCGGTTTTTCCGCAGGCGGGCGCGATGTCATGGCAATGCTGATCTCGCCGCTGTTTCACGACAAATTCCAGAAGGCCATTTCCTTCAGCGGCGGCATGACGCTGGCAGATACTGAGGAAAGTACGGGTCTGGTTGCAGACGCAATCGCTCCGCTGGTGGTCGAAGCGGGGATAAAGCCGGATGATGAAACCGCGCGGCAATGGCTGATGAGCACGGACCCGACGGTGAAGGACTTCCTCTACGACCTGCCGAATGATCGCCTGGCCGGACTGATGACCAATGCCGGCATCCGCATGGCCGTTTTCCCGCATCTCTACAATGACGGCGTGGTGCTGCCGAAGGAAGGGTTTGAAACGGACAGCTACAATGCCGTTCCGCTGATGATGACCACCGGCACATCGGAATTCTCGCTGTTTGCCCGCTTCGACCCGGAATTCGCCGCCGCCAGCGATACCGACCTCATCGACGACAGCGACCTCAACGCCCGCTACAGATTTGCCGAAAACTACGGCAGCAAGCTCTACGAGATTTTCAACGCCCAGGATTCGGCTCGCGAGATGATCGACCGCTATGATGCGCCGATCTACACCACACGGTTCGCCTGGGGGGAAGACCCGCAGATCGTCGGCGACACCATGGCGGATCTTTACGGGTCGTTCCATGGCATCTGGATTCCCTTTGCCACCGAGCGAACATCGGGCTTTGCCGCGCAGTTTCCCGAAGCCTTCGACAATACCGGAGCGCAGGACCTTGCGGCGAAATTCGGAACCTATCTGCGCAATTTCATGTGGGACGGCGACCCGAACGGCGACGGACTGACCGCGTGGCAACCCTGGCAGAACGCCGACAGCGGACCGACACAGCTGATCCTGAATGCCGACATGAAAAAGGCGGATATCCGGATGTCGGACGAACGGACGCCCTATGAAGACGTGCTGAAGGCGATGAATGCCGACGACACGATTTCGGCGGAAGCAAAACAGCATCTGATCGAGACGGTGCTCGACGGTCGCTGGTTCTCTTTCGGGCTCGATCGGCACTACGACAACGAAAACACTTGGGTCGGCGTCGAGTAGCAGGCCTCGCCTTTCGACACTGCCGGCTGGAGCATCGGGCGGTTCAGATTAACCGCCCGATGATCTACGCGCCGATCTTGCCCGGTGACATGCCGAACTGGCGGCGGAATGCGGTCGAAAAATTGGCGGTGGAGCTGTAGCCGGCTGCGAAGGCTGCTTCGGCGATGGAAACCTCGCCCCTGTTCAGCATATTGCGCGCCTGCTCCAGCTTGACCATGCGGGTATAGTGAAAAACCGTCATGCCGTGAGCGGCATGAAAAAGCCGTTGCAGCGTGTTGGCGCTGACGCCGGCATGTGCCGCAAGATCGGCAACGGTCGGCAGATATCCGCGTGCGGCGATAATCATGTCTTCCGCGCGGGCAAGCCTTTTGCTTTCGGCAGCACTCAGCCGGGCCTGCGGCAGCGTCGGCCCGCCATTTTCCGCGAGGGCATGAAACGCCTCGGCGATGATCATCAGCACGCAGCTTTCCATCTGCAACCTGTGCAGATGCGGCGTGGCGACCGGCGTGTGCATGGCCTGTTCGGCAAAGGCAAGTGCGGCCTGGCTCGGACGCCAGTTGGAAAGCGCCAGCCGTGCCTTGCTGAAACGGGCAACCGCTGCGGCGGAGTGGTCGGAGAACACATCGCCGGACGCCAGCCATTCCGGCAATATCGATATGTTGAACTTGCGGATACGGTCGCCCTTTTTCACCTTTCGCCAGAACCGCACCGGTTCGTTCTGCGCGCAGATAACGGCAACCGGCTCCCATGTCCGCCGGTTCGCGGCGCGTTCCGGCATGGGCAGCACCCGGTCGTTCAGCCGGGCCTCGACGCCGCCGGCAAAGAACATCTTTATGCTCAGATGCGGCTGCAGCTCGGATTCTGTTTCCATATCGCAAAGGCTGACCGTGTCGGAATGCAGAACGCTCAACCCGTCGCGCAGCTTCACGTGGCCGTAGCGTCCGTCAAGCGTGCCGTGCCCGGCGCCTGTCCGGCTCAAAAGCCTGAAGGAGCTGTTGGCGCGGCGCATATGCGACAGGAAGGCTTCGGTCTGAAACGGGGCGGCACGGTTCTGCATGGTCGTTCCCATCGCGCGTGATCTGGTCGTTTTACAAAACAAATTGAGGCTTGTGCAAAATCCCGGTCTGTAGATTTCGCTTCGCCTCATACCGTATATGACAAAACATGAATTTTGTAATCATGTTTATCGCCGCAGGTTTTTCGGGACCGATACCCAAGGCGGTTTTACGGGGGTCTTGATGCGTATTTCAGCCGCAAAATGCATTGTCCTGACGACGACGGTCAGCCTGGCAGCGCTTCAGTTTGCCAGCCCTGCCCTGGCGCAGGATACCGATGTGACGGTTCTCGATCCGGTGAACGTGACGGTTGCCGGTTCGGGAGAAGACGACAACGGCTTCGTCGCTCACTCAGCCGGTTCCGCAATGAAGACCAGCCGGCCGCTGATCGAAACGCCCCAGTCCGTCTCCGTCGTCACCCGCCGGGAATTCGAGGAGCGCAATGCCACATCGGTGCAGCAGGCGCTTCTTTACAGTTCCGGTGTTCAGGGCGAATTAAGGCCCAATGACCGTTATGACATCGTTCCGGTGCGCGGCTTCGGCGGATACCAGAATTTCGTGCAGTATCTCGACGGCCTGCGCATCATGAAGGGCATTTCCTATGCCGAGCCGACCATCGATCTCTACAATCTCGAACGGGTCGAGGTGGTCAGGGGACCGGCCTCGGTTCTCTATGGTCAGATGACGCCGGGCGGCATGGTCAATCTGGTCTCCAAGAAACCGACGGACGCGCCGTATCGCGAGGTCTTTACCACGCTCGGCAATGAGAACTACATCAAGTCGGGCGTGGATTTCGGCGGTCCAATCGACGATGCGGGCATTTACCGCTATCGTTTCGTCGCCTCCGGCCGCTACAACGAAACCAATATCGACGGCGTTGAATCGTCGCGGATTTCGGTGCTTCCCTCGTTTGAAATCACGCCGGACGATGGCACCAGCTTGGTCATGCAGTTCAGCTATACCGACGACCCGTCAAGCAATTATCCGGGTTTCCTTCCGGCCCAGGGCACGGTTCTGCCAAACGGCGACTACCCCTACATTCCCTATGACTTCAATGTCGGCGACCCGGATTTCGACAAGTTCACCCGCCAGACGACCACGGCGGGATATGAGTTCGAGCACGCATTCGACGACATTTTCACCTTCCGTCAGAACCTGCGCTACACCCATATCGATACCGAACATCGCGCGTTGTTTTATTCCGGCATCAACGGCACAACGCTGAGTCGTGGTATTTCCAGTCTGAAGGAAAAGGCCGATACGCTGGCTGTCGATACCCAGCTTCAGGCCGATTTTTCCACTGGCATGCTGGACCACACCGGCCTCATCGGCGTCGACTACAACTATATCGATGCCAACCGGCTGATGGGCAGGGGGAACGGCCCGTCCATCGACTATCTCGCCCCGGATTACAACCAGCCCATTACCGACCCCGATTACGCCACCGACACCGATCAGGTCACCAACCAGGTGGGCATTTATCTGCAGGATGAAATCTCCTACGGCGCACTGACAGTCGCGCTTGGCGGTCGTTACGATTACTACGACATCACCAATGACAGCACGACCATAGCCACCGGGGCTACAACCTCGACGACAAACGAAAACCATGCCTTTACCGGCCGCATCGGCGCGACCTACCTGTTCGAAAACGGCATTGCCCCCTATGCCAGCTACTCGACGTCATTCGAGCCGCCATTGGGTTTCGGGTACAGCCCCAGCGGCGGAACAACGCTCGATCCCGTCGAAGGCGAGCAATATGAAGTCGGGGTCAAGTATCAGCCCTTCGATGGCGCTGACAGTTATTTCATGGCGTCGGCCTACCAGCTGACGGAAAAGAACGCCCTCAGCGCGGACCCGAACTACAGAGGCTACTATGTCCAGACCGATGAAATCGAACTGAAGGGTATTGAGCTGGAAGGCAAGCTCGCGCTCGTTTCCGGTTGGGATCTCACCCTTGCCTATACCTATGCCGACCCGGAAATCACCGCGAGTGCAACGCCCGGCCTTGTCGGCAACGCACCGGCGGCCGTGCCGGAAAACGCCGCCTCCGCCTGGCTGCACTACAGTTTCCTGAACGGTCCGCTTGAAGGTCTCGGTCTCGGCGCGGGCGTTCGCTATGTCGGTGAAAGCTATGGCGACCAGGAAAACAGCTTCAAGGTCCCCTCCTACACGCTGGTCGATGCCGGACTGGACTATGACTTCGGCGTCAAATGGCCGAAATACGAGGGCCTGAAGCTAAATGTGACGGCGACCAATATCGGCGATGAGGAATATGTCGCGTCCTGCTCATATGCGACCCGTTGCTTCTACGGCACGAACCGTTCGGTCTATGCAACACTGAAATACCAGTGGTAACCCCCAGTAACTCAGGAAACGGAACCGCCGATCGGCTCCGTTTCCAGCTTTCCCGGCCGAAAAGGCCCGTCTGAAACCAAAGGAAGATACTGCCAATATGTTGCGGACGCTGGCCTTTCTCTGTCTCAGTCTTTTCGCCGTCTGTCCGCAGGCCTTTGCGGCCATCGAACTTCACGACGTCAGCGGCCGCACCGTCACGCTCGACACACCGGCAAAGCGGCTGCTCGTTGATGACGGACGCATCATCTTCGCACTGTCATTCCTGAGCGACGATCCGGCATCCCTGATTGCCGCCTGGCCGCACGATATCGACCGCCTCGGACGTGCGCCCTATGCCGCGCTCGAAAAGCTTTCGCCCAAAATCGGCACTCTGCCGGCAACGGGCAGCAATGCCAGCGGCATGTCCGCCGAGGCCATTCTCTCAGTCGACCCCGATCTGGTGGTGCTTTCCGTCTATTCGCAGTTTGCCGATGACCGGGTTCACCTGCTGGAGCGCGCCGGGGTTCCGGTCATCTACGTGGATTTCGTCACCGATCCGCTGGAAAACGCCGACAACAGCCTCCTTCTTCTAGGCGCGGCAACCGGCCATGCGGCGGCGGCACAAAAACTGGTCGCCTTCAGGTCGGCCCATCGCGACGCCATTGCCCGCCGGCTTCAGCAGGCAGGCAGGGTGGAGCGCCCTTCCCTGTTTCTCGAGACCCATGCCTCGGCCACCGGCCAATGCTGTTTTTCACCCGGAAAGGCAGGCATTGGCCGGCTGGTCGCCTTCGCCGGCGCCGAAAATATCGGCAACGCCCTTGGCAACAAGCCCTTCGGCCAGTTGACGATCGAGGCGATATTCACCGCCGATCCGCAAATCTATATCGCCTCCGGCGGCGCCTACATGAAGGATCGCGACGGGCTTCTGATCGGCCCCGGCTTTACCGCCGAAGACGAGCGGCAATCGCTGGACCGCCTGCTGAACCGCCCCGGTTTCAATGCCCTTTCTGCGGTGGAAAACGGACGGGTCCACGCCATGGACAGACATCTTTTCGACCCGGTCATCGATATACTGGCGCTGGAACTGCTGGCGAAATGGGCTCACCCGGACCTGTTTGCCGATCTCGATGTCGATGCGACACGCACGGCACTCGATCAGATGACGCCGCTCGGCGTGGCCCGGGGATACTGGCGTGGAGCAGGCAAATGACCGGGAACCACAATGCCGCGCCGACCACGCAGAACAGTGCCGCCGATATCGAGATGGAGCCATTCACCCCGCACCGACATGAACAGTGTCGTCGCTTTCAGATCGTATCCGCTTCCGGTCTCTCCTATGAAATTTTCGTCAGCATCCCGCGGCAAGCGCCGCCACCGGAGGGTTTCCCGGTGCTCTATCTCCTCGATGCCAATGCCGATTTCGCGCTGGCAGACCAGGTGCTGGAACGGCTTTCGCGCCGGCCCGAGGCAACCGGCGTCGCACCGGCCATCCTCGTCGGCATCGGCTATCCGGAAACCGAAGGCTACAACCAGCCACGACGTCATTTCGACCTGACGGCCGGTCCCACGCGTGATCCGTTCTATGCAAAGACCGCGTTGACCTTCGGCGGACAGAGCGCCTTCATCGCGTTTCTGCAGGATAGGCTGAAGCCGCTCATTCGCAGCCGTTTCCCGGCTGACAGCAGACGTGAAACGATCCTCGGCCATTCTCTCGGCGGTTATTTCGTCGCCACGCTGGCAACGGCGAAACCGGACCTGTTTTCCGGTTACATCGCCATCAGCCCGTCGATCTGGTGGGACCGGGACGGTCTTCTCGCAAGTCTGGCCGTCCCCTCCCCGTCCCGCCCGCAAACCATCCGGCTCTATCTCGCCGCCGGAAGCCAGGAAGGCGAAACGGCGACAGGGGAGCAGAATGCCGGCACACAGACATCCGCTCACGACGCGCTAAGGCAAAGACGCCGGATGATCGGCAATGTCCGGGATCTGGCGGAACGCTGCAAGGCGGTCTGTCGCGACGCGGTCGACCTGCGCCTCGACATCATTGCCGACGAAGACCACTCAAGCATCTTCGTCGCCTGCCTGCCGAAAGCACTGCGCTTTACCCTGCCGTTTTCATCGGCCGACTGAAACACTCCACCCAATACGGAAAGAACCGGCCCGTTTACCGGACCGGTTCTCTCGACATGTTCTGTCCCGCAGACACACGAAACAGGCAGCACTGACGGTCTCTAGACCGCGGGGTTTCGGCGCTCCCTGTTCTTGCGCATCAGGAACCGGACCAGTGGCAGGAACAGGGTCAGGATGGCAGCCGTCAGCAGTGCGACGGTGATCGGACGCGTATAGAGGAAGTCGAAGCTGCCGCCCGAAAGTGAAAGCGCGCGGCGGAAATTCGATTCCGCCATCGGCCCCATGATCAGGGCGAGGACGACGGGCGAGGCCGGGAATTCCCATTTCTGCATGAAATAGCCGACAATGCCCGCAACCAGCATGATGCCGACGTCGAACATGGAATTGTTCAGCGCATAGGTGCCGACAATGCACAGCGTCAGGATGGCGGGCGTCAGGATGGCGTTCGGCACCCGCAGCACCTTGCTGATGATCCGCAGCGAAAACAGGCCGAAGAACAGCATGCAGATGTAGCAGAAGATCATGCCGATGAAGAGCGTGAACACCATGTCGGAATGCTGCTGGAACAGCAGCGGACCGGGCTGCATGCCCTGCAGCGTCAACGCGCCGAGCATGATCGCGGTGACCGCATCGCCGGGAATGCCGAGCGTCAGCATGGTCAGCAGCGCGCCGCCGGTGCAGCCGTTGGCCCCCGCCTCGCAGGCAGCAACGCCGGACAGTTCGCCCTTGCCGAAATTTTCCGGCGTCTTGCTGAAACGCTTGGCCTCGTTATAGGCGACGAAGGCGGCGACATCGGCGCCGGCGCCGGGGATCATGCCCATGAACACGCCCAGCCCGGCAGAACGGCCGATGGTCGGCAGCATGCCGCGGAATTTCCTCCACGGCGGCAGGAGCTTGCCCAGCGCGGCGGCACTGGCAGCCCGCATCTCCGGGTTTTCCATCGACTTAAAGGCCTCGGCAGCAGCAAAAAGACCGATCATGACGGGAATGAACGGCACTTCGTACAGTTCACTGAAGCCGAAGGTGAAGCGCGGGAAGCCACCCATCGGGTCCAGTCCGACGGTTGCCAGCAACAGGCCCATGAAACCGGCAATCAGGCCCTTGATCGGCGATTTTCCGGCAATCGAGGAAATGATCGACAGGCCGAAGCAGGCCAGTGCGAAGCTTTCAGCCGCCGAAAACTTCAGCGCGAAGCTTGCCAGGATCGGCGCCATGAAGATCAGCACGAGAACGCTGCCCGTGCCGCCGAGGAAGGACGACATCGTCGCCGTTCCCAGCGCAATCGAGGCCTGCCCCTTCTTGGTCAGTTCATAGCCATCCATGGCGGTTGCGGCGGCGGCCGGTGTGCCCGGAATTTTCAGCAGGATGGCGGTTACCGAACCGCCATAGACGCCGCCGAAAAACACGCCACTGATCATCAGCAGGCCGGAGACCGGATCCATGCCGAAGGTGAAGGGCAGCAGGATGGCGACGCCCATCGTCGCCGTCAGCCCCGGCATGGCGCCGATGAAAATGCCGAGCGCAACGCCAAAGGCGGCAAACAGCAGGGCAATCGGGTCTGTCGCCAGATTGGCAACGCCCTGAAAAAGCATGGAATAGTCAAGCATTTTTGATGCTCTCCTCCCGCAACCGTCAGTAATCCAGCCAGATCATCTCCGGCAACGGAACGTTCAGTCCGTAGGAGAAGACCAGGTAGATGGCGGCCGTTAACAGAATGGCGAAAATGGCGTTCCAGACCAGTTGGCGGCGTCCCATCAGCCGCATCAGGACAAACAGGTAGATGGCCGCGGCAATGGCGAAGCCGACGTAGGACATCGCATAAATGCACACGATAGTCGCAAGAATGCCCAGGGCCACGCGCAGATAGTTCGGGCGCTCGGCACGCGGCGCGGCGCGGACCGGTTCGGCCGCCGGCGCCTTCAGTGTCATGTAGAACTGGATTGCGCAAAGCGCGATCAGCACGGTGGCAAACAGATCGGGAAAGCGCGCCGGTCCGACATCGGTGGCAAGCGGCGTGTCGGGAAAGCTGAAGGTGGCGACGATCAGGCCGGCGGCAATCGCGGCCACAAGTACGAGAAAGCAAAGCGTGCCGATGCGATCACCCCTGGAAAGCGGTGTCGCTGGCTCCCTGGCTGGTGCGGGGGCAGTCATCGGTCAGTCTCCTTGTTTCCGGCGGCGCGGGAAATGCCCGGCCGCCGGATTTTTGAACCAGGTCACAGACCCCTTGTTACTTCGCCATGCCCAGTTCGCTCATGAGTTCGCCGAAAAAGGCGTTGTCATGCTCGATCTTGGCCTGGAAGTCCGCTGCATCCAGATAAGCGAAGTTCAGGTTCATCTTCTGCAGCTGATCCTGGAAGGCCGGATCGTCGGCGGCCTGCTTGGTCGCGGCCTGCAGCGCCTGCTGGATATCCTCCGGCACATCATTGGGCAGAACGATGCCGCGCCATGTGCCGATGGAAAGATCAATCCCTTCTTCCTTCAGCGTGGGCACATCCGGGAAAGCTTTGACGCGCTCATCGGCCATCACACCGAGCATACGCAGCTGACCGGCCTGAACGAAGCTGGAGACTTCCGCCGGGCTGACGGAAACGGCTTCGATATGACCGCCGAGAAGCGCGGTCACGGCCGGGTTGGCTCCTTCGAAGGGCACATTGTTGAAGCTGACCTCGGTCTTCTTGGCAAGCGCTTCGGCAGCCAGGTGCCAGATGGCGCCCGTGCCGGAGTTGCCGATGCGAACCTTGCCGGGGTTTTCCTTGGCATAGGCGATGAATTCATCCAGCGTCTGCCACGGCGCATCGGCGCTGACGGTGATGGCCGACGGGTCGGCATTCAGCTGGGCAACGGCGGTAAATTCATCGGCAGTGAAGCTTGCAAGCCCCATATGCGGCAGCATGGTGATTTCAGCCGTACCCATGCCGACCGTGTAGCCGTTGGGCCGTGCCTTGGCGATGGCCGTCAGCCCGACAGCACCGCCGCCGCCGGTCCTGTTGACGACGCCGATGGCCTTCGGCAGGTTCTTGTTGGCGGCATCGGCAAAGGCCCGTGCCACGAGGTCGGTTCCGCCGCCGGCGGAATAGGGCACGATCAGCTCGATCTGCTTCCTCGGATAATCGGCCGCCTGGGCCTGAAAGGCCAGAGTGCCCATTGCAACACCCATCATGGTGCCGAGAACAAAAGTACGACGTTTCATTGGATACCTCCCGAATAAACGAAATCCATGAAGTTGAGATGCATTCCGGAGAAACCGGAACGCGGTGGGTTTGATCAGACCTGCCCCGTTCGTTGAGAAATGGCCGTCACAAAATCGCGTGCGTGCTCTGCCAGCGTGGCGACGCTGTCGCCGGGTTTGTAGAGCGCGCTTCCAAGACCGAAGCCGGCAGCACCGGCGTCGAGGAATTCCGTCATATTATCCGGCCGGATGCCGCCGACCGGCAGCAATCTGGCTTCTTTCGGCAATACCGTGCGCATTGCCTTCACAATTTTCGGCGTCATCAGTTCGGCCGGGAAAATCTTCAGGGCATTGGCGCCCGCCGCAAGCGCCGCAAACGCTTCGGTGGGTGTTGCAAAGCCCGGCACGCAGATCATCCCGGCGGCGCGGGCCGCGCGGATGATTTCGACATCGGCATGCGGCATGACAACCAGATCGGCCCCGGCCCTGACCAGCCCTCCCACATATTCGAGCTTGACGACGGTGCCTGCCCCGACCAGGGCATCGGCCGGCAGCGCCTTGCGTGCAGCTTCGATGCTGGCAAAGGGATCGGGCGAATTCAGCGGTATTTCGATAAGCCGGAAGCCTTCGTCATAGAGTGCCTTGACGGCATCCACGCTTTCTTCGGGCTTCAGGCCGCGCAGGATTGCGACCAGCGGCAAGGCGGAAAATGCGGATTCAAACCGGTTGACGAGTGTTTCTTCAGACATATTGGCCTGACCTTTCCAGTTGAACGAGCCCGGCGGCGACCGCGAGCCAGAACAGACCGCGTGGCGCCGGGTTTTCGATGCGCCCCGCCGGTTCGCTGCCAAGGTCTGAAAACGCCCTGGCATAACGCTCGCAAAGAGCGTTTTCGCCGACAAGGACAAGCGGCACGCCCGCGCGTGCAGCAGAAATTTGTGCAAGACCGGAAACCAGCTCATGCCCGATCAGAAGGCCGGAGAGATAATCTCCAAGCGCTGCCGTCGGCAGCCGGCCCGTCAGGCCGAGCGTGCGCACGGCAAAAAGCTGGTGCGTGAGGTCATCGGCGCTGCCGGTGCGGGCCATGGCAACGCCATCGGCAAAGGCTTTTGTCGCGATTTCAGGCGCGGCCTTGCCGTCCTGCGGCATCAGCCGCCCGAGTATCGAATGGCGCACCAGAACCGAATACAGCTCGCCGGTCATATAGGTTGAGAAGCGGACGATCTCGCCATTGCGGACCTCAGCCCATTTCGAATGGGTGCCGGGCAGAACCAGCAACGAATGCCGCGACCATTCGGGACGATCCGCAAGCACGCCCGCGATCTGGATTTCCTCTCCGCGCATCACATCCGGCATGCCTGCCGGCGTTTCGAAACTGACCCCCGGCGCGATGAGTATGGTGCGGCCGGTTTCGGTTTTCATGGCAGTTGCCGCACTGCCGAGCGTTTCAAGCCGGACCGGGCAGGCAAGATAGGGCGCTTCCTTCCATCCCTGGGCACTACCGACCATGCCACCGGCAATAACCGGAACATCACGGTCTTCGAGCCAGTCACCGCAGATTTCATCAAAGGCCTGCTGGAAGCCGGCATTGCCGGGCGCCGGAAGGTTCTGGATGCCATGGCCACCGGACCGGCGTTCCAGCACCGTGCCTTCGGCGTCCATGCGAAATGCCCGCAGGCTGGACGTACCCCAGTCAAGCGCGACAAGGGCTGTGCGATCGGAAACGTCGCGACTACTGTTCATTATCGGCTCTCCAGCCAAGCGCGCGGGAAATGGCCCGCGAAGCCTTGAGGACCTGAGGCGCAAGCTCTTCCATGCGCTCTTCGGGCATGAAGGATACGGCGCTTGCGACGCTGATGGCGGCCACCACCGTTCCGGCTATGTCGAAAACGGGGGCTGCAACACAGCGAATACCGATTTCGTTTTCTTCCATGTCAAACGTATAGCCGCGCTCAAGCGAGCGTTTGAGGTCGTCGCGGACCACAGGCCAGGGCCGCGGCTTTATCCGTTCGGGATGGTTGGCCTGCATTGCGCAGCACCGGTCAAAGCAACTCCGCCAGCGGTTTTCGGGCATGGCAAACAACATGGCCTTGCCGATACCGGTAAAGGCCATCGGCATGCGCTGCCCGACCTTCGAACGCATTTCCAGCCCGCCGCGCGTGGCGTTTATCTTCGAAAGATAGAAGACCTCGTCACCTTCGGGCACGCCGAAATGCACCGTGTCGCGGGTCTGGTCCGCCAGATCCTGCAGGAGCGGCTCCGCCAGGGAAATAAGCGGCCGCTGCTCGATTGCCTTTGCGCCGAGAAAAATCAGCTCCGGCCCAAGCGTGTAGCCCTGATAGGGAATGTTATGGAGATAGCCCGCACTGACCAGCCCGCTCAAAAGGCGATGGGCCGTGCTGCGGGGAACGCCGAGCGCAGCAGCAATGGCGCCGGCCTCGGTAATGCCGTCGGCCACGCATTGCAGTGCATCAAGTCCCCTCAAAAGGGTCTGCGTCCCCTTCGGCGAAGATGTTCGCGCTGCACCTTTATCAAGCGGTTTGTCGTTCATTCCAGCTCCACCCAGCTCCTTCAGCGTGGTTTTACGGCGCGCCAATATATGTGTCAAATATTTTATTTCATATCCAAATAGTAGGACAGTAAGCCATAATGCACATTATGAAGATGGCACCTGCAAGTGCCGGGTTTCAGTGGCTCAGGCGGCATCGACAAGCCGAGCAGATGTAACGTGAGTGTCGGTAACCGTTTGTGGCGCGTCTCACCTGACGGGGCATCAGCCGCAGAGCGAAACGACGAAAAGGCCGCGCAAGCGGTCCGCGGAACGATTTTTGCTTGTCAAAAGACTTCGGCCCCACAGGCCATGTGCAGCGCAACACTCGGACGCAAAGAATGTTCACTTTATGGAACTATTCACTCAAATATATTGCTCTTTTAATCGCATATAAAATTCGGCTAACGTTGATTTCAGAGGTCGGAACCAAATTGAAAAAAACAAAATGATGCACTCACTCCCTGAAAAACCGCTTCACCAGCTGTTGGCGGAAATGCTGCCGGAATTTGGCGTTTCGCATCTTTTCGGCGTCGTCGGCGATGCCAATCTGTTCCTTGTAAGACATTACAGATCAGAACAGCTGGGCCGCTACATCGCCTGCACCCATGAGGCCAATGCGGTGCTTGCCGCTCTCGGTTTTGCGCAAGCCTCCGGGCGCACAGGCGTGGCGACCATCACCCACGGGCCGGCGCTGACCAACGCCGTTACCGCCCTTGCCGAAGGCGCCAAGGGCGGCATTCCGCTGGTTGTCCTTTGCGGCGATACAGCGCCCGGCGATACCCAACATCTGCAAAAAATCGATCAGAAGCCGATTATCGAAGCCACCGGCGCCACGCTGGTGGAAATGCGCTCGCCGGAAACAGCCATTGCCGATCTGGAACGCGCATTCGCGATCGCCACGCATCGCCACACCACCGTGGTTTTCAACATGCGCGTCGACCTGCAATGGTCGAATGCAGCCAGGCACGCGTCGCTGAGCCCTTGCATTCCGGCCGTTCGGATGGCGGCAGCCGCACCTGCGGAGATCGAAGATGCCGTCGGCATGCTGGCCTCGGCCCGTCACCCACTGATCCTGGCGGGGCGGGGCGCGACCGATCCACAGGCGCGTGATGCCATCGTCAGGCTTGCGCACCGCGTGGAAGCGCCGCTTGCCACCACATTGAAGGCGCAGGGCCTGTTCGAAGGAGAAGCTTTCAATGTCGGCCTTTGCGGCGGCCTCAGCCATCCCACGGCAATCGATGTCATCATGCGGTCTGATTGCATCGTCGCCTTCGGCGCCAGTCTCAGCAAGCACACCACCGAAGAAGGCGCCTATACGCAGGGAAAACGCGTCATCCAGGTGCTGCCCGACGCCGAGGACAATCCGCGCCTCGACCGCCCCACCCTGCGCCTGATCGGCGATCTGGCGGAAACCGCCGACGCCATGACCGGACTGCTCGATGCTGCCGAAATCCCCGGTTCGCAGGCAACCAGCCCGTATCTCGCCGAGCGCCTTGCCGGTGAAGCAGCCAGCTTTGACCGGCTGCCGGAACTCCGCGAGACAGCCCCCGGCACCCTCGACATCGATTACGCGCTGCGCAGGCTTCATCAGGCTTTGCCGGTTGAGCGCGTTCTGGCGGCCGATCTCGGGCGGTTTGTCACAACGGCCTGGCGCAACCTGCCGGTAAAACGGCCGCAGGATCTGGTCTACAGCTGCCATTTCGGCGCCATCGGCTGTGGTCTCGGCGAAGCCCTGGGCGCTGCTGTGGCAACGACCGACAGGCCGACCGTTCTGGCCGTCGGCGACGGCGGATTTCAGCTTTCCGGTCTGAGCGAGCTTTCGACCATCATTCGCGAAAAACTCGATCTCGTGATCCTGCTCTGCAATGACGGCAGCTATGGCGCCGAACATGTCCAGCTCACGCGGCGCGGCATGTCCACCGACATTTCGATGATCGACACGGCCGACTTTGCGGCAACGGCAAGCGCGATGGGCATGGATGCGGTGCGGGTCTCAGACACCGCAAGCCTTGAGGCCGCATGCGATGCAATCGCCCGGCGCAACGGTCCCCTCCTCATCGACATAAGGCTCGATCCGGAAAAGATCGAACCGTGATCATCATGCCGTCCTTGTTCAAAGGGCATCCACAGGGACATCCGTGTCGGTTCAGCGGCTGTCTTCATCCAACAGCGGAGCCATCAGGAGAGTTGAATGACCTTTTCCCGACGTGATCTTCTCAAGACTTCAGCGGGCGCCGCCGCCCTGGGCCTTATGGGTTTCCCGGCAATGGCGCAGACCGACACATTCATCGTCAACATGTTCGGCGGACGCTGGGAGAATGACTGGCGCACCTACATCATGCCGCAGTTTTCCGAACAGATCGGTCGGCCTTTCGACCTCGATGTCGGTCTCGGCATGGCCTGGATTTCGAACTTCCGCGCTGCCGGTGTCGACAACCCGCCCTTCCCGGCCGTGATGCTGAATGAAAAATACACGGCCATGATCCGCAATGACGGCTATTTCGAAGAACTGACGCCGGAAAAAATTCCTAACATGGCCGACGTCATCGAACCGGCCATCCTGAAGGGCAATACCGCCGTCACCGGCATGCTCGCGCCGCTGGTCATTGCCTACCGCACCGATCTCGTGGATGAACCGCCGAAGGGCTGGGCCGATCTGTGGGCGCCCCGTTTCAGGGGGCAGATCGGGCTCTACAAGATCACCAACTCCGCCGCGACCATGATGGCGCTGTGGGCCGGTGAACATTTCGGCTCAGGCCGCGACGATATCGAAACCGCCGTCGCCAAGTTCAAGGAACTGGCCCCCTTCCCGCAGATCGGCTATTCCGCGCAGCTGACCCCGCTGCTCACACAAGGCCAGATCGCCGTTGCGCCGATTGATCTGGGCGAAGTGAAAACCATGCAGGAACAGGGCGTTCCGATCGATTTCGTCGTGCCCGAGGAAGGCATGATGGTGTTCGACCATTCCTTCTCCGTGTTCAAGAACAGCCCCGACAAGGCGCTTGGCGAGGAATATGTCAACTTTGTCCTGAGCCCCGAGATCCAGCTTTGGATGGCGGAAAACTGGCTGATCGCGCCGACCAACAAGACGGTGGAACTGCCGGAAGAGCTGCAGAAATGGCCGCTTCAGCCCGAAGTGGTTTCACAGGCCATTCGCTTTGACTGGGACAAGACGCTCGCCATCATGCCGGAACTCAACGACCTCTGGGAACGGACTATCTAGGCATGGCGCTGATCGAGGTACGCAATCTGCGCAAGCAATATCATGACTTCCTTGCGCTCGATAATGTTTCCCTGACGGCTCAGTCGGGGCAACTTGTCACGCTGCTGGGGCCGTCGGGCTGCGGCAAGAGCACCACCTTGCGGTGCCTTGCCGGGTTTCTCGAGCCGAACGGCGGCTCGATCAACGTCGATGGCGAAAGCATCGTTTCCGTACCTCCCAACCGCCGGGATTTCGGTGTCGTCTTCCAGAACTACGCCCTATTTCCGCACATGACCGTCGCCGACAATATCGCCTACGGTCTGAAACTGCGGAAATATTCAAGGGGGGAGATCGAGACCCGGGTCTTCGACGTTATGAAACTTGTCCGCCTGACCGGCCTGGATGACCGTTATCCGCGCCAGATTTCAGGCGGACAGCAACAGCGCGTGGCGCTTGCCCGCGCGCTGGTTCTCAAGCCCCGCCTGCTGCTGCTGGACGAGCCGCTGGCCAATCTGGATGCCCGTCTGCGCGACGAGGTCCGCTGGCTGATCCGCGATATTCAGCAGCAATCCGGCATCACCGCATTTTACGTCACCCACGATCAGGCCGAGGCCATGGCGATTTCCGACATGGTCGCGGTGATGAAATCCGGACGGGTGGCGCAATTTGCAAGCCCGCGCGAGATTTACCAAAAGCCTGTCGAGCGCTATGTCGCCGACTTTACCGGCGAGGCCAATTTCTTGCCCTGCCAGTCTGTCGAACCCATTAGCCCGGGGCGCATGCGTGTGCAGGTGGCCGGCAGAACGCTTGAGGTCGACGGCGTTCCAACCATCAGCGCGTCCGACAGGGCCGAGCTTCTGCTGCGCCCGGAATCGCTGCGTTTCGTCAATACCGGCGAGGAACCGACCTTTACCGGCCGGATTAGCAAATCCGCATTTCTGGGCGCCTCGCAACATTGCGAGGTCGCGCTTGCCGACAACAGCAGCCTCAAGCTGGCCGCACCGCCAAATGCGGCACTCACCATCGGCGATGAGGTCGGCCTGGCTTTCGACCGTTCGCATGCATGGGTGATCCCGGAGGTCGAACCGTGAAGAACGCGCGAACATTGCGGCTGCTTCTGGCTGTCCCCGCCGTGGCCCTGATCTTCGTGTTCATGATCCTGCCGATCACGAACATGGTGGATATGAGCTTCCGCACGCCCGGAACCTCCCAGCCTTTCGGCGACCAGTACACGCTGATGAACTACACCCGTATTCTGGGCGACAATTATTATTGGGGCGTTCTTGCCCGTTCGCTGCTCACAGCAGCCACGGTCACATTTATCTGCCTGGTGGTCAGCTATCCGATCGCCTGGCATCTGTCACGCGCCAAGGGCATGAAGGCCGCCCTGCTCTACGCCTGCATCGCCTCGCCGCTGATGACCGGGGTTCTGGTCCGCAACTTCGGCTGGATGATCATTGCCGCCCTGAACGGCCCGCTGAACGAAACGCTGATCGGTCTCGGGATCATCGAGAGGCCGTTGCGCCTGCTCTTCACGCAGGGGCTGGTGGTGCTGGCGCTGGTGCATGTCTTCGTGCCCTTCATGGTGCTGCCGATCAACAATGCGCTGCGCAACATTCCGGCAAGCCTGCTGGAGGCCTCCGCGTCAATGGGCGCTTCCCGTTACCGCGTGTTTCGCGACATCGTCCTGCCGCTCAGCTTTCCCGGCATTCAGCCCGGCATCATCCTTGTCTATGTGCTGGCGGTCGCGGCCTATGTCACCCCGGCGCTGCTTGGCGGTCATATGGTCACATACATGCCCACGGTCATCATCGCCGAACTGACCGGAACCTTCCGCTGGCCGCTCGGTTCGTCACTGGCGATCATGCTGAGCGTCTCCACCGTCACCATCGTCATCATCTTCACGATGCTGACCTGGAAACTCCTGGAAAGGGCACGCCCATGACCTCCGCTCCGGTTCCGGCCGTGACGGGCAAAAAGCCGCTTGCCCTCGGCTTCGGCATTGTCATCGTCGCGCTTTACATCTTCCTTCTGGCGCCACTGGTGACGATCATCGGCGCATCCTTCACTGCGGGCCAGTTGATCGAATTTCCCCCGCAGGGTCTGTCGTTGCGCTGGTATGAAGAGTTTCTGTCCCGCCAGGATCTGGTCGACGGGCTTTTCATGTCACTGCGCATCGGCGCGATTACCGCGGTCGTCACCACCGTTATCGCCATGATGGCAGCTCTTGCCGGGCAAGCCATCAGCGGGCGGATCGGCGGCTGGTTCCAGCTTGGCATGACCCTTCCCCTGCTCGTGCCTGAATTGCTGACCGCCGTCGGTCTCCTGTTCTTCCTCTACAAGATCGGCCTGGGCAAAACGGTTCTCGGCCTGCAGATCGGCCACATTCTCATGTCCTTCCCCTATGCCTATGTATCGATATCGGCTGCGCTCAGGCAGGTGCCGGCGTCGCTCGAGGAGGCCTCCGCCAGTCTTGGCGCAAACGGCTGGCAGACATTCCGGCTGGTGATCCTGCCGCTCGTCAGGCCGGGGCTTGCCATGGGCGGCATCTTCGCCTTCATCAACAGTTTCGACCTCTACACCATCTCGCTTCTCTTGAAGCCGCTTGGCGGCAATACCCTGCCGCTGGCGCTGTTCGATTTTCTCACCTACGAGTTCAAGCCGACCGCTGCCGCAGCCGCCACCCTGTCGATCGTTCTGGCAATCATCGGTGTTGCGCTGGTTCAAAAACTCGTTGGCCTGCAGAGGGCCTTCTAGATGACCAGCCACAATCAGGAAATGCACACCGGCAGACAGTCCGGCAAAGCCCGTATTCTTTATCAGCTTGTCAGCCCCCTGCACCGCAGCGCGGGCCAGGGCGAAGTCGACCGGCGGTTACAGATGCTGAAGGCATGGGCTCCGGAAAGCGACATTGATATCGCCTCGCCCGAAGACGGCCCGGCCGCCGTTGAATCGGCAAGCGATGCAGCCATGGTCTTTCCCAGCCTGCGCAAGGCGGCACAAGGCTGGCAGGAGCACGGCTATGACGCCGTCGTCATCGGCTGTTTCAGCGACCCGGCAATCGGCGCACTGAAAGAGACATCAGGCATACAGGTTATCGGCCCCGGTGAGGCCGGCATGCTGGCCGCCGTCCAGATTGGCGAACGCTTCTCCGTCCTGTCCTCGACCCCGACACCGCCCGGCCTGCGCCGGCGCATTCGCGGCATCGGCATAGAACCGATGTTCGTTTCGGAGCGGCTGGTCAGCGCCTCGGTCGCGCAACTCGTCGGCGATCCCGAAAGGCACATGCCCGGCATCGTCGATCAGGCGCGGCAATGCATCGATGCCGGCGCCGATGTCATCGTGCTTGGATGCCTCGCCATGTCGTTTGCGCCGGGCATACCCGAGGCACTGAGCGACGCGATCGGCATACCGGTGATCAACCCGGTCATTGCCGGGCTGAAGGCAGCCGAAACCGTAATGCTCCACCAGGCAAGGCGGCCTGCGGAAACAATCCAAGAACCAAAAACGGCGTTTTGCGAAGGGAGCGAAGAATGAATGCCCAAAACCCCAACCTGCACACTGCGGATGCCTATCAGGATCTCGTCACTGCTGCCCGGTTCCAGTCGACCCGCCGGGTGCCCATTCCCGACCTGACCTATCCGGACGGCGTGCGCATTGCCGTGAATTTCACGCTGGACTTCGACGCCATGCTCCTCAGGCGCCTTTTAAACGAGCCATGGGGCCAGAAGGCGAAGGGTGAGTTCGGGGGCCGCATCGGCATCTGGCGGATACTCGACATGTTCGAGGCCAACGACGTCAAGGTCACGCTGTTTACCCCGGGCCGCATTGGCGAGCTTTATCCCAAGGCCCTGCACCGCGCGGTTGCGGCCGGGCACGAGCTTGCCGACCATATGTGGGAACACGATGTGCCCAAGGACCCGGCCATCGAGGAAGCGCACCTGAACCGGGCCGTCGCGACACTCTCGCAGATCGCCGGAAAGCCGATAACCGGAACACGTTCCAGCCACACACCGGCCCAGCTGCGCGCATGCGGGATCACCTACAATTCATTCACCTCGGCCAACACCACGCCGTTTTACGAGCTCGACGAACAGGGGGCGAACCCGCTGTTGCAGCTGCCTTTCCACTATGCGCTTGACGATGCGATGTTCTTCAGTTTCGGCTGGCTTGCCACACCCAATGCGGCGCAACGCATTCTCGATGTCGACGAGGTTTTCGAAATCTGGTGGGCCTCCTTCCTGCAGCAATACAAGAAAGGCGGCTATCTGAATTTCCTGCTCCATCCCTTTGTGTCCGGCCATGCCATGCGCGTCGATATGCTGGAACGGCTGATACAGCGCATGAAGACGCTGCCCGGCGTGTGGTTTCCCACCTGCGGAGCGGTTGCCGACCACATCTTTGCAAACCATCCCTTCAAGCCGGTGCAGGAGTAACGTCATGCCGTGGAAAGACAATTACACCACAAGCAATGAAGTCGCTGTCTCCGATTATAATGTCCGGTGGCCGGGCGATCGGCAGATGGCCATGCTCGTCACGGTCAACCTCAACCCCGCCGCAAAGCCTTCGGGCATCACCGAAAAGGACCTTGCCTATCCGACCTGGCATTTCGGCATGAATGAAGGGCTGGATGCCTTTCTCGACCTGTTTTCGGATCTGGGCATCAAAGCGACCTTTGCCGTGCCGGCCGTCATCGCCGACAGCTATGCAGCGCGCATGGAAACCATTCTGGACCATGGTCACGAGATCGCCGCGCAAGGTCTCTTCGGCGAAGACCCGGCGACCCTGTCGCCGGAGCAGGAAGCCGAACACATTCAATCGGCTACGGACATCATCACGCGGATTACCGGGCGCAGGCCCGAAGGGTGGTATGCGCTTTCCCGCCCGGACGATCTGTTTGCCACGGGCAGCGTGACGGACAGGACCATCGGGCTGTTGAAAGCAGCCGGCTACCGCTATTTCGGCAACGGCCTTGCCGACGACGCGCCCTACTGGTGGGTCAGTGATTTTGACAAGGCCGAAGGCCTGTTGACACTGCCCTATTATTATCACTTCGACGACACCTATTTCCTGATGTTCCCGCGGGAAGGCACCGGGCTTGAACGTCCCGAAGCGCTCAAACGCAACTGGCATGCGGAATTTCGCGCGCAATACCGACGCGAACGCTGCTTCAACATGTGCGTTTCACCGGCGCTATCGGGCTGGAGCCATCGCTTCGAGAATATGGCCGAGTTCCTGACCGACGCCATGTCGCATCCCGGCGTCTGGGCCGCGACAGGTGCCGAGGTGGCAGCCCACTGGCGCAAGCACTATCCCGAAGGGCCGGAACTCGGGCTTGAAGCGCCGATCTGGCAGGATTACGCGGACAGCCTGAGTTGACCATGCAGACCACCAACAGTGAAGACATCCTCAGCGGCCTGATGCGCTGGGTCGAGATCGATACCCCGACGGGCGCGTGCGATACAATCAGACGCCTTGTCGACCTGATCGAAGAGGAACTGCGCCCGCTCGGGCCGGAAATCGAGCGCATTGCCGGGCGGGACGGTATGGGCGATCATCTGATTGCCCGCTTTTCCGGCGGCCCCGGTCCCGGTGTTCTCGTCACCAGTCACATCGACACGGTCTGCGCGCCGGGCTCGGTCGGCATCCGCCGTGAGGGGGAGCGCCAGTATGGCCCGGGTATTGCCGACATGAAGGGCGGCGGCTATCTGGCCCTTTGCGCCATGCGCCGCCTGTTTTCCGAAGGCGTGCCCCTGCCCGGCCCGGTGACGCTGATCTATAACAGCGATGAAGAGATCGGCTCGCCGACCTCCCACCGGCTGATCGCCGACGAGGCACGCCGTCATGGCTGCGCGCTCATCCCCGAGCCCGCCCGTGGCGATGAGGTCATCACCTTCCGCAAGGGGCGCGGCAAGTACACGCTCGATTTCAACGGCGTCGAATCCCATGCGGGTTCGGCCTTTTCCGAGGGCCATTCGGCAATTTCCGAGCTGGCCCGGGCTGTCACCCGTCTTGATCGGCTGACAGATATCGAGGCCGGCACAACGGTCAATGTCGGCCGCATACGCGGCGGAACGGAACCGAATGTCGTGGCCGGGCACGCGGCCTGCGATATCGACATCCGTTTTTCAGATGACGCCAATGCGCGGGCCATCGAGGCTGCCATCCGGGCGATGAAACCCGAAGATGAAGCCGTCAGGATCGCGGTATCGGGCGAAATCGAAAAGCCCGCCCTTGCCCGCACATCGCAAACCGTGGCCATGATGGAAGCGGCGCGCGCCATCAACGCTGAACTGGGCGCACCGCTGAGTGAAACCCGCTCAGGCGGCGGCAGTGACGGCAATTTTACCGCCGCCGCCGGGATACCGACCCTTGATGGTCTCGGCGCGATCGGCAATGACTGGCATTCTCCCGGTGAACATATTCTCGTCGAGCCGCTGGCGCGCCGCCAGCATCTGCTTCAAGGCCTGATCATAAAATTCTCGCAAGAGCGACCTTAAGGATAACGGCATGCCAGACACTTTTCTTTCGCAATTCGGCCAGACACGCTCCGATATCAAGGCCCGCCACGCCCTGCTGACGCCGGAAAGCCATGAATGGATCACCCAGCCCGGCTGGTCGGATACCGCCTTTGCGTTTCTGATCTCGCCCGATCTCGGCGCGAAATTCGCCATGGCGCTGGTGTCATGCGATCAGGCGATCACGGCGCCATCGGCCGCACCGGGGATTGCCCGTTTCGTGTTCTGCACCAAGGGCGCGCTCAACCTTTCGACAGGCGACAGGCTGGGCGTCGAGGGTTTTGCCTTTGTGCCGCCGGACAGCGACATCACCCTGTCGGCCGAGGCCGGCGCCCGCTTCGTCCTGTTTGAATGGCGGTTCCTGCCGCGCGGCGATATTCCGGAGGCCGTCTGCGGATCCGTTGCCGATATCAAGGGCAGTGCGCTGCGCGGCGACGAGCGCCTGACCGTGCAGAAAATGCTGCCTGCCGATGCGGCCTTTGATTTCGAGTTCAACATCATGTCGTTCGAGCCCGGCGCCTCGCTGGCCTATGTGGAAACCCATTTCATGGAGCACGGTCTGCTGATGCTGGATGGCGGCGGCGTCTACCGCCTCGACACGGACTGGTACCCGGTCACCGCCGGCGACGCCATCTGGATGGGCCCGCATGTGCCGCAATGGTTTGGCGCGCTGGGCCGCACGCCCTCACGCTATCTCATCTGCAAGAACTATAATCGCTCGCCGCTTGCGCCCCGTTGAGGGGTAGCTAGCCGCCATATTGTGCAAACAGCGCCTTGATGCCGGCGGAAAAGGCCGCCGAGGAAATGCTGGGTGTGCGCCCGGCAATACGACAGCAGGAAAGCGCCTTGCGGTCGATGGCGGCATCGGTGATTTCGATGAAGGCAATCTGTTCGGTGCGCCGTTGCAGGAAACGACCGATGACCATGCTGACCCCCATGCCGTTTTCCACCATCTGCCGCAGCAGGGTGAAGGAATTGGTGGTCATGATCGGCCGCACATCCACACCGGAGCGGATAAAGGCGTCATGAAGCATCTGGTGCAGGGTGAGCGAGGGATCGGGGAAGATAAATTTTTCGCCCGTGATTTCCTCCAGCTTGACCCGCTGGCGTTTCGCCAGGGGATGATTGCGCGGGGTGATCAGATATGTGCGCCGTTTCAGCGTGGCGAGTATCTCGAACTCGCCGGTCATGGGAATATTGTAGCCAAGTCCGATCTCGATATCGCCGTCGCGCAGCCGCGCCAGCATATCCGGAGTGTTCTCCACCATGATCGTGTATTTGAGATTGGGATAGTTGCGATGGAGATTATTGAGAATGCCGGGAAGCAGATCGGTCGCAAGGGCCTCGTTCACGCCGAGCCGCAGATGGCCGCGCTGAATACCATGCAGTTCCTGCAGTTCTTCGCGCGCCACCACAAGCTCGTTGATCACCGAGGTGCAGCGGTGCAGAAGAATTTCGCCGGCTTCCGTCAGTTCGAGCCCCGCCCGACCCCGGCCGCGAATGAACAGCTCGACGCCCAGCGTTTCTTCCAGGTTCTTTATCTGCTTGCTCACCGCAGACGGCGCAATGTTGACCTTGTCTGCGGCAGCGCGAAACGAACCCTCACGCGCCACCTCAACAAAATACCGAAGACTGGGGAGCCGGGAAAGAACGGCGCTGCTGGCCATGATCATCCTTGGAAAAACAGGCTGCTGCAGGGTACGCAGCGCAATTGCTGGAGGTAAGACGTTGCAACAGCGGGACATGAAAAGCAATCTGATTGCAAGACTTTCAAGCATCCTGACACCCAACGAACTGCTGCTTTCTGCCGAGGAGCGGCAGCGCTTTGCCAGCGATCAATCCGGGCTTGACGGCGCATTGCCCCTGGCAGTGCTGCGCCCGGCGACAGTCGCGGCATTATCGGAAGCGGTGAAGGTCTGCGCGGCCGCCGGCGTGGCGATGGTCCCCCAGGGCGGGCGCACCGGCCTTTCCGGCGGGGCCTGCGCCACCGGCAATTGTGTCATCGTTTCGACAATGCTGATGAGCGGCATTGCCGAGATCGATGCCGACGCGATGACCATGACCGTGTGGGCCGGAACGCCGCTGCAGGTCGTGCAGGAGGCCGCACTCGAGCACGGACTGGAATACCCGGTGGATATCGGTGCGCGCGGGTCGGCCACCATCGGCGGAACCATTGCCACCAATGCCGGGGGTATCCGCGTCCTGCGCCATGGCATGACCCGGCAGCATGTGCTCGGTCTGGAGGTCGTCCTGCCGGACGGGCGGATCGTTGCGCGTCTGGGAAAGCTGGTGAAGGACAATGCCGGGCTCGACCTGAAGCACCTGTTTATCGGCTCGGAAGGTATTTTCGGCGTGATAACGCGCGCTGTCCTTCAGCTTCGCCCGGCAACGCGCGCCTGCACCGCAGCCCTGCTGGCCGTGCGTGATCACGACGCCGCACTCGCCTGCCTTTCGGCCGCCCGCCGGACCTTTGCCGGCAGGTTGACGGCCTTTGAAGGCATGTGGCCCGACTACTGGGATTTCGTCTGCCACAAGACCGAACTTGCAGCCTCGCCACTGGCCGCAGACCACGGCTTTTACATCCTTGCGGAGTTCGCACTGGAGGGCGATGACAGTGCGCATTTCGAAAACTGGCTCGGCCAGCTTCTGGAAGACGGCATCGTCGAGGATGGCGTCATCGCCAAATCGCTGTCCGAAACGCAGGCGCTCTGGCGCGTGCGCGAGGCGATCGGCGATGTCGATGCTGATTTCGGCGCACACATCAATTTCGACCTCGGCATCAGCCCGTCGCAACTCGGTCATTTCTGCGATGCGGGCGATCGGCTTCTGGCCGGCATGGCAGGCGTTACCGGAACCCTGAAGGTCGGTCATGTCGGTGATGGAAACGTCCATTTTCTGGTCGGTCATGAAGACGATGCCGAAGTCAGCGACCGGATCGAGCAAGCGCTCTACGCCCTCGTCCGGGACTATGGCGGCACGATCACCGCCGAACACGGCGTCGGTCGTCTCAAACGCGACTGGCTTTCATGCTGCCGCTCACCGAAGGAAGTCGACCTGATGCGGCAGCTGAAATCGATGCTGGACCCGGGCCAGATCATGAACCCCGGCGCGTTGGTCTAAAAGGGCGCCCGCACGGCAAGACGGAAGGCGGCTTTCGTCCCGATCAATTTCAGGTCAACGCCGCTTCCAGACTGCTGACAAACCCTTGTTGCAGACACTCCGAGCCACCTAACCGCTGTCCGTCACCCCGGACTTGATCCGGGGTCCAGGGCGGCACGACGAAAGTGCCGGTGGGTACCTTTGTCAATAAACTGTCAGAGCGACACCGCTTCTGTCGCAGTCTCGTCCTCTTCTTCTTCACCGACATCAATGCCGAAACTGTCAATCGGATAGCCGTAGAGCGTCATGTTCGCAAGGCCGAGCGAAGACCGCAAGCTGCTGTTGACCAGATGGCATTCCAGCAAGGCGATATCGAGGTCGCGCTGGCTATTGCTGCGGGCAATCAGCGCGTCGTAATAGTCTTCCTCCGTATCCAGAAGATCGGTCAGACTGCGGGTTCCCAGATCGAAATACTGGCTTCGATAAAGCGTTCTGGTTTCATCGAGAAGCTTGATCTGGCGATCGGACGAGGCGATCAGCTCACGGGCATTGGTCATCGCCGTTCCGGCATCAAGCGAATCCAGCGAGGCGCTTCTGTGCACCTTGTCCAGGTTGGCGCGGGCTGCTGCAAGCGCCTCTTCGGCGGCCTTCTTCCCCGCTTCGATGGCCCCGCCGCGAAACAGGGTCGGCACCACGTTGAAATTGACGCCGACACGGAAGCCCTCGTCATAAAGCGGCTGGCGGCCATAAACTTCCGCCGAAACGCCGGGTAGCCGCGCCTTGGATGCATCTTCATAATCGAGCTGAGCCTTGGCAATCTTCAGCCGGGCGAGCGCGATTTCCGGCAAGGTGTCGGAAATCGCCTCCGTGGGAACGCAGGCGCCTGGAACATCGGACAGACTGACATCGATATTCACAGCAAACGGACCGGAATATTCCCGGAGCTGATTGGCTGCCCGATCGCGTTCAGATTTCATCTCGAGAAGGTCGTGCTTGGCCTTTTCCAGACTGTTCGAAGCCGCCAGCACATCCGGCTGCGTCGTCGCGCCGGCCGCCGCACGCTGACTGATGAGATCGCTGAGTTCATTCAGCCGGGCAACGCGTTTTCCATCGATTTCGACGTTTCTGCGGTATCGGCTGAATTCGGCATAGGCCGTCAGGACGTTGCCGAGCACCGTGTCGGCATTGCTCTGGAATTGCAGCAGGGCCTCCTGGGCCGTGATGTCGGCCCGGGCAACCTCGCGGTCGGTCTTGCCGAAGTCGAAAAGAAGCTGGTCGGCCGAAAGCACGAAGGCCGGATCGCCGGCATCGCCCACACCGCCGGTGACGCCACCGCCGATCATCGGCATATAACCGCCCTTGGCGACATCGATATTTCCCGTTTCCTCGCGAATGACGGCAGCCTGCTCGATCATTGCAGGGCTCTGGTAAAGCGCAATCTGTACAAGACCGTCGAGCGACTGCCCGGCGGCAGCCATGTCCACAGGCTCCTGCACTGCCGGCCGTTCCTTCCGGATCGAGCCGGTCCGGTCTTCAAAAGAAACTGAGGGGCGTCCGTTTCCACTTGTCGAGCAGCCAGTCGAGGCGATGACCAGCCCAAAAACAAGCAACAATAACGGTCGCCGTGCGGCCGCCGCCGCACAGTGCATTATCCGGTGTATCACTGCGCTTCCACGTCATGATGTCTTGAAGTACACACTCAAGACATATCTTCCAGGGCTGTTTGTTCCCGAGCGGATAACGCAAGCACAGATTGCTGCAGGAAATAACGAATCAGTGCTGACAGCATGCCATAAACAGGCTTTCAAGAAAATAGTTTTGCAATCAACAGATTGATTCCGTTCGCAAAGCGGAGGATGTAACCCCCGCCTCAAGACGTGCAGCGAACAATACACTTTCTACGTTAAGGTCAGCCGCGACCGGTCATCAGGTCCCGGCATTGCGGCCTGCGCCAGACCGTTTCGTCAACCTTCTGCGTTTTGTCGAACAGCACCTTGTACTGGCAGACAATCTCGCCGTCGCGCGCTGTTGTGAACTTGAGATTATAATCCCAGACAGAGGTATTGCCCCTCTTTGCGGCCTGAACCGGCTGGCCAAGCAGTGATGCAACCTGCTCCTGCGCCGCACCGATTTCCACCTGACGGACAAGCTCGACCGTTACCGGTTTGCCATCGCGCACAAAATTTGCGTCAAGCTCGGTCAGGGCCGGCGTGACGCTTTCGAACCTCATATTCGCCTTTTGCTCATTCAGCCCCCCGGCAAAGGCAGGCCCCACGAAAATGGCCCCAGCCAGCACGGCGATGGATACTCTTTTCAGCATTTCGCTCTCCTTTTATGTGTCAGTCATGGTCGGGGCGCCCGGGTGAACAGGCCGGTTACCCCGGGTTCATCAGCGTTCCCGCAAGGCCTCACGGCCACGGTTGAGCGGTTTGATCAGATAGTCCCAGATGGTCTTCTCACCCGTCTTGATATCGACGGACGCAACCATGCCGGGGCTGATGGGAAAACGTTTGCCGGCCTTGTTGACGAGTGCGTCCGAGGCCGTGCGGATATAAACCCGGTAATAGAGGTTTTCCGGATTGATCTCGTCGCGGATCGTATCTGGCGAAATGTTTTCAACCGAGCCTTCCAGCCCGCCATAGACCGAATAGTCATAGGCGGTGATCTTCACGAGCGCCGGTTGCCCGGGGTGAATGAAGGCAATATCGCGCGGCGAAACCCTTGCCTCGATCAGCAGCTGATCGTTCAGCGGAACGATGGTCATCACCGCGCCATTGGGCGAAATGACACCGCCGATCGTCGTCACGGCGACGTCCTTGACGATGCCGTGCACCGGGGAGCGGATCGTCGTGTGAGAAATCGTATCCTCAAGCCCGTGAAGCGTGGACAGCAGCGACTGAACCTTTGCCTGGGCCTCCGCCAGTTTTTCACCGCTTTCGACAATGTATTTGGACCGCATGTCGTCCATCTTCAGCTTGATGTCGGCTCGGTCGCGCTTCAGCCGGATCAGCTCGACCTTGCTGGCCGCGCCGGTCTCGACCAGCGGCGTCATCAGCCGGAGTTGCTCGTCAATCAGCGCCATATCCGCTTTCATATCGGCAAGCGACTCGTGGTAGCTGTCCTGACGGGCGACAAACAGCGCTCGTTCGGAAGCGGTCAGATCGGGAAAACCATCAAGCGCGGCCGGAAAATTGACGGTTTCCGCCCCTGTGACCTCTGCCTGCAGGCGGGCGGCCTGGGCCAGCGAGGCGCGGTAGCGCGCAGCCGTTTCATCATATTCCGCCTGTGCGCGGGTAGGATCGAGCCTGGCGATGATCTGCCCCTTGTCAACAATCTCTCCGGCGCTGACATCGAGTTCCGACAGAATGCCGCCGTCGAAAGACTGAACCGTCTGCTCGTGCGACAGCGGCACGACCGTTCCCGGACCGGAAGACACCTCTTCAACCGAGAAGAAATAGGCCCAGACGAGAAAGGCCGTGATCATCAGCGCCAGTATCAGCACCACCTTGCCTGCGCCGCTGGCGGAAATATCATCGCCTTCAATCAGGTCTTCATACGTGCCTGCGGTCATTGGGCCGCCTCCTTGCGTCTTTTGGCGGCATGGGCCTCGCCCTTGCGCAGGCGCGCGAGAATTGCGTCCCGTGGGCCGTCCATGATGATCCTGCCGTTGGAAACCACAATCAGTCGATCCACCAGTGTGAGAACGGACGGCTTGTGGGTCGCAACGACCAGTGTCGTTCCCGCGTCCAGCCCGCCGAGCGCCGACAGAATTTTCTGTTCAGCCGTTTCATCAAGTGCGGCCGTCGGCTCATCGAGAAGAACGACGGACGGCGTGCGCAGAAGAAGCCGTGCGAGAATGATGGCCTGGCGCTGTCCGCCCGACAGGCCATGTCCGCCCTCCTGGATCATGCGATCCAGCCCTTCCGGCATCTTGCGGACGAATTCCCACGCACCGGTGCGTTCGAGAGCGGCAATCAGCTCCTCGTCGCGGGCATTGGGCGCGCCGAGGCAGAGGTTTTCGCGAATTGTGCCGTAAAAAAGCCGTGCATTCTGGCCGGCAAGACCGATATCGCGGCGCAGGTCGGCGGGGTCGACATGCGTGATGTTTGCGCTGTCAATCAGGACAGTACCGGACCGTGCTTCCATCAGACCCGACAGCCCCTGAAGCAGGGTCGACTTTCCGGCTCCGTTGCGGCCAATGACCCCCACTTTCGAGCCCGCCCGGATCTTCAGGTCGTCGACGGTCAGAACCGGTTCTTCCTCATAGGCAAAAACGGCCTTCTGCAGGTGAAAGGCCCCTTCAATGGCCGATTTGTGGATTCGCTTTGCATTTTCGGGGTGATCGACAGGCAGCATCATGATCTTGTCGAGGCTTTCGCTCGCGATCCGCGCCTGCTGCCAGCGATTGAGGACCTGTGTGACACTTGCCAGCGGCGCCAGCATGCGCGTGGAAAGCATCGCCGCAGCAACAAGGGCACCGGTCGTCATGTCGCCATACATCACCGCCGGCGCCCCGACGCCGACAACCGCGATATAGACCATGCCCTGCACGGTCTGCGTCCAGTTGCCGAGCGTGCCCACAAGGTCACGCAGCTTCATGCCGGAATCGGCGTTGACGGCATTGTAGTGGTTCCAGTGGTTCTGGAACCGGTCTTCGGCCTGCAGCAGCTTGATGTCGTCCAGGCCCTGCACCGCTTCCACCAGCATGGCGTTGCGGAGCGCGGATTCGCGCATGTTTGCCTTGGCAAGTTCGCGCAGTTTTCTCTGCGCCAGAATGCCGGGCGCAATCAGGAGCAGGACGGCAACGGCCGGAACCCAGACAAGATTTCCCGCCACCCACCAGAAGATCACGCAAAACAGCAGGAAGAAGGGCAGATCCGCAATCGCCGACACCGCCGAGGCGGTCATCATTTCGCGCACATGCTCCAGTTCGCGCAGCTGGGCAATGAATGTGCCGGTGGCGCGCGGCCGGGCAATATTCTTGACCCTGAGCGCGCGTCCGAAGACCTTGTCGGATATGCGCAGGTCGGCGCGCTTGCCGAGCACATCGGTGATCTTCATGCGCATCTGACGCATGATGAAGGCGAACAGAACCGCCAGAAAAGCACCGCCCGCGAGAACGAAAAGCGTGGGATAGGACTGGGCCGGCACAACCCGGTCATAGACCTGCATGGAGAAGATGACGCTGGCAAGCGCCAGAATATTGGCCACCAGCGAGGCCAGCATGATGAAGAAATAGGGCCGAAAATCGGCCAGAACGATCGATCGCAGCCAGTTTTTCCGGAACGGTTCGATATAATCGTCGATCCGGCTGTCCGGCATATCGCCCGCCGGCCTGACAACCGCCACCAGTTCGACACGGTCTTTCAGATCGGCAATCGCGACATCGGAAGAAAGACCGCCATCGCCGGAAAAGGTCAGCGCGAACCTGTCTCCGTTGCGCCCACTGGCAACGGCAACCTGTCCGTCCTTCAAGAACACAATGACGGGAAGGCGCATCGGTGTGATCTTGCGGACATCGCGGTCGATAAACCGGATCGCCAGTCCGGCCTGCCGCGCCAGCTTGCCAAAGACCCGCTTGCGGTCACCGCTCTGGCCCCAGGCATCCACCAGCCTGAGCTGTTCGGGCGAGCAGTCTATCCGGTAGTGTCCGGCAACGGTCAGCAAGGCTTCTATCCACCGGTCGGAAACAACCTCCGGCTCCCTCGAAAGACCGGCCGCATCGCCGACTGCGCGATTGTCTTTGATATGTATGTTCATCTTCTGGCCAGGTTCTTTGAAGGGGCTGTCCGGACCGGGGACACAGCAATGCGTCTCCCGCCGATGGGACTTCGCGTCTCATCGAAACGCGAAGTCACCCCGGTTGTTGTTCTGGTGCAATTCCGGACGGGCAAACAATGTCCGCTTTTTCCGGAATTGCGCTGTCAGCATTGGTGGCCTGATTCAGCCCACCATCGCTGCATGGTCTTCAATCTCGTCGAGATCGACATTCACGGTTCCGGCATCAGCCGGTTCCGATGCGCCGGCAGCCGTGCCGGTGTTGTTTTCCTCAGGCAGATAGGCCTCCAGACTTTCGACATTGTCCTCGTAGACGAGGTCGTCAGCCGTGAGGTCGTTATCTTCGCCCAACACCGACACCGTGTTTTCGTCGCCGGCATCCGCGTCGTCATACGCACCGCCAAGTCCCAGGGTTTGCACGTGAAGGTCGGAAGCGGCCGTTGCGAAGACAGGGTCTGCATCCACGGCATCGGCACTGTCGGCCTCAAGTGCCATGCTTGCCGTTGCACTTGCCCCGGCCGTCGCGGATTGAACGTCAACCGTCAGGGTCGCGCTGCTCGTGTCACCGCTATCATCGGTCAGAACATAATCGAAAGCCTCGGTTCCGGTCGTGGTTTCGGAATCGGCCTCATAGACCCAGTCGCCACTTTCGAAATCGAATGTGAGCGAACCGCCCTGCGCCGTATCGACAGTAAAGGTGGCATCATCCGAAACGGTATTCCCTTGACTGTCGACAACCCCGTCTGTGCCGTAGGTATAGGTCTCGCCGTCAACGGCGATGGACAGGATATGGCCGCCATCAACGCCCAGAAGGTCATCATCCGCCGTGCCGGCAATATCATCGTCGCCGCGCAGAACATTGCCCGAGACTTCCGCTCCCTTGAGGGAGTCGATCAACTCGTCCACCAGAGCGTCGAAGTTGGAAACCTCGATGACGTGGTTATCGCCGTCAGCTTCATCGACATCCTGCAGCCGGGGAACGCTGACACCCTGGCCGATACCCACCGTCTGCACTTCGATATCGTTGTTGGCGACGAAATCGTTCCATGCAGCTTCGGTGTTGCTCAGCAATGAGTGGTCGATGTGGCCCCACGACCCGGATGTCTGTTCGGTGGGTTCGCCATCACTCATGAAGAAAACCCGGTTGTCATAGCCGTCGATCGGCTGGAAGTCCTCCTTGGTCTGGTTGACGGCTTCCGTATAGTCCGTTCCGCCTCTCATGGGGCGGTTATTTTCCCAAGCATCGACCTGTGCAGCGAAGTCGTTGTAGTTGGTGAAGGACATGGTCGAACTGGCATCCGAAGCGAACGCTATAAGCTGGATCTGGACATCGCCGGTCGTCCCTTCGAAGAAGGTCTGACCTGCGGCCTTGACAGCCTGAAGCATCTGATCCGCCTCATCATCGGAAACGCTGCCGCTGAAATCGAGCACGAACGCAACATTGAAGTCCCGGTCGCTGCTGAAATCATCGCCACCGATCGTCAGGTTGCTGTGGTCGTCCTGCGCCAGCGGCTCATAGCGGTCGAAGATTTCCGCGTCCGTGCCGCCCTCGCCCAGATTGCCGGCAATATCGGTATAACTGTCATCGGCAACCGTGACGGAAACCTCTCCGCCCGCGTTTTCCGGCGTCACCGTCGCCGTCCAGGTATGATCGTCAACCTGCGTCAGGTCGGACAGCGTGCCGTTGCCAACGCTGACATCGGACGCATCGAAACCGTCAACCGCTTCGGAGAAGGTGAAGGTCACTTCACCCGTCTGGCCGTTATTGACGATATCGACATTGACGGACGGACCGGAGACATCGAAGTCTTCCGAGCCAACGCCTTCCGAGCCTTCATTGCCGGCCGTATCGGTGTAGGAACCGTCGGTGACCGTGGCCGTGACCTCGCCATTGGCCGTCGGCGTGATCGTTGCCGTCCACACCTGATTGCCGGCGCCGTCAACATCCCATGTTCCGTCCGTGCCGAGATCGGCATTGACGAGATCGAGGTCGGCGGACGGGTCGAAGGTCGTGGTGTCGGTGTCCGGTGCGAAGGTCAGAACCAGCGTGCCGTCCTGGCCGTTGTCGGTGATCGCAACATCGACCGTCGGCGCGGTGCGGTCGAAGACATCGCTGTCAGAACCGGCAGAGCCTGCATTGCCCGCAAGGTCGGTATAGGAACCGGCCGCGACGGATACCGTCACATCGCCGGTGGCATCCGGCGTCACCGTCGCCGTCCAGGTATGATCGTCAACCTGCGTCAGGTCGGACAGCGTGCCGTTGCCAACGCTGACATCACCGGCATCGAAACCGTCGACCGCTTCGGAGAAGGTGAAGGTCACTTCA